>DASZYL010000235.1:0-10423 GCA_035545385.1 Sphingomicrobium sp. | reverse complement strand
CGTACGTGCCGGACGGGATGACGATGTCGCCGTTCTCGGCCACCATGCTGAGGTCCCTTGGAGAGAGGTCGAAAGCGATCTCCTGGCTCTCGCCGGGAAGGAGGTGGACACGCCTGAAACCGCGAAGCGCCCTGATCGGAGCGCCGGGGAGCCTGGGAAAGCCAAGGTAGAGCTGGACCACCTCGTCACCAGGGACCTTCCCGGCATTGGTGACCCTGACCGATGCATGGAGCGGCTTACCGGCGGGGATAGTCCCCGGCAGTTTCAGGTCGGCGTAGCGGAAGCTCGTGTAGCTCAGGCCGTAGCCGAAGGGCCAAAGCGGTGTGCCGCTGAAATAGCGGTACGTCCGGCCTTTCATCGAATAGTCTTCGAAGTGGGGAAGCTGGTGCGTGTCGCTGTAAAAAGTGACCGGCAAGCGACCGGCGGGATTGTTGAGGCCGTTCAGGGTCCGGGCGATCGCGTTGCCGCCCTCTTCCCCGGGGTACCAGGCCTCGAGGATGGCGTTCGAATGCTCCTTCTCGAAGCGCGTCGCCAACGCGCTTCCGTTCATGAGAACGACGACGATCGGCTTTCCCGCGGACTCAACCGCCCGGACTAAAGCTTCTTCGGGTTCCGGAAGGTCGATGCTGGTGCGATCGCCGCCCTCGAACCCGGGCTCGCTCACCGGCATTTCCTCGCCTTCGAGCGCGCTCGTGATCCCAACGACGAGGACGGCGACATCCGAATCCCTCGCAGCCGCGACGGCTGCGGGATCGGGCTCGTCATTGACCCTGTGCCAGATGAGCTCCGCCTTCGGGGTGGAACTCGAGGAGGCATAGCTCACCTCGATCCTCGCTGGCGTTCCGGCTTCGAGACGGACCCGGCCAAGAGCGGTTCCGCCATAGGTCCGAGCGACCTGCCGGCCCTCGACGACGACGAACGCAGTTCCATTGGCGCGCACCCCGATCCGGTAGTCGCCGGTCGCTGGCGCGGTGAGAAGACCCGTCCAGCGCACGTTGAACGGGGTTCGCCCAAGTTCGGAAGGGATCGAACCCTCATGGACCTCGACTGAAGGTTCGACGCGCGAAGCGACAACGGGCGCCTTGGAGTCGAACTTGTCGCTCGTTCGATATTCGGCGAGGAGCCCGGGCTTGCCGTCGGCGGTGAGCGCGGAGGCTGGAACGGGGTCTCCGGTGTTCGAGAGATACTGGGTGCCGGGCACATAAATGATCTTCGAGTCCGGGAACGCTGACTTCATTCCCTCGAGCACGGAAACCGAGCGGGTCGGCTCCCCGTGATAGTTTCCAAGGAGCACGTCCGTCTGGTCGGCAAGCGGCCCAATGAGCGCAATGCGCTTTGCATTCCTGAGCGGAAGCACGCCGTCATTCTTGAGAAGCACCATCGATTCCTCGGCGAGCCTCAGCGCGAGTTTGCGGTGCGCGGGACTGTCGAGCTCGTTTCCATCGACCTGCGCATAGGGCACCATTGAGGGGGGATCGAACATCCCGAGCCGAATCCGGGCGGTGAACAGGCGCACCAGCGCCCGGTCGATCGCGGCCTGGCTGAGGTGGCCCTCACGAACCGCGTCGACATAGGGCTGGTAATCGTCCTTGCCCGTCACCTCGCCAAAGGTGATGCATTCATTGTCCATGCCCCGTTCGAGCGAGACTGCGGACGCCTCGCTCTGGCTCGAGCGGTAGCGGTGCCCTTCGAAGATGTCGTGGACCGCGCCGCAATCGGAAACGACATAGCCAGAGAATTTCCAGGCCGAGCGAAGCGTGTGCTGCATCAGGAACTGGCTGGCGCAGGCGGGTTCGCCGTTGATGGCGTTGTACGCGCACATCACCGAGCCCGCATGGCCCTCGGTCACCGCTGCCCGGAAAGCCGGGAGGTAAGTGTCTTCCATGTCGTGCTTGCTGACGTCGACGTCCGCGAAATGGCGCGTCGGCTCGGGCCCGCTGTGCACCGCGAAATGCTTCGGAGTGGAGATCGCCCGATAATATCTCGGATCGTTCCCCTGCAGCCCGGTGACGTAGGCGACGGCCATGCGTCCGGTCAGGAACGGGTCCTCGCCATAGGTCTCCTGGCCGCGGCCCCATCTTGGATCGCGGAAGATGTTGACGTTGGGCGCCCAGAAATCGAGGCCTTCGAACGTCGTTGAATGACCTTTCTCCATCGCCTGGCGATGCTTGATCCTCCCCTCGACTCCGATCGCCTCGGCCATCTCGTGAATTGCGGGAGCATCGAACGTCGCTGCAAGCCCGATCGGTTCGGGAAAGACCGTCGTTCCCTTGGCGAGGACCCCGTGGAGAGCCTCGCTCCACCAGTCGTAGGCAGGGACATTGAGCCGCGGAACGGCGCGCGAATGGTTGACGAGCTGTGAGGCTTTCTCATCGAGCGTCAGTCGAGAGACGAGGTCGGCTGCGCGCCTTTCGGCGGGAAGCGAGGGATCGAGATAGGGAAGCTTGGCCGATTGCGCGGCTCCAGCGACGCTGGCGCATGCCAAGATGCCGACGGCGGCGCCAAGGCAAAGCGGCGGTATCTTGCGCAGGCTGGCTGTCACAGCACCCAAGTCTCAGACGGGCTGGAGGCCGTGCTTCGCGATCTTCTCGAGAAGCTCGCGGTGGCGCGGCAGGGACGCCTTCAGCCGGTCGGTGTGCACCGTGTTTTCGCGAAGGGCGCGCTCCGCGATCCGCGCCTCCGCGCCAAGGGCGTCGCGCTCGACCTCGGTTTCATATTGCATGCCGTAGAGGACATATTGGTAGCTTGCCGACGGGAAGACCTCTTCGACTCGGTCGAACTCGTCGTGGAACCACGGCGACTGGTAGCGCCACAGCTCGAGGAGGTCCTGCAATCGATCGGGGATGCTCGAAGGATCGACATTGTCCCTCCAGAAGGCGGTGTCGCGCCTCTTGCTCAGCGCATAATGCAATTTCAGGAAATCGATGATCCGCCCCCATCGATATTCCGTGGTCGCATTGAAGCGCGAGGCGACGATGTCCATGACTTCACGGCAGGCCGGCAACTGCTCGGCGATGATCTTCGCCGAGAGTTCGACAAGCACGATCGCCGAGGATTCGAGCGGCTCGAGGAAGCCCGACGCGAGACCGACGGCAACGCAATTGCCCTTCCAGAAGGTCTCGCGATGCCCGCCCCGGATCGGGATCTTGCGGATCGCAAGACCATCGGCTGCGGGACCGATATAGTCGCGAAGCTCGCGCTCCGCCTCATCGTCCGAGATATGGCGGCTCGAATAGACGTGGCCGACGCCGCGGCGGCTCGGAAGGCCGATGTCCCAGATCCAGCCTGCCGACTGGGCCGTGGACGTCGTGTGCGTCGTCACCGGGGCCGACGGATCGTCGTAGGGCACCTGGACCGCCATCGCGGTGTCGCAGAACAGGACGTCGCTGCAATCCTTGAACCCTACTCCCATCTCCTTTCCGATGAGGAGCGCGCGAAAGCCGCTGCAGTCCACGAAGAGGTCGCCCTCGATTTCCCCCGCCTGCTCGGTGACGACGCTCTTGATGTCGCCGTCTTCGCGTCGAACAGCATGCAGCACGTCGGCAAGAACGTGCCGGACTCCGAGCTTCTCGCAGCAATGGCGCTGCATGAACGGCGCGAACTTGCCGGCGTCGATATGGTAGGCATAGTTCGCAAGGGCTTCATATTCGGGCGTCGCGATGGTCTTGGGGGCAAGTCCCGCATCGCAGATCCGCCCCTGCGGACAGACCGCGTCGCAAAAGCTGGTCTTCTCCGAACGAGCGATCCAGTGTGGCACGAGGTTCAGCTCCGCGAAGTTCTGCGGGAGCATCAGCGGGTGGTAATATGAATCGTCGCTCGCCCCGGTGGTCCAGCGGGCGAAGCGGCCGCCCTGTTTGAAGGCGGCGTCGCACTCGCGGAAAAAGTCGGTCTCGGAGACTCCCGTTCGCGAGAGCGTCGTTCTCAAGGTGGGCCAGGTTCCTTCGCCGACCCCGATGATCGGAGTCGTCGGCGATTCCACCAATGTCACCGTGAAACCACCGGGCATCCGGCTCTTGTGCTTCGCGGCAATGATCGCCGCGGTCAGCCAGCCGGCGGTTCCTCCGCCGACGATGACGACGTTCCTAACCGGTCTGGCCATTCGTCTACGCAACCCAAAAGGCGAGGGATGTCAATTCGCGTGACACCCCTCGCCGGAGAGTGCCGGGAAGAGGACTTCCGGCACGGGAGAGGCCGCGCCCCGTCCCACCTAGCCGCCGCGCTCGGGCGCAGGAGCCGGAGGCGGCGGTGGAGGAGGCGGCGCCGGACAGGCGTCCGTCGCCAGGATCACCGATCCGTCGGCGCACGTCTGAGTCGCTGGAGGCGCGGGCGGTGGTGGCGGAGGAAGCGGTGGAGGCGGTGGTGGCGGCGGCGGCGCGGGCAATAGTCGGAAGCGGACGCCCGCCGTGTAGCGCCTTCCGTAATTCCACACGTCGAGCGGCTGGTCGGAGAAGCGGCCATGCGTGCTGAAGTTGGAATTGTTGATGTTGGTCACCTCGCCGAAAACGGTGAACTGGCGGGTGATGTCGTAGCTCGCCGATGCGTCGACCTGCACCTGCTTGTCGACATAGACGGGCTCGGCGCCGAACGTGCCGCCCTGGGCCTGCCCGAGGCCGAGCAGGTAGGAGCCGCGCCAGTTGACCGCGACCCGGGCCTGGAAGCCGTTCTTGTCGTAGAAGCCGACGAAGTTCGCAGAGTTCGCAAGGCCGGTGATCGCAAATGCCGCGCCGGAGACGTCGTCGGTCGGGAACTCGCGATTGGTGTGGACCAGGGTGGCGTTGGCCTGGAGTCCGAAGCCGCTGTTGCCGAAGACGTGCTGAAGCGCGATCTCGACCCCGCTCACATTGGCGTCGGGTCCGTTGACCTGGCCGGTGATGTTGAAGACGGCAAGCTGTCCGGTGAAGGGATCGATGATCCCCGGGAAACTCTCCTGGCGGACACCGCCGACGATGAAGTTGGTGAGGTGCTTGTAGAAGCCGTCGATCGCAAAGTAGGAGTTGGGCGCGTAGTACCACTCGACGCCCGCGTCGAAATTGTCCGAGAGATAGGGCTTCAGGTCCGGGTTGCCGCCGCTTCCCGACAGCGAACCGCGTCGAAGCGATCCGAAGTTGATGGTCGGCTTCAGGTTGGGAAGGAGCGGCCGGGTGAGGGTCCGCGATGCGTCGAGCCGGAGGATGAGGTTCGGAGTGGCCTCGAGCTTCATGTCGACGCTTGGGAGAAGGAAGGAATATTTCGAATTGCTGCTGACCGGCCCGGTCGCAAAGGTCGGAGTGATCAGCGTCGGGTCGCCCGGGTCGACCGTCAATGCGGTGATGGTCTGGCCGATCGCCGAGACGTTGATCCGGGTCCTCTCCTCGCGCAACCCCGCGTTGAAGTGGAACGGCATGCCCGCAATCTCGGTGTCGAAATTCGCTTTCACGAAGGCCGAGAGCGTCTTTTCCTCGACATTGAGGACGCTTCCAGGATCGAAGCCCGGAGCCGTGTTGTGGCCGGCAGCCTCGAGCGCGTTGTAGATCGCATAGGGGTTGTAGACGACGAAGCCAGGACCAAGCGCGCCGCTTCCGTAGCCCGGGATGAAGCCCGACGTGCTTATGGTGCCTCCGAACGCGTCCGGGGGAAGAGGCCACAGGCCACCGGTCCGGCCCGAGGGGGCGCCATATCCAGCAAAGCTTGCGAACACCCCGTTCGCGAACGTGTTCTCGTTTTCGGTGTGGAACTCGTCGTCCACGTACTGGCCGCCAAAGGTCAGCTTGAAATTGTCGGCCTCCCAGCGGCCGAGCAGCTTCGCCTGCTTGACGATATCGGTGTTGTAGTTGCGGAAGCGCACGATGACGTGCGAGCCCATCTGCGTGGTGTCGAGGAACTGGCCGGCATTGTTGGCCGGGCCGACATCGTGAATGACGGGTAGGTCGCTGCGGCTCGGCCCCGTGATCTGGACGCCGGTCGGAGCTCCGAGGATCGTGCTGACGCACCCGCCCGAGCTTGCGAACTGGGCGTCGGCGCAGTCGGCGCCGTTATAGCCGCCGTAGCCGATGTCCATGCTGTCGTTGAAGCCGTCGTGGCCGGGATTGAAGATGGCCTTGTCCCAGGAAGCGTCGGCCTCGAACTTGAGCTGTTCGGTCGCGCTCCACTTGAGGTTCGCTCCGACCTGGTTCCTCTGGTTGACCGCCTTGGTCTCGTTCGCATTGAAATCCATCGGCGTGCCGAACTGGTTGAAGTCGATCACCGAGCCGTTGGAATCATATTTGACGTTGCGAAGGTCATCGCCGTTGAACCACGCGGCATAGCCGTAGCTGTTGGACCTGATCTTCTGCCGCGAGAAATTGTCGTCGAGAGTGAGAAGGACGCTGTCGCTCGGCCGCCACTGAAGGGCGAGGCGTCCGTCGAAGCGCTCGTCCCTGGTCGTGACCTGCTCGGCCCCGTTCTGCTGCGGGAACCACCCGAGGATCGACTTGAGGTTGCTGGGATCCGCACCTGCTGCGGTCGTCGGAATGCACGTGAGGTTGATCGGGCCTGCCTGGCAGGGTGCAAAGAAGTTCCCGATCCAGCCGGGAATGAATACGTGGTTCGCCTTGGTGTCTTCCCGGGTGTAGGTCGCGTCGGCGAGGATACCCAGCGTATCGTTGGCGAAGGTATCGCTGATGAGAAGGCCGGCTCTTGGGCGCACGTGCTTGTCACGCGACTGGAGCGAGCCGCCGGCGAACGCCGCCACCCTCAGCCCCGAAAAATCGAAAGGCTTGGGCAGGAGAACGTCGATCGTCGCGCCGATCGCGCTGGTCGAGAGCTCGACGTCCGGGGTCTTGAGGACGTTGATCTGGCCGATGAAGTCGGCGCCGACGGTCGTGAAATCGACGGCCCGGCTCGGATTGCCGTTCCGGTCGAGGCCGACGGTGGAGATATGGCGGCCATCGAAGAGCGTGTCGTTGAAGTCGCCGCCAAATCCGCGGACGGTGATTCCATTCGCCTCGCCGCGGGCGCCGACGCGCTGGATCGAAAGGCCCGGCAGGCGCTGCAGCGAGTCCGCGACGTTCGCGTCAGGGAACTTGCCGATGTCTTCGGCCGAGATCGTGTCCATGACGCCGGGAGCAGCGCGCTTGGCGTTGAGGTTGCGCTGAAGCGAACCGCGGATGCCGGTGATGACGATGGTCTGCGCCTGGTTGTTCACGTCATCCGACGATGACGTCGGCTGAGTCGGGGCAGGGGGCTGAGGCTCGGCCTGGGCGTCGCTCGCCGTTTCCGAGGAGGCGTTCGATGGCGCGTTTGCCTTTTCTTCGGCGGCGGCGGTCGAGGCCGCGCCTGTCACGAGGAGTTGATGATTCCTGGGAGGCGCTCGCTTGGGCGACTGCGCGTCGGCGGGAGCCGCGGCGATCAGCGCGAGTAGGCTTGGAGTGCATGCCAGCAGCCATCGCCTTGATCGCACCGAGGTCAGCGAATTTGTATGAGCGTTGAAAGCCTCGAGAATCATGCGCCCCTCTCCCCTCTCCTCATCGCGCGAGACGCGCGGCGCGGTTCACAAGAGTCGTTCGCTTCGAATCCAGGGGGAAGAATCGGCGCAAAAGGACCGGTATTCGGCTGACGCCGAACCAGACTCGCATTCTCTCCCCTAGAGTCGGCGTGACGACTCCAGTGCGTTGCTTATCCCGTAATGTTAGCGCTATCAAGGAGAAATAAGTCTGAGTATTTCTCTGTCTTCTAAGCTTCGGGGGAAAGACCAAAATTTCGTGCGTGGAGGTCCGCTTCGGGTTAGGTCAGTGGCGCGTGGGGGATAGAAATGGCCGAGCTTGAAGTCCTGAATTCGAAAGAGCATCGCTCGCTTCGCCTGCGTCGCGATCCCGGGCCTTTCCCGCACTTCGTCCCGATCGTCGTCTCGGAATTCCCGATCGCGGCGGCCTCATGTCCGATCCTCCTGGCAAAGGATCCGGAGAACGGGCGGTTTTACGCAGCCGCGATGTTCGGCTTCAAGCCGGGCGAGAACCTCCTCGCCGATTCGCCCGGAGGAATGCCGGAGTTCCGCCCGCTGACGATCGAGCGCCAGGGCTTCTTCACTTCAGGCGAGAATATCGCGGTCGATCTTAAGGACCCGCGGATCAGCGAAACGACGGGCGAACCCCTCTTCGATGAAGCAAGCGAACCGACCGCGGCGCTTCGCCGAATTCAAAAGGCGCTGGGCCTGTTGGTCACGGGCAACGAGATGACCGAGACGTTCATCAGGGAGCTGGTGGATTTGAGGCTGGTCGAGCCGATCGACATCTCGCTGAAGTTCGATGACGGCGAGACCCTGCATCTCGAGGGCCTTTACACGGTCAGTCTCGATGCCATCGCCGAGCTTGAGGACGATGCTGTCCTCTCTCTCTTCCGCAAAGGCTATCTCCAGCTCGCCTATTGCATCGCGGGATCGCTCCGCCAGATCCCGATCCTCGCGAACCGGCGCAACGCCCGGCTCGCCGAGTGTGCGGGACCCTAGAACCATGGCGAGCCGTGTCGAAGAGGTCGATCCCGGCGCGTTCAGCGACCCCCAATCCTTTATCGAGGCTGCTTGCGCAGGCGAACCGCTTCTCCTTCGCGGCCTTTGCAGCGAATGGACCGCGACGCGCGCGGCGGCGCAATCCTGGGAGGCGCTCAGCGACTATCTCATGAGACTCGATTCGGGCGCCCTCGCGCAGGCCTTCATCGGGCCGCCGTCGATCGCCGGGCGCTATTATTATTCCGACGATCTTGAAGGGTTCAATTTCGAACGCGCCGACATGAGCCTCACCGACGCGATTGGACGAATGAGCTCGGCCGCCCGCGATCCCTCGCAATCGTCTCTCTATTTCGGTTCCATTCCCGCCGACGATCATGTCCCGGGCTTTGCCGAGCAGAACCAGCTCGCGATCCTTCGTCCATCGACCCGGCCTTTGCTCTGGATTGGAAACGCGTCGTTCGTCAGCTGCCATTACGATACGTTCGACAACCTCGCGTGCGTCGTTGCCGGTCGGCGCCGGTTCACGCTCTATCCGCCGCAGGCCATCGGCAACCTCTACGTCGGGCCGATCGATTTCACGATGGCAGGCCCGCCGGTTGCACTTGCCGCGGGAAGCGAGCCCGGGGACCCGCGCTTTCCCAGGTTCGAAGCCGTCCGCGACAGCGTAGTCGTCGCCGACCTCGAGCCCGGCGACGTGCTCTACCTCCCGAAGCTCTGGTGGCACCAGGTCGAAGCGACCGAGCCGCTCAATCTCCTCGTCAACTACTGGTGGGATGCCTTCGCCCTCGGCCCGGACGCGCCCTACACCACGATGATGCTGGCGATGATCGCGATCGCCGACCGGCCTCCCCGCGAGCGAGCCGCGTGGCGCTCCTTCTTCGATCATTATGTCTTCAGGCCCGACGGGCATCCACTCGCGCACCTGCCCAGCGAGAAGCACGGCATTTTGGGGCCCTTGAAGGAGAATTACGGGCGGATCCGGGCGCGCGTGATGCAGACGCTCCGGGGAGGCTGATCCCGGCACTGCCCAAGGTCTCGCACGTCGCGAGCCTACTCCCTCCGAGCTATTGCCCGCACTGCCGGTGGGGTATAGCGCCCGCGCATATTCTGGAGCCAGCCGGTGAACCTTGAACGACGCCCTCCTCCGCGCATTCACGGCGCCATCGCGAGGGCGATCGGAATTGAAATCGTCAGCGGTCAACGCCCGCCCGGTTTCCAGTTCGGAAGCGAAATCGAAGCCAGCAATGCGCTCGGCATTTCGCGAACGGCCTATCGCGAGGCCATGCGGACCCTCGCAGCGAAGGGAATGATCGAAAGCCGTCCAAGAGCCGGAACGCGAGTGACGCCGCGAAGCCAGTGGAACATCCTGGACCCTGAGGTCCTCGCCTGGAGCTTCGAGGGGCAACCGCATCCGGATTTCGTGCGCGGGCTTTTCGAATTGAGGGAAATGATCGAGCCCGGGGCGGCGGCCCTGGCGGCGCAGCGGCGGAGCGAAGACCATCTCCTTCTTCTTCGAGCGGCCCTGGACGAGATGGCGAGGCACCCGCTCGACACTCCCGAAGGGCAGACCGCGGACCAGCGCTTCCACCGAACGCTTTTCGCGGCGACGGCGAACGAACCGCTGGTCGCGCTCGCGAGCACCATCGGCGCAGCGGTCCGCTGGACCACGAGGTTCAAGACCCGCGACGGACCGCTGCTGCGCGATCCGGTGCCCGATCACTACCGAGTCTACGAGGCCATCGCCCGAGGCCAGCCACGCGCCGCAAGCGAGGCCATGCGCTCGCTCATCCGGTGGGCGTTGAAGGACATGAGAATGTTCTTTTGAGGTCGGCCCGTTCCGCGACCATCGTGAGCGTCGCGGTGGTCCCCCGCTCAATGAATGGTGAGCGTCGACCTGCGGGCGAGCCTCGCCGCGTCCTCGAGCGACGAGTGACCGTAGTCCGAGGGGATTTCGCTCCCGAT
>DASZYL010000234.1:0-2456 GCA_035545385.1 Sphingomicrobium sp. | reverse complement strand
CGATCCTGTCCTCAGCGATGGACACCGTCACCGAGGCGGACATGGCGATTGCGCTTGCCCAGCTCGGCGGAATCGGCGTTCTCCACCGCAACCTCGGCATCGAGGAACAGGCCCTGGCGGTTCGGCAGGTGAAGCGTTTCGAGAGCGGCATGGTGGTCAACCCGATCACCATGACTCCCGACCAGACGCTCGACGAGGCTCTCGAGCTGATGAAGACCCACCGCATCAGCGGCATCCCCATCGTGGAACCGTCGGGAAAGCTCTGCGGGATATTGACCAACCGCGACGTTCGCTTCGCCGAGAACCCCAAGCAGCGGGTCAGCGAGCTCATGACCAAGGAAGATCTCGCGACGGTGCCGATCGGAACGACCGAGGCCGAGGCGAGGCGCATCCTCCACCAGCGACGCATCGAGAAGCTCCTGGTCGTCGACGAAGCGAACCATTGCGTTGGCCTCATCACGGTCAAGGACATCGAAAAATCCGTCGCGGCGCCGTTCGCGACCAAGGATTCCGAGGGGCGCCTTCGAGTTGCCGCCGCGACGACGGTCGGAGACAAGGGCTTCGAGCGCTCGGAGGCGCTGATCGAGGCCGGATGCGACTGCATCGTCATCGACACGGCGCATGGGCACAACGTCGATGTCGCAAGGGCCGTCGAACGGGTGAAGACCCTCTCCAACTCGGTCCAGGTGATCGCTGGCAATGTCGCGACGGCGGACGCAGCCAAGGCGCTCACCGATGCGGGCGCCGACGCCATCAAGGTCGGGATCGGCCCCGGTTCGATTTGCACGACACGGGTCATTGCTGGAGTTGGAGTTCCCCAGCTGACCGCGGTCATGGACGCGGCACGGGCCGCGAACGGAGTGCCGGTGATCGCCGATGGGGGAATTCGAACGAGCGGCGACATCGCCAAGGCGCTCGCTGCCGGAGCGTCCACGGTGATGGTCGGATCACTGCTTGCCGGGACGGAAGAAGCTCCTGGAGAAATCTTCCTCTATCAAGGTCGTAGCTACAAGTCTTACCGTGGCATGGGATCGGTTGGAGCGATGGCGAGGGGGTCCGCGGACCGTTATTTCCAGCAGGATATCAAGGACCATCTGAAGCTCGTGCCGGAGGGCATCGAAGGCCAGGTCCCCTACAAGGGCCCGGTTCGCGAGATCATCCACCAGCTGGTCGGCGGAGTGAAGGCCGCGATGGGCTATACGGGCTCGCGCACCATCGCCGAGCTTCAGAAGCGCGCCCGGTTCGTGAGGATCACCAATGCCGGTCTCTCCGAGAGCCACGTCCACGACGTGACGATCACCCGCGAGGCGCCCAATTACCCGACCCGCTGACCGATGACGCCCGCCGCTCGCCTCCAGGCGGCGATCGAGGTGCTCGACGAGGTCATTGCCTCGGCCCGTGACGACGGGCCGCCGGCGGACGTGCTCGTCACGCGCTACTTCAAGCAGCGCCGCTATGCCGGATCCAAAGACCGCCGGGCGGTGCGCGAGCTCGTCTTCCGGGCAATCCGGCATTGCGCCGAACGCCCGGTGAGCGGCCGCGCCGCGATCCTTGGCCTCGTGGACGAGGAACCGGGGCTTCTCCCCCTGTTCGGTGAGCCACGGGGCCCAGAGCCAATCAGTGCCGGGGAATCCGCGGCCCAGGGAGGGGTCGTTCCCGAGTGGCTCGAGCGCGAATTCTCGCCGCTTGTCGGCAAGGAGGAATGGCCAGCGCTCCTCGAGCGAGCGCCGATCGATCTTCGAGTCAATGTCGCCAGGGCATCGCGTGACCAGTTGCTGGAGGATCTCCCCCTGGCGCAGCCGACGGCGCTCAGCCCATGGGGACTGAGGCTCCCCGCGGAGAGCCGCATCGACGACCAGGGGGTATTCCTGGAAGGGCTGGTCGAGGTCCAGGACGAAGGCAGCCAGCTCATCGCGCTCGCATGCGATCCAGAAAGCTTGGAGCTTATCGTCGATCTTTGTGCCGGTGCCGGCGGGAAGGCGCTTGCGCTCGCTGCAGCCGAGCCCGGAGCGAGGATCCTCGCGACCGACAGCAACCGTTCGCGTCTTTCAAAGCTCGCTCCGCGAGCGGCGCGCGCCGGAGCGCGCATCGAAACCCGCCTCCTGAGCCCGCCGGGAGAACTCGATCAGCTCTCCGACGAGCTCGGAAAAGCGGATCTCGTCCTTGTCGATGCGCCCTGCTCGGGAAGCGGGACCTGGCGCCGCAATCCCGAGGGGCGCTGGCGGCTCGCTCCCGAACGCCTCGACCGCCTCGTGTCGCTCCAGCAGCGACTGCTCGACATCGCCGCCGAGCTCGTCCGGCCGGGCGGTGTCCTTGTCTATGCGGTCTGCTCCTTGCTGTCCCGGGAAGGCGCAGGCCAGATTCAGGACTTCCTCGAGCGCCATTCATCGTGGATTAGTGAGGATAGCGCCATTGGTGCTGGACGTTTCGATGGTGCGGGCCGGTTGTTGACGCCC
>DASZYL010000233.1:0-1728 GCA_035545385.1 Sphingomicrobium sp. | reverse complement strand
ATCGGCAAGGACCTCGCTCGTGAAGCGCCTTCCAATGACGGACGCGACCTGCGCGATGCGCTTTGCTGGACCGAGCCGGTCGAGACGCGCGAGGAGCGAATCCTGGAGCGACATCGGAAGGTCGAATTCGTCGACCGAAATTCCGGCGCCATCCGACGCGCGCTCGACCGTCGATCGGGTCAGTTCCTCGAGGAAGAGCGGGATTCCGTCCGCGCGCCTCAGGATCGCCCGGCGAATGCTTGGCGGGAGGCTGTCCGCGCCTGGAACGCTAAGGACGAGATTGTCTGCGTCACTCGATTCAAGCGGCCGCAGGCGGATCGTCTGGACGTTCGGCAATTGGGCCCATGCGGGATCGAATTCTCCCCGCGCAGTGACGATGAGGAGGGCCTGACCGAACGTTCCATCCCTGATCGCTCGCTCGAGGACGGTCAGCGACGTCGGGTCCGCCCAATGCGCGTCTTCGAAGAGAATGATGAGCGGCTGTTGCCGGGAAAACAGCTCGAATTGCCTGACGAGGGCATCGATGGTGCGCTCGAGCCGCTGCGCCGCGGTCAGGCCCTGGAGGGCTTCGTTCCGGCTTTCGAAACCCGCAATCCTCGCAAGCATGGCGGCGTCGTCGGAATCGGTTCCCGACGCCCAAGCCGACGCGCCCGAAGCGGCCCGCGACAGCTGCGGCATGAAGGGGTGGAAGGGCGTATCCCTGCTGTGCGCCGCGCATGAGAAGACGAGGCGAATGACGCTGACGGCATGGTCGTCCATGACGAAGGCGGTCGAAAGGTGGGACTTGCCGACGCCCGCATCGCCGATGACCAGGAGGACGCTGCTCTCGCCTGATAGGGCCCGATCGAGCGCGGCTCCCATGGCTGCGCGCTCGGCGCTTCGACCGACGAGAGGAGCCGATTGCTGCTTGAGTTCGACCGGGTCTCGTTGCGGCTGGTCGGCCACCCGCCATGCCTGGACCGGAGCGGCAAATCCCTTGACGTCGATCTCGCCGATATCGACGAGCTCGAACGATCCTCCAAGCACTCGGCGCGTGCCGTCCGAAACGATTACCGACTGGGGAGGGGCGAAGGACTGGAGTCGGGCGGCAAGGTTGGCGACATTGCCGACGACCTCGTTGCCTTCACCGCTTTCGCTTCGATTGATGATCCCTTCGCCGGTCGCGATCCCGACCCGGATCCGAGCGGTTTCGCCGTCCGGAAGAAGCAGCCTTCGAGTTGCAGTGACAGCGCGAAGCCCAGCGAGCACCGCCCGCTCCGCTGCATCCTCCTGGGCCTCGGGATAGCCGAAATAGACGACCGCTCCATCACCCACCCGGCTTCCGACATATCCGCCAAGCGAGCGCACTGCGCCACTGACGGCGTCGTGGAAACGTGCGACCGCCTCGCCAAAGTCCTCGGGATCGCAATTGCTCGCAAGCGCGGTCGATCCGACGAGGTCGTAGAACATGATCGTCATCTGACGGCGCTCGCCGGCGCGCTGCGAAAGCGCAGGCTCGGCGGATGACGATCCCGTCCCACCGTCGTGAGTCAAGATGGAGCCGCATTGGCCGCAAAAGCGGTTCCCCGCCGGCTGCTCCGTACGGCATGTCTCACAATACATCCCGATTTGACGGCTGTGTCGCGCCAAGAGGTCGAAACTGCAAGGTTTATTCTGATTTCGTAGGCTCCGTTCAGATGAACGAAAATTCTACAAATTCATCGGAATCGGCCGCCTCGTGGGGAGCAG
>DASZYL010000232.1:0-5688 GCA_035545385.1 Sphingomicrobium sp. | reverse complement strand
CGAGGACGCCGGAAGCCTTGGCCTCGGCGCTGTCCGACGGAGGAGCGACTGTGTTGTCGACGCCCGAGCTGGTGCACGAGACGAGGAACAGGACGGCGAGGCCGAGTCCGATCGAACGCTGCTGGCGCCACATGGCGATTCTCCTTCTTTGTGGCGCGCGTCAGTGCCCGCCAGCTACTGAGACGCGCGCGGCGGAAGGATCCTTTGAAATCTTTTCCTAGTCGCCCGAGAGAATCCGCCTCGCCTCGTGCATTCGCCAGGCGACCGTGTTCTCGGCGACGCCGAGGACAAGCGCGGCTTCGGCATGGGTAAGCTGCTGGCCGACAACCAGCACGACCGTCTCGCGAAGTGCAGGCTTCAGCCGAGCGATCGCGCTCCTCACCCAGATCGCGTCGTAGGCATCCCTCCCGTCAGGCGGAGCAGCAAGGTGGGAAAAGAGGGTCAGCCTGTCGATCATCCCGGCGAAGGACCTTCGCCTCCGCCGGAAATCACGGCAGGCATTGAAGGTGATCCCGGTAAGCCAGGTCGTGAACTTTGCTTCTCCACGGAAGCTTTCGAGCTTTTCGACGAGCGCGCAGCAGACATCCTGCGCGATGTCCTCGGCATCGGCACGTGATCCGGTCAGCTGCCAGGCGATCGCGTGGATTCGATCATAATGCCGTCGAAGCAGCGCCTCGAACGCAGCACGGTCCTCAAGGGCCGCGGCGGCGAGACGTTCATCGGTTTCGCCGCTGACGTCCGCCATTCATTACAGCCCCGCTTCTTGCGGGCGCCAAGATGCACATGCTCCAGCCCCAAGACAAACCGGAAAGGCGGGATATCCTGTCCTTCGACCGCCCTGTCCCGATGGATTTGACTAAGTTCGCGCCCGTTCCCAACAGCCCAGTGGTTTCATCTTCGTGCCCAATAACGAAGCCGCATTCCCCAATTCGCGATCCGCGATTTCCAAGCGGAGCTCAGCAGGCGAGCTGAGCTGGTTCGGTCCGCTGGTCATGCTTTTCGCCCGGCCGGTCCTTGCGATCATTGCTCAAGGCCTCGCTGCGGCGATCCTGTTGGCGTGTGGATCATCACGCCCCTGGCTTGCGGCCGCACCCTTTCTTCCCGTCTACGGCTCCCTCGTCGACATCGGCTGCCTTGGTCTTCTTTGGTGGTTCGCTAAGCGCGAGGGAATCCGGCTTGCCGACCTCATCGGCTTTGATCGAAGGCGCCTCGCGAAAGACCTTCTCCTCGGCATCGCCCTGGTTGTTCCCGGCATCCTCTTCATCCTTGCCGGGAACCTGCTCAGTCACCTGATTGTCTACGGAAGCCTCGGGATGCCCCAGATCTTCGAGCCCCTGCCGCTATGGGCGACATTATATGGAGTGATCGTCTTCCCGCTCCTTTGGGGATTGACCGAGCAGACGACCTACAACGGCTATGTTCTGCCGCGCTTGCAGATATTGTTCAAAAGCACTGGGCTCGCAGTCATCGCGGTCGTGCTCGTGTGGTCGGCCCAGCATGCGGTCATGCCGCTGACGTTCGATCCGAAATTCATGGCCTACCGGCTGCTTTCACCGCTGCCCTTCTCGACGTTCATCGCGCTCGTTTACCTGCGCCTTCGCCGAATCGTTCCTCTCGCGACCGCCCATTGGCTCATGGATGGCGGGGATGCGTTTGTCGGAAGCCTGCTGCCGCTGCTCCGCTAGAAGTGATTGAAGGGAGTTCAACGCCATGCTCTTCGTCCTGATCGGCTATCTGAAGCCAGGCTCGGACCCGATTCCCCAATCCATCCAGGTGCAGACGACGGACTTCGTCGGTCAGCCCTTCATCGACGTCCAGGCAATCGGACCGCTTCGCGACGGCTCAGGCAAGATCGCCGGGGTCATGATGATGTTTGAAGACGAGAGCCGGGAGGCGGCCGAGGAGTTCGTCGAGGGCAGCCCCTATATCCGTGGCGGCCTCCTCGAGGACCACCGGCTTTATGAATATGACAATGAGGTCGGCTAGTTGCCCCGCCCAAAGGCCGATCAGCCGCTCACGCTTGAACCGGCGTGAGGCCCCTCACCGTCCGCGCTCGAAGCGCAGTTTTGGAACCTTGCGCCCCTTTTTCAGCGCCTGGCCCCGCCCCGAAAGCGACGGGTTGGACATGAAATATTGGTGAAGGTTGAACTCGTGCCCGGCCTTCGGCTGGACGCGCGTGTAGGTCCCGTCGGGATTGAGCCGCCAGCTCTGCTCGTTGTCGATGAGGTTTGCGACCATCACCTGGTCGAGCAGCTGCGCATGGACCGTCTTGTTCTCGATCGGAAGCATATATTCGATGCGCCGGTCGAAGTTCCTCGGCATCCAGTCGGCTGAGCTGATGTAGACCTTCGCTGCAGGGTGCGGCAGCCCGTGCCCGTTCGCGAAGCACCAGAGCCGGGCGTGCTCGAGGAACCGGCCGACGATCGACTTGACGTAGATGTTCTCCGAAAGGCCAGGGACGCCCGGCCGCAGGCAGCAAATGCCGCGGATCACGAGATCGATTGGAACCCCGGCAGCGCTCGCCTCGTACAATTTCTCGATGATGATCGGATCGACGAGCGAGTTCATCTTGGCCCAGAGGCCGGCCGGCTTTCCATTCGCCTTCGCCGCGATCTCGGCGTCGATGAGCCTTATGAGCTCCGAGCGTAGCTGCGAGGGGGAAATCACCAGCTGCTTGAGATTCTTGGGCTCAAGATAGCCGGTGATGTAGTTGAAGAGCTTGGCGGCATCGCGGCCCGTCTTCGGCTCGGCGGTGAAATAGCTAAGGTCGGTATAGATCTTCGCCGTCACCGGATGATAGTTGCCGGTGCCGAAGTGGCAGTAGGTTCTATAGCCCTTCTCCTCGCGCCTCACGACCATCGACACCTTGGCGTGGGTCTTCCAGTCGATGAAGCCGTAGACGACCTGGACGCCGGCGCGCTCGAGCGCCTTGGCCCACATCAGATTCTGTTCTTCATCGAATCGCGCCTTGAGCTCGATCACCGCGGTGACCGACTTTCCCGCCTCGGCGGCGTCGATCAGCGCCTTGATGATCGCAGACTGCTTGCCCGCCCGGTAAAGCGTCTGCTTGATCGCGATGACGTCGGGGTCCGCGGCGGCCTGTTGGATGAAGGCGACCACGACCTCGAAGCTTTCGTAAGGGTGATGGACGAGAATGTCCTTCTCGCGGATTGCCGCGAAGCAATCGCCGCCATGCTCTCGGATTCGCTCGGGGAAACGAGGATTGAACGGCACGAACTTGAGATCGGGCCGATCCTCTTCGACGAGCTGGGAAAGGTCGTTCATCGCGAGAAAGCCACGGCTTTCCGAGATGATCGCGCTCTGGGCGTCGAGGCCTTCGAGGACTTCGTCGACGAGGCCATCGGGCATCCCGGGCTCGAGCTCCAGGCGAACGACGCGGCCCCTTCGCCGACGCTTGATGGCCGTCCGGAAATACCGGACGAGGTCTTCGGCTTCCTCTTCGACCTCGATGTCGCTGTCACGGATGATCCGGAAGGCTCCGCCACGCAGCACTTCATATTTGGGGAAGAGATAGTCGGTCTTCCGCCTGATCAGCGTCTCGAGTGCGATGTAGCGACCGCCCTCGCCCGGAATCCGGATGAACCTCGGGAGCGCCGCCGGCGCCATGATGATTTCGCGAACGCTGTTTTTCCCTTTCTTCAGCTCGAAGATGAGGGTCAGCCCCTTGTTCGGGATGAAGGGAAAGGGATGCGCAGGGTCGATCGCCTGCGGCGTTAGCACCGGGAAGATCTGCTCGCGAAAATGCTGGTCGAGCCATTTGGCGGCGGCATCGTCGAGCGCCTCGTCGCCGACAACGTGCATTCCAGCGGCGTCGAGGTCCGCCTGGAGCCTCGACCAGACCTCGTGCTGGCTGGTGACCAGCCGGTCGGCCTCGGCGATGATCACCGAGAGCTGCTGCGCGACCGTCATCCCGTCGGGAGACAGTTCCTCGACCCCCATCGACTGATGCGCTTTCAGACCGGCCACTCGGACCATGAAGAATTCGTCGAGGTTGTTCGCCGAGATGGACAGGAAACGGATTCGCTCGAGTAGCGGGTGGCGGGAGTTGCTGGCCTCTTCGAGGACGCGCCGGTTGAAGGCGAGCCAGCTGAGCTCGCGATTGAAATAGCGGGGTTCGGGTGCTGGCGGTGCCGACAGGTCGCCCGGCGCGGGCGCAGCCGAGGCGGCCGCTGCTACGACCTCTTCGATCATGTCCTCGCTCAAGGTGCGGTGCCTGCGATCCACGGCGTGTCGCCAATCCGAAACAGGCGCCTGTTACATGCTTGTGAAGAAAAAGGGTATGAGAGCGACTTCAAGAGGAGTCTTCGGGGGGAACGGCTATGGCCAAGGACAAGAAAAAGAAGAAGGACAAGAAGGCCGCGGCCTCGAAGGCGACCGGCGGCCTCAAGGCCCTCGCGAAGAACCCCCTTGCTGCCGATATCGTTGCAGCGGCGCTCGTCGCGACAGCCTCGGCGCTCAAGGATTCGCGACGGGCCCGGGCGCTCGCGAGCGAGGTCGGCGATGAACTCTCAAAGCTCTCGAAGGAGGGAACTAGGCAGGGCGAGGCGCTATGGGACATGGCGCTCAAGATCGGCCGCCGGAGCCTCGAAGCGCTGACCAGCGACGACGCCTCCAAGAGCGCGAATGCCAAGCCGAAGCCGGCAGCCAAGCCCAAGGCCAAAGCGGCGGCAAAGCCGAAGGCCAAAGCGGCGCCAAAGCCCCGAGGCAAACCGGCTTCCAAACCCAAGGCCGCAGCCGGCAAGACCAGCAAGAAAAAGCCGTCCTCGCGCGCTGCAAGGAAGTGAGGCTCCGACCTCTCCCGCCCGCCCGGCGGCAACTTAAAGGCGCATCGGGCATTTCTTGGCCATGATTCCCCCTCCGCTGGAGACGCTCCCGCACGAGCTCAACCGCGAGAAAATGACGTGCCAGGCAATCGTCGAAGCGCCTTTCGGCTCGCGCGTGAAGGTCTATTACGATCCGGAAAGCCACCGCTTCCGGATCGGGAAGTTCCTGCCGCTCGGCATGGTGTTCCCGCTCGACTTCGCCTTCATCCCCTCGACGCTGGCCGGCGACGGTGATCCCTTCGACATCCTCATCCTCCCCGAAGCCAGCCTTCCGGTCGGCTCGATCGTCGAGGTCAGGATTCTCGGGATTCTCGAGGCGGAGCAGTTCAAGGGAAACAAGAAGCCCCGCCGGAACGACCGAGTGATCGCGCGCCTCGTTGAAAGCCGGCTCTTCGCCAAGGTCCGGCACATCGACGAACTTGGTCCGACGTTCGTCGAGGAGCTCAGCACCTTCTTCAGCACCTACAAGCGCCTTCGCGGGCAGACTTACGAGGTCATTGACGTCGGAGGCCCGGAGCGAGCGGCAGATCTCATCATGGAAGGCGCGAGTGAGTACCTGAGGCACTCGCAAGGGGTGTAGGAACGTCTCCTGGGACTTCTTGCCATCCGCCTCTCATGAGCGGCGACCCGGCGCGCTTTTCGCAACATCGCGAGTTCCCCTTCGTTGTGCGGTCAAACCTCGACGAACATCCGGTTCTTCGAGGGCGAGATCGAAGGAATTTCCCATGCGCAGATTGCTGATCGGATCGGCCGCGCTGATCGCGGCGAGCGTGGTCGCCTCAACGCCGGCCGAGGCCCAATATTACCGCTACGGCTACTCTCCTTACAGCTATGGCTACAGCCC
>DASZYL010000231.1:0-18798 GCA_035545385.1 Sphingomicrobium sp. | reverse complement strand
AATCGCGAACAACGCTCAGTAACAAGCCAGCCACTCGCACGCAGGTGGCTGGATCGAAGGGCGCGCCCACGCCGGCGCGCCCTTTTCGCTGACACGTTCAGAAGCTCAGCGGAACCACTTCGCGAACCCCGGGGAGCTCGTGAAGCTGCCCTGCAACTCCTTGAGTGATCGGATCATCGACCGCGACCAAGGCGACGGCTTCGCCTGCCTGTTCGCGGCGCCCGAGGTTGAAGGTTGCGATGTTGATCCTGTTCTCGCCGAGCTTCGTTCCCAGCGCCCCGATGAAGCCCGGAGCGTCATCGTTGACGATGTAGATCATCTGGCCGCTCAAGTCCGCCTCGACCGGGATTCCAAAGATCTTGACGAGGCGCGGCGCCCGGTTGCCAAACAGCGTGCCCTCCACTCGCTTGTCACCGTGATCGGTCCCGACCGTCACGGCGACGAGCGTATGATAGTCGCCTTCGCCCTCGTTCCGGATCTCGCGCACCGCGATCCCGCGCTCCTTGGCGAGATAGGGCGCATTGACCATGTTCACCGTGTCCGACCAGGTGCGCATGACCCCGGCGAGGACGGCGCCGGTCACGGGCTTGATGTTGAGCTCGGCGGCGGCACCTTCGACCTCGATGTCGATCGAGCGGATCTCGGTCCCGGCGATCTGGCCGACGAGCCGGCCCAGCTTCTCCGCAAGAGCCATGTAGGGCCTCAGGCGCGGAGCCTCCTCGGCCGAGAGCGAAGGCACGTTCACCGCGTTGGTGATCCCGCCGAGCAGGAGGAAGTCGCTCATCTGCTCGGCGATCTGGATCGCGACGTTCACCTGGGCCTCGGTGGTCGAGGCTCCGAGGTGGGGCGTGCAGATGAGGCCGGGCGTTCCGAACAGCGGATTGTCCTTGGCCGGGTCCTCCTGGAACACGTCGAGTGCGGCGCCCGCGACGTGGCCGCTCTCCAGCCCTTCCTTCAGCGCCGCCTCGTCGATGAGACCGCCGCGCGCGCAATTGACGATCCTGACGCCCGGCTTTGTCTTCGCCAGGGCCTCGCGGCTGAGGATGCCCCGGGTCTGGTCGGTGAGGGGGGTGTGGAGCGTGATGAAATCGGCGCGGGCGAGGAGCTCGTCGAGCTCGACCTTGTCGACTCCAAGCTCGAGTGCGCGCTCGTGCGAGAGGAAGGGGTCATAGGCCGCGACCCTCATCTTTAGGCCATGGGCACGATCGGCGACGATCGTGCCGATATTGCCGCAGCCGATCAGGCCCAGCGTCTTGCCCGAGAGCTCGACCCCCATGAAGCGGTTCTTTTCCCAGCGCCCGGCCTGGGTCGACTGGTCGGCCTGGGGGATCTCGCGGGCGAGCGCGAACAGCATCGCGATCGCGTGCTCGGCCGTGGTGATCGAGTTCCCGAAGGGCGTGTTCATGACGACGATCCCGCGCGCCGAGGCGGCGGGGACATCGATCGTGTCGACGCCGATCCCGGCCCGTCCGATCACCTTCAGGCGGGGGAGCGCCGAATCCATCACGGTGGCGTTGACCCTGGTCGAGCTTCGCACCGCGAGCCCGTCATACTGCGAGATGACCGCCTTGAGCTCGTCGGGCGCAAGACCCGGCTTCTCGTCGACCTCGATTCCGCGCTCGCGAAAGATCGCCGCTGCCCTCGGGTCCATCTTGTCGGCGATGAGAACTCGAACAGCACCGCTCATCGCGCTGCCTCCCAGGCCCAGTCGAGCCAGGGGCCAAGCGCCTCGATGTCGCTCGTCTCCACTGTTGCACCGCACCATATGCGAAGCCCGGGCGGGGCATCGCGATAGGCAGTGATGTCGTAAGCGGCGCCCTCGCGCTCGAGCAATTGCCCGATCGCCTTTTGCCTGGCGCGATTCGAATCCTCGTCCGAACGGTCGGCGAACTGGAGGCAGACCGAGGTATTCGAGCGGATCGCGGGATCGGCGGCGAGATGTTCGATCCAGCCCGTGCGCGAGACCCAGCGGTCGAGTGCCTCGGAATTGGCATTCGCTCGTCCGACGAGCCCGGAAAGCCCGCCGACGCTCTCGGCCCAGTCGAGGCAGGAGAGCCAGTCCTCGACCGCGAGCATCGAGGGGGTGTTGATCGTCTCGCCCCTGAAGATGCCCTCGATGAGCTTCCCGCCCTTGGTCAGCCTGAAAATCTTGGGGAGCGGCCGCGGCGAAGGCTCGCGCTCGAGCCGATCCACGGCCCGCGGGCTCAGCACCAGCATCCCGTGCGCGGCCTCGCCGCCCAGGGCCTTTTGCCAGCTGAAGGTGCCGACATCGATTTTCGGCCAGTCGATGTCCTGCGCGAAGGCGGCTGACGTCGCGTCGCAGATCGCGAGGCCGGTTCGATCGTCCCTGATCCAGTCGCCATCGGGCACTCGAACCCCGCTGGTCGTTCCGTTCCAGGTGAAGACGATGTCACGGCCAGGATCGATGCCCCCAAGATCGGCGATCTTTCCGTATTCGGCGGTTCGGACCTCGGCATCGAGCTTCAGCTGCTTTGCGACATCGGTCACCCATCCCGCGCCGAAGCTCTCCCATGCGAGCATCGTGACCGGGCGGGTGCCAAGAAGCGACCAGATCGCCATTTCCATCGCGCCCGTGTCCGAGGCGGGGACGATCCCGAGCCGATAGTCGGCCGGAAGCTTCAGAAGCGCGTGGGTGCGCTCGATTGCTTCCTCGAGTCTCGCCTTGCCGAGGGCGCCGCGGTGCGAGCGGCCGAGCGCCGACGTGTCGAGCTTCTCGATCCTCCATCCCGGCGGCTTTGCGCAGGGACCCGAAGAAAAATTGGGGCGGCTTGGCTTGGTACGGGGTTTCGCCACGCGCACTTCGGGCGTGGCGGCAGTTGCGTGCGTCAATGTGACTCTCCTTCCAGAGAGCTCGCGCCGCGTTGGGACGGCGTGGCCCGAAAGCAGGTGTAACGGCTGCGCGGGGGATCGCAACCGCCGACGTGAAAGATTCGCGGGCGAATCGTTTCGTGGAGGGATGTTGCACTGCACAACAGATTGAATTTGCTTGGGTCCGGGGGCCGAGTTGAACGCTTCATCGCGCTCAGCCGACGGTTCATCCCGACCTGCGGCGACTTAGGTTGAATTCATTAACCATCCGGAAGCACTGTCCTCCTCGCCGACGCACGGGAGGGCAACGAGCGCGGCTGGGGGCTGGGGAGCTCCTGTCATCGATGGAAATTGGCGACGCGCGCCGTGGCGTGCGGCGTGGACCTTTGGAGCGGGGACGTAATGACCCAAGTACTGGCCGGCACGACGGCACTGTTCCGCGATCGCGACTTCTTCATCCATGATGGGAAGAAGCTTCACCGCTTCCGCATTTCCGCCCCCGTCCAGCTTGTCCTCTTCGTCATTCTCCTCGGCCTCGTCGGCTGGGCGAGCTTTGCAACTGCACGCCTCGTCACCCGTCCGCGTGCCGCCCTCTCGGCCGCCACCGAAGCCCGTGCCCGCCTGATCGAGCAGCGCCAGGCGCTCATCGAGGCGGCGTTGACGGGACAGAAGATCGATCCCTCGATGATCCAGGCGGCCGCATCGAGCGGCCGTCTTGCCAAGGAAGGCCCGCTTGCCCGGGTCGAGCAGCAGCAGCTCGAGCAGGCGGCGCTCGTCGCCCAGGCACTCGACGTCCGCTACCAGGTGACCGCGGCCGAGCTCCACAAGCTCGGGATCAAGCCGGCGAAAGCCGGCGAGAACGCAGGCGTCGGTGGTCCGTTCGAGAGCATCGGCAATCCGACCTTCAAGGCGCTCTTCAACAGCTGGAAGAAGCTCGACCAGCTCCAGGACGACGTGATCGCCATCCCGTCCGACAAGCCGGTGAAGACCGACGTCAGCTTTACCAGCGGCTACGGCGTTCGCGCCGATCCCTTCCACGCCGGAGCCGCGATGCACCCCGGGATCGACCTTGCCGGCCATTACGGGACTCCGATCTATGCCACCGCGGACGGAGTCGTCATCCGCGCCGGCTGGAACAGCGGCGGCTACGGCAATCTCGTCGAGATCGACCACGGTCGCGGAATCACCACCCGCTATGGACACATGTCCGCGATCCTCGTCCATGCCGGCGAACACGTCACCCGAGGCCAGCAGGTCGGGCGCATGGGATCGACCGGTCGCTCGACCGGAAACCACCTTCACTACGAAGTCCGGATCGACGGTCGCGCGGTCAACCCGATCCCCTTCATGAAGTCGACCGACTACGTCCTCGCCATGCAGAAGAAGGCGAATGCCGCTCCGATGGACCTCGCGGTGGGCGGCCCCGACGGCCAGCACTGATCGTCGACACGTTGCCGCGCCCGCCGGCGCTTCCTATCTCGTCCTCGTGACTGAAATCACCCTTACCGAAAATGCCGCGAGGCGCGTTGCGTGGATCGCCGAGCGCCAGTCGAAGCCGGCCATCCTCCGTCTCGCGGTCGACGGCGGCGGCTGCGCGGGTTTCACCTACAAGTTCGAGCTCGCCGACGAGGCGATGAGCGACGACGCGGTTGCGGAGACCTCGGGCGTCAAGCTCGTGGTCGATCCCGTGAGCCTCGATCTCGTCCGGGGGTCGGCGGTCGATTTCGTCGAGGACCTGGGCGGCGCGTCCTTCAAGGTCCTGAACCCCAATGCCCAGTCAGGATGCGGCTGCGGGAGCAGCTTCTCGGTCTAGGGCGCGAGGCTCTGGAGTTTCAGCGACGACGGAGCGGGTGCAGGCTGTCGCGGGCTTTCTCGCTACACGCCCTCGCTCTTTCCTGCGTCTCCTCGACCAGCCCGCGCCTGACGGCATCGGCCCAGGCGGCGCGCGCGAGCGCGAGGTCGGGCCACAGCGGGCTCATGGCGCAAAGGCCTTCACCAGCTGGACTGCAAGGAGGAACATCGTGACGGCGACTATGCCACTTATTCCTGCTCTTGCCCGATCCGTGAGCATTGCTGGTTCCCCCGATCGCTCGATTGACCAAGCCCTTAGTGCTCGTGTGCGTCGGTCCGGTTCGATGCTCGGCCGGAAAATCCATGCAAATGCCGGCGTCTTCCCAAGGGAGAGGGAAGGCCATTCTCTTGCGCTTCCCTGCCTCGGCGCTGCCCGCTAAGCGAGGCCTCGTGAAGCTTTCGACCTACAACCTCAACGGGATCCGCGCCCGCTTGCCGCGGCTCATCGAGTGGCTCGACCGGGAAAAGCCCGACATCGTCTGCCTCCAGGAGCTGAAGTGCGCCGACGAGGCCCTCCCGATCGGCGATATCGAGGCGGCGGGCTATGGCGCGGTCTGGCACGGGCAGAAGGGCTTCAACGGGGTTGCCGTCCTTTCCCGCGGCGAGGCTCCGGAGCTGAGGCGCGTCGGCCTTCCCGGCGACCCGGACGACACGCACAGCCGATATATCGAGGCGGAGGCGAGGGGAATCGTCGTCGCGTCGCTCTACCTTCCCAACGGCAATCCCGTCGGGACCGAGAAGTTCGACTACAAGCTGAAGTGGATGGAGCGCCTGTGCGACCGGGCTTCAGAGCTGCTCAGGGAAGAGCGCCCGACCGTCCTTTGCGGCGACTGGAACGTCGTTCCCGAGGACCGCGACGTCTTCTCCGCGAGAGCCACCGCGAACGATGCAGTGATGCAGCCCGAGGCGAGGCAATGGTGGCGCCGGATCCTCAACCAGGGCTGGACCGACGCCTTGCGCTCGCTCAACCCGAACGAGGAGAAGCTCTACACCTTCTGGGACTATACCGCGGGATGCTGGCAGCGCGACCTCGGTTTCCGCCTCGACCACCTGCTCTGCTCGCCAGAGGCCGCCGACCGGCTTCAGGCGGCGGGTGTCGACAGGTGGGCGCGAGGCGAGGAGAAAGCGTCCGATCACGCTCCCACCTGGGTGGAGCTCGGCTCGGAGCGACCGGACTAGAGCTCTTTCTCGAATATCCTGTAGCGGTGGTTGACCTTGGCGCTCGGTAGCTCGGCGATCGAGAGCATCCCCTTGTTGTCCTCGAGGATCCAGCCGAACTCGCCGACGTTGATCCCGAACTTACCGACGCAGTCACGGCGGGTGTATTCGATCAGCATGAAGGCGAGCATGCTCGCCATGCGCGAATGATGAAGCTTCTTCAAAACCCCCATCAGTGGAACTCGAGAGCGCCTCACCTTCGGCTTGCGCAGGCGCCACAATAGCTTGATGAAATTGAACGGGAACAGCTCGCCGTTGAGGTCCTTGGTCAGCTCGTTGATGTCGGGGATGGTGATCATGAACGCGACCGGCTCACCGTCGATCTCGGCGATCCTGACGAGCTCGTTGTAGATGATGGGCTTCAGCTTCTTTCCGGCATAGGCGATCTCGGCCGGGGTCAGCGGGACATAGCCCCAATTGTCCGACCAGGCGTCATTGAGGATGTTGAGGATGACCCGGGCCTCTTCGTCGAACTTCGACTTGTCGACCATCCGGATCCTGATGTGCGGGTTGCGCTCGCCCATCGCGATCAGCCGGTTGATCTTCTGGTCTTCCCAGTGGGCGATATTGACCTCGTAGGTGAGGAGGTCCTTGGCCTTGGCGTAGCCTGCAGCTTCGATCCAGCCGCGATATTCCGGGCGATGATGGCCCATCATCGCCGTCGGGTCTTCGTCGAAACCCTCGATCTCGAGGCCGGGCTCGTCCCAGATCGACAGGCTTATCGGCCCGAGGGCCTTCGTCATGCCCTGCTTTCGAAGCCAGCCCTCGGCGGTTTCGATGAGGATTGCGGCGGCCTCGCCGTCGAGGGCCTCGAACATCCCCCAGTTGCCGATGCCCTTGCCCATATGCTCCTGGACGAGGTCATCGACCTGCGCGCTGATGCGGCCGACCACCTTGCCGCCGCGCTCCGCGAGCCAGAGCTCAGCCCTGGCATGCTCGAACCACGGGTTCTTGCCCGGCGTGATGAGGCCGTGGACCTCGTCCTTCAGCGGGGGCACCCAATGGGGGTCGTCCTTGTAGACCTCCCAGGCGAAATTGACGAAATCCTTCTTGTCTTTCCGGGTGAGGACGGGGCGGACGGTGACTGCGCTGCTGCTCATCGCCAACGGCTAGCGACTCGCTGCGCCAAGCGCCAGTTAAGGTTGAGACGCCTAAGTCGTGCCACTATCTCCTGCCAGAAGGTGGGTGTTACCGGACCGATGATGAGCAATACCGCGACCCTCGAGCGCACAAGCGACGCTGTCCAGCCGCGGCTCGAAAAGGCCCGCGCGATGGATGATTCAGCGATGCTGAAGGCGGCGGCGAACCTGACCCGGGACCTCAACAGCCCGCGCTCGGCGATCTACTGGGCGGACATGCTGGGCTCGGCGCTTCTTGGCTACGCGGCCCTGTTTGCGGCCATCCTCGTCCATCCCGCCGCGCTCGCTCTTGGAGCAGGGCTCGTTTCGGTCCTGGCGCTCTACCGCGCCGGTTCCTTCATCCACGAGCTGACCCACATCAAGAAGGGCGCGGTGAAGGGCTTCCGCTTCACCTGGAACCTCATCGTCGGGATTCCGCTTCTGGTGCCGAGCTTCATGTACGAGGGCGTCCACAACCAGCATCACGCGAAGCGCTATTACGGGACGCCCGACGACCCCGAGTACCTGCCGCTCGCGCTGATGCACCCCTGGACTCTCCCGGTCTTCCTCGTCGCCGCGGCCCTGGCCCCGGTCGGGATGCTGATCCGCTTCGCGATCCTCGCCCCGCTCTCGATGCTCTCGCCCAGGCTTCGGACGATCGTGGTCGGCCGCTATTCGGGACTCCAGATCAATCCCAGGTTCGTTCGGCCGAGGCCCGAAGGAACGTTCGCCCGCGACTGGGCGTGGCAGGAGGCGGCGTGCAGCCTCTGGGCCATTGCTCTTCTCGCGATGGTGGCGACGGGCATTATCCCGCTTCGGTCCTTCCTCATCTTTCTCGCGGTCTGCTCGGGCGTCATGTTCCTCAACCAGGTCCGCACCCTCGTCGCGCACCTCTGGGAAAATGACGGCGAGCCGATGAGCGTGACGGCCCAGTTCCTCGACAGTGTCAACGTCCCGCCGCCCGGCACCCTTCCGGCCCTATGGGCCCCGGTCGGCCTTCGCTACCACGCTCTCCATCATCTCCTTCCGGGCCTTCCGTACCACAATCTCGGCGAGGCTCACCGCCGGCTCTGCCGCGAGCTCGATTCAAGCTCGGCCTATCATGAATCGACCCACCGCGGGCTTTGGCCGCTCGTTGCCCGCATCGCGGCAAGCACCTGGCGTGGGAAGCAGAACAGCCAAAGGGGCGGCTTTCGGTATTGAGTCACAAGGCAGGCCTGAGCCGTGCCGGAATGCTTGGCGCCAAGCTCGCATAGTCAGCGGCGCGGCACGGGCCCGAGCTTGACTTCGCCTTCTCCTTCTGGAAGGGGCGCTTCTCGTTCGGCGGGCCAGGCGCTCGCCGTTGTCTTTTAAGGGAAAAGGGGCGGCTCCCGATCAAGCCCGCCTGGCCGGGGTTACCTCGCACGGACCCCTGACGAACGAAAGGAATGACCCATGCGCCATCGTGTTGGCGGCCGTAAGCTGCAGCGCACCTCGAGCCACCGCGCGGCCCTGTTCCGCAACATGGCTGCCGCTCTCATCAAGCACGAGCAGATCACGACCACGACTGCCAAGGCGAAGGAGCTTCGCCCCTATGTCGAGAAGCTGATCACGCTCGCCAAGCACGGCGGTCTCTCCAACCGCCGCCTCGCCCAGTCGCGCCTCATGGACGATGTCCAGCTCGCCAAGCTCTTCGACGTGCTCGCACCGCGCTATGCCAATCGCGACGGAGGCTACACTCGAGTGATCAAGGCCGGCATCCGCCAGTCCGACGCCGCGCCGATCGCGGTGATCGAGTTCGTCGACCGCGATGTCTCGGCCAAGGGCCAGGACTCGGGCCCGGTCATGAACGAGGACGAGTTCGAGGCCGCCTGAGGATGAAAGGTGCGGGCGGCGAAGCGCCGCCCGTCAGCCCATCATCATCATGGATGGCCGACGAAGCGCCGTCGCCATTGCCTTCGGGTCCGCCGGGGAGGCGGAACAGCCGACCCGCCTCGGCCGCCTGCCCTTGTGAGTGGCCTTTTCGTCCCTATTGAATTCACGGCCCCGGCTGATACCCAAGGGAGGGATCCCGGGGAGTAGAGTTCGGATGCGGCGTAGCGTTCTTGCAGCAGTTTTCTTGTCGAGTATTTCGATTTTGGCCTCACCAGACATCGCCAGTGCCCAAAGCGCGAGCCAGGGCCCGGCCATGAGCTATCCGACCACGCGCCGAGTCGACCAGGTCGACGACCATTTCGGAGTGAAGGTCGCCGATCCCTATCGCTGGCTCGAGAATGACGTTCGGACCGACAGCGAGGTGAAGGCATGGGTGGATGCCGAGAACGCGGTCACGGGCAGGTTCCTGAAGACTCTCGCCGGCCGAAGCGCGCTCGAGAAGCGGATCACCGAGCTCTACAATTACGAGCGTTTCGCCGCGCCCGAGAAGAAGGGTGGCCGCTATTTCTACACGCACAACACCGGCCTCCAGAACCAGGCCGTGCTCTTTGTCCGGGATTCGCTGAAGGGCGAGGGACGCGTTCTCATCGATCCCAATCCCTGGTCGAAGGACGGCGCGACGGCGCTTGCCGAGTGGGAGCCCAATGAGCAGGGCACCAGGCTCCTCTACGCGGTCCAGGACGGGGGAACGGACTGGCGAACGCTCCACGTTCGCGACGTCAGGACCGGCAAGGACCTGCCCGACGAGATCAAGTGGGTGAAATTCTCGGGGCTGAGCTGGGCCAAGGACGGCAGCGGCTTCTATTATTCGCGATTTCCCGAACCGAAGCCTGGGGCGACCTACCAGTCGCTGAACGAGCATCAGAAGGTCTATTTCCACAAGCTCGGAACGAAGCAGTCCGCGGACCGGCTGATGTTCGCGACCCCCGATCGGCCCGAGCTCAACAACAGTGCGCAGGTCAGCGACGACGGGCGCTGGCTCGTCATCAGTTCATCGAGCGGAACGGACCCCCGCTTCGAGGTGACGCTGGTCGATCTTCAAAACCCCAAGGCGAAGCCCAGGGTCATCGTTCCCGGCTTCGAACATAATTACAGCTTCATCGGGAACCTCGCCTCGAACTTCTACTTCGTCAGCGACGACGGTGCACCCAGGCAGAAGATCGTCAGCCTCGACATTTCCAAGCCGCGTCCTGTTGCAAGGACGGTCGTGCCCGAGGACGAGGCGACGCTCGATGGCGCCAACCTCGTCGGAGGAAAGCTCGTCGCCTCCTATCTCGCCGACGCCAAGACCGAGGTGCGCGTCTATTCCCCCTCGGGCGAGCTGACGCGCAAGGTGGAGCTTCCCGGGATCGGAACCGCTTCGGGCTTCGGCGGCAGGTTCGAAGACCCCGAGACCTTCTTCGCGTTCACGAGCTTCAACCGCCCGACCACCATCTACCGCTATGACGTGAAGACGGGGGCCGAGTCCGTCTGGGCTGCTCCAAAGCTCGCGTTCAAGCCCGACGACTACAAGGTCGAGCAGGTCTTCTTCACGTCGAAGGACGGAACGAGGGTTCCGATGTTCATCGTGAGGCGAGCCGACGTCACGGCGCCCGCGCCGACCCTCCTCTATGGCTATGGCGGCTTCGACATCTCGCTCACCCCGAGCTTCTCGGCGACCCGCCTCGCCTGGCTCGAGAAGGGCGGTGCCTATGCGGTCGCCAACATCCGGGGCGGCGGAGAATATGGGAAGGCCTGGCACGATGCCGGGCGGCTCTCGAAGAAGCAGAACGTCTTCGATGATTTCATTGCCGCCGGGGAATATCTGAAGAAGAGCGGCATTACCTCGCCGCACGGTCTCTCGATCGAGGGCGGGTCGAACGGCGGACTCCTCGTGGGAGCCGTCGTCAACCAGCGCCCCGACCTGTTCGACGCCGCGCATGCCGCGGTCGGAGTGATGGACATGCTCCGCTTCGACCAGTTCACAGCGGGCCGCTACTGGGTCGACGACTACGGCTATCCCGATAAAGAGCCCGATTTCAAAACGCTCTTCGCTTATTCGCCCTACCACAACATCAAGACCGGTGTTCACTATCCGCCGGTCCTCGTCACGACCGCGGACACGGACGACCGCGTGGTTCCCGGGCACAGCTTCAAATATGCCGCGGCGCTCCAGGCCGCGGACCCCGCCGGCGCACCGCACCTCATCCGGATCGAGACCCGCGCCGGGCACGGATCGGGCAAGCCCACGAGCAAGATCATCGAGGAAGCGACCGACGTCATGGCATTCCTCGGCCACTTCACCGGGCTCGATTTCGAGGGTCCGGACCGATGAGTCTCAAGGCGGTCTAACTTCCGATAGTCAACGAAGCAGGGGGATAAATGGTAAGAACCAGGCCGCCACATCGGGGGGTGGCGGGGGGATGCTGTACTATCGCCTCTATTATTTCGACCGCTTCAGCGGTCACATCGATCATTTCCGCGAGTTCGAGGCGGAGAGTGATTCTGCGGCCATCGAATTGGCCGAGCGATGGGCTGACGGCCGCCCAATGGAGCTCTGGAACCGCCAGCGCCGCCTTCAGCGCTGGGACAATGACCGGCCCTAGCGGCTTACGATTAAGCCATTGAAAAGCAGCTATGAACAACGGCCAACAAACCGGTTCAGAACCGGTGCAGCGGCGTAATGGGATTCTTACTGCCAGGCTGCCGGTGCGTTGTGCGCTGGCGAGTCGTAACGAGCAACAGGAGTAAGCCATGAGGGCAATCACGAAGTTTCTGGCGGGCGGCGTCGCGATTGCCGCGCTGGCCAGCGCAGCGCCCGCCGCTGCGCAATATCTCCCGGGTTACGGGAGTCCCTACGGTTATCCGGGATACGGTTATCCCGGCGGGGTCGCCGGACCGGTCGTCAACGGATACGGCGGCTATGGCGGTTATGGCGGCTATGGCTACAACGTCCCGGGCGGAAGCCGCGTTGCCGCGAACCAGTGCAGCGCCGCTGTCCAGCAGCGCCTCGGCGGCTACGCCGGTTATGGCTATGCGCCCTCGAACGGCCGAGTCCTTGGGATCGACAGCGTCGAGATCCGTTCGGGCGGAGGATATAAGGTGCGGGGAACTGCTGCCGCCAACGGCTATGCTTATGGTGGCGGGGTCGTCCGCTTCAGCTGCCGCACCGATCCGCGCGGGTTCGTCGTCGATGTCGACTTCAACAACCGCCAGTATAACAACGGCTACAACGGCTATAACGGCTATTACGGCAACGGCGGGTACGGGTCGAACTACGACAACCCGTACAGCGCCTACGGCTATCAGCGCTACTAAGCGCCACGGGCTCTAGACGAGATGCGCCGGGTTCCCGTGGCGGGAGCCCGGCGCATCTTCGTTCAGGCTTCTGCGCCGAGGCTCCGCGCGACCTCCGCCATCTGCTCGGCGCAGGTTGCCCAGCCGCCTTCGAACCCCATGGCATCGTGAGCGTCGCGATCCTTCGCGGTCGCGTGGAGGACAGTCGCCGTGTAGCGCGTCTTTCCCGCGCCCGCGTCCTCGAACGTGTGGATCGCGGTGAACGGGAAGCCGTTGCAGCCATCATCGGCGAACTCGTTCGGGCGGTACCCTTCTTTCATCGTCGATGACCAGACGATCCGTTCGAGGGGCACCACCTCGAGGACGCATGCGGTCCCGCTGTAATCGAAGCCGTCGGGCCCGGTCATCCGCGTCATGAACTTGCCGCCCGGCCTCAGTTCGATCTCGCACTCCGGAGTCTCGTAGGGCTTGGGGGCCCACCAGCGCTTGATATGTTCGGGATCCGTCCATGCCTTCCACACGAGGTCGAGCGGAGCATCGAGCTCGCGCTCGAGGCGAAGGTCGAGTTGGTCGTCCACGTAGCTTCTCCTATTTGATTTCACTGAGATGGTCTTCGAAGCGGTCGAGCCGCGCTTCCCATTCCTGGCGCCGGCGGCTGAGCCAGCTCTCCGCTTCCGAAAGGGCTCGTCCCTCGAGCCGGACCGTCCGCACCCGGCCCTTCTTTTGCGACGCCACGAGCCCGCTCGTTTCGAGCGCCCGCAGGTGCTGCATTACCGCTGGGAGACTGATCGGAAGCGGCTTTGCGAGCTCGCTAACCGATGCCGGTCCGAGGCTGAGCCGGGCGAGCATCCCGCGGCGCACCGGATCGGACAATGCTGCAAAAGCGCGGTCGAGGGGCGATGGATCGTTAAGCATGGGCTTAACTATCGCCCCATCGCCCGCCCGTCAATATAGTTAAGCAAAGGCTTAACTTTACTCGCGCGCCGAGCCTCTCTATCGGCCCGACATGACGGTCCAGCCTACCCAGTCCATTCTCGTCGTCGACTTCGGAAGCCAGGTCACGCAGCTCATCGCCCGGCGCGTGCGCGAAGCTGGCGTCTATTGCGAGATCGCGCCCTTCAACGCCAGCGAGGAAGCGTTCCAGCGCCTCCACCCAAGGGGGGTCATTTTCTCAGGAGGGCCCGCCTCGGTGACCGAAGCGGAAAGCCCGCGCGCTCCTCAAATCCTGTTCGATTCCGGAGTGCCGCTCCTTGGGATCTGCTACGGCCAGCAGACGCTCCACCAGCAGCTCGGCGGCAAGGTGGTGAGCTCGGACCAGCGCGAGTTTGGCCGTGCCTTCATCGAGATCGTCTCGCCGAGCGCTCTCTTCGATGGGCTTTGGGAGGTCGGCGAAAAGCACCAGGTGTGGATGAGCCACGGCGACCGCGTCGACGCCCTGGCGCCTGGCTTCAATGTCGTTGCGCGTTCGGACGGGGCGCCGTTCGCGATCGCGACGAACGAGGAAGCCAGGCGCTACAGCCTGATGTTCCACCCCGAGGTCGTGCACACTCCCGACGGGGGCAAGCTCCTCGCCAATTTCGTACGGCATGTGTGCGGCTGCGCCGGCGACTGGACGATGGCGAGCTTCCGGGAGGCGAAGATCGCAGACATCCGCGAGCAGGTGGGCAGGGGCCGAGTCATCTGCGGTCTTTCGGGCGGGGTCGACAGCGCGGTCGCCGCAGTCCTCATCCACGAGGCGATCGGCGACCAGCTCACCTGCGTCTTCGTCGACCATGGACTGATGCGGCTGGGCGAGGCCGAGCAGGTCGTGAGCCTGTTCCGCAACAGCTACAACATCCCACTCGTCCACGTCGACGCGAGCGCGGATTTCCTCGGTGGCCTCGACGGCGTCACCGACCCCGAGAAGAAGCGCAAGTTCATCGGCTCGGAGTTCATCAACGTGTTCGAGGAAGAGGCCAGGAAGATCGGGGGCGCAGACTTCCTCGCGCAAGGCACGCTCTACCCCGACGTGATCGAAAGCGTGAGCTTCACCGGCGGGCCGTCGGTCACGATCAAAAGCCACCACAATGTCGGCGGCCTTCCGGAGCGAATGAACATGAAGCTCGTCGAGCCCCTGCGCGAGCTGTTCAAGGACGAGGTTCGCGAGCTCGGCCGGGAGCTCGGGCTGCCGGAGGCGTTCGTCGAGCGTCATCCCTTCCCGGGGCCCGGGCTCGCCATCAGGATTCCCGGCGAGGTGACGCGCGAGAAATGCGACATCCTCAGGAAGGCCGACGCGATCTATCTCGAGGAAATTCGGAACGCCGGGCTTTACGATGCCATCTGGCAGGCATTTGCCGTGCTCCTCCCCGTGCGCACGGTCGGGGTCATGGGCGATTACCGCACCTATGACTATGTCTGTGCTCTTCGTGCAGTCACGAGCGTCGACGGCATGACGGCCGACATTTATCCATTCGACGCGGAGTTCCTGAGCCGTGTCGCAACCCGGATCGTCAACGAGGTCCAGGGGATCAACCGCGTCGTCTATGATTATACGTCAAAGCCGCCGGGGACGATCGAATGGGAGTGAGCTTCGGAAAGTAGGGCGGCATGGGCAGGCGCATCTGGTTTCGATGGGCGGCATTGGCGGCAGCGTTGCTCTCCCCTGGGATGGCGGCCGGCGCTGAACCCAACCCGGCTCAGCATCGCACCGAGCTCGAGCTTGGAGCCGACGACGTCATTCCGACCGGGAACGACTGGATCGCACTTCCCTCGATCCGCGCGGGGGATGCGGCGCTCATGGACTTCAACGTCATCTCGATGCGCTACAGGGGACTGATCGAATATGCGGGAGCTCCTGGCCAACCGCTGATCAAGCCGTTTCTCGCCGTCGACGGCGTCGACAAGCCGCTCGGAAAGCTTCGCTGGAGCCTGCGCGACTATTGGCTACCCACGGGAACGATGGAGGCCGATGGCCTGAGGACCCGGATCTCCTACGTGGCTCCCCCCGAAAGCAGGGCCGCGATCATCCGCTTTGAGGTCACGAACCTCGGCGGGACGCCAGTGAGGGTGGCTCCCGGCATGGAGGTCAATTGGGCGCGGACCAACCGAGTCACTTATTCACCCGAGCCCCTGACAGGGTCCCGGACGATGTCGCCGACGCCGATCGACAGCGACATGGAGATCTTCAACTACAGGACGGACGATACCCGCTTCGCCTGGGGGTTCGCCTATGTCGGATCGAAGGGTGTCCTCCACGATCGAGGCGCGGATCCAGGAGTGACTGCCCGGCACGAAACGACGCTTGCTCCAGGCAAGACCCTCGACGTGCATTTCCTCATCGGCGTCGGCCTCGAGGAATATAGCGCCGCTTATGCGATGCGCGTCCTTAACAAGCGAATCGACCGCTACGGGATCGAGGGCGTCATCGACCAGGCCGCGGCCGAGGCGAGGGCCCACACGAGGGAGACGGGCCGCGCCGATCTCGACGAGGTGATGAACCGCAACCTTCTCTTCACGACCTATTATGCGTGGGGCCGAGCGATCGACACCGAACAGTTCGTCGGCATGACCTCGCGAAGCAATCGCTATTACGTCTCCGCCGCCTACTGGGACCGGGATGCATTGCTATGGAGCTTCCCGGCACTCCTCGACAGCGATCCCGGACGGGCGCGCGAAGTGCTCGGCTACGTCTTCGGGACCCAGGCGCGCAACTTCGGGATCCACAGCAGGTTCATCGATGGAGTGGTGCTTGAGGATGGCTTCGAGCTCGATGAACTGGTCGCTCCCCTCATCGCTCTGAAATCATATGTCGACGCGACCGGGGACGAGGCCTTCCTTGTTCGATATTCAGCCGAGATCGATGCCATCCTTGAGCGGCTGGAGAAGGTCAGGGATCCCGTCACCGGCCTTTACGAAACGTTCCAGGATGCCGAGGACGAATATGTCCAGAAGCCCTTTTCGATTTACGACAATGTCCTCGCCTGGAAGGCGTTGGGCGATGTCGCGGCCATGGACAGGAGCAGGGCGGGCGAGCTTCGCGCCCGGGCTGAAGGGCTCAAGGCCGCGATCCTCAAATATGGAGTCCGCTCGGGCGCGGAAGGGGCAGGAGGGCCGATCTTCGCAGCGACCGTCAGCGCCACGGCGGCGGACTTCATGGACGTCCCGCCCGGCTCGCTTCTGAAGCTGCCCTACCTCGGCTTCATTTCCGAGGACGACCCGCTCTTCGTCCGGACCTACAACTGGCTCCATTCCTCCCACTATCCATTCTCTTATTCCGACAAGCCGTGGGGGCTTCCCGGCAGCTATCGCCTGCCGTTCACCACCTCCTGGTCGGTCGCAGACCATATGCGGCTCAAGAGGGGCCGGGAAAAAGCGCTGAAGGTCCTTCTTCAAAGCCCGTGGGACGGCGGGATCATCACGGAAGGGGTGAAACCCGAGACGGCAAGGCCGGACGAGCAGGGTCGGGGCTTCGCAACCGCCGCCGGCTATGTCGCGCACGTCATCTGCGCCGAGTTCTGCACCGATCGGCCCAAACCCCCTTCCGCCGGCCAAGGCCAAAGACGATAGGAGCTCCCCCTCATGCACCGCTCGCGGATCAACGGCATTCTCATCGACTGCAACGTCGAGGATATCGACGCGGCCGCGCGCTTCTGGGCGGAAGCGCTCGGACGGCCGGTCGACCCTGGTCACCCGGGGACGCGCGGCAATTACGTGATGCTCGAAACTCCGCCGGGTTCGATCAGCGTCCAGATCCAGCGCGTCTCCCATGAAAGCCGCGTCCATATCGACATCGAGACCGACGACATCGAAGCGGAAGTCGCGCGGCTCCAAAAGCTCGGGGCGAGCGTCGAGGACCGCCTCGAACGCTGGGTCGTGATGCGCGCCCCCTCGGGGCAGCGCTTCTGCGTCGTCCGGGTTCAGCGCGACGGCTTCGAGAAGGATTCAAACCACTGGGATTGAATGAGAGCGCTGGCCATTGATCCGCCAGCGCTGAAGCCAGGCTGCCCCCGCGGGGGACGGAGCTCATGAATTCTTCAATTATGTGACGGTGCTGGCCTCGGTGATCGTCGGCCTCGCGGGTCGCGCGCCCGCTCGAGGGCATCGCGCGGATGGTCGACGATCCAGGAGCCGGTTAACGGTAACCTCTTGTTTACCATAGGATTGACGGGCGGGCGACTTTGGGCTGTTCAGTGAAACTGCAATCCACCTTGGGGCATAGTGCGGTTTCGATGAAAAGATGGACGATCGCTGCAGGCGCCGTGGGCCTGCTCGCCGGCTGCTCTAGCAATCCTCCCGCGAAAATCGCGATGGCGCCGCCTCCGGCGCCGAAGGTCAGCAGCGACATTCCCTATCAATGGACGCTCGGAAATGCGCCGCAGGCCCACAAGGACCTCGTCGCGACCTTCGGGCGAGTCGGGCTCAAGCCCGGTGAATATCTCTGGGCGGCCACCATTCCTTCGGACGGCGACACCCGCGTCGTGATCGACCGGCTGACCCAGATGGCGTACGTCTACCGCGACGACAAGCTCATCGGCGCGGCGACGGTCTCGACCGCAAGACAGGGCTACATCACGCCGCTAGGCGAATGGAAGATCCTCGAGAAGCGGCCGTTCTATCGCTCGAAGAAGTACAATAACGCGCCGATGCCGTGGATGGAGCGCATCGACGAATATGGGATCGCGCTCCACGGTGGCGGGACTCCGGGCCGACCCGAGAGCCACGGCTGCATCCACCTTCCGAACAAGTTCGCCGAGAAGCTCTACGGCCTGACCAAGATCGGAACCAAGGTCATCATCGAGGGCTGACGGCGCGCCAAAGGCGGGTCGCCTTTCGCGCGCCGCACATCGCCTATCGCCGGCTACGCCCGCGCGAAGTGGTCCCAAGCGTCGCTTCGGCCATTGGATCCGGGCCCTCGTTCGTCGGGGGCTCGGCCGCCGTCGCGGCCTCGGTCATCCCGGAGGGGTCGGCCGACAATCCGGTCTGGGTCATTCCCGTGCGAAGGGGCTGCGGGTTGCCGTGCCGCTGGCTCCGCCAGGTGTCGAAGTCGCGGTGGAACTGTTCCTCGCGCTCCCGGCAATATTCCCGGTAGTCGCGGTCGAGCTCGCTCATGTGGCGCTCGCGCCAGCTTCGATAATGGTCGTCGGGGTTCGCGCTATACTCGCGCCCGCTCCCAGGGCGCGCTCGTCCGGTGTCATTCGATCCGGGACGGTTGCTCCAGCGCTCCTCGTCGAAGCGGCGGCCGGAGCTGAACATCATCCCCCGATCGCTCCCGCGATCATTCCACTCCTCGTCGCGTCTCCGCCGGCCGTGCTCGTGGGGGCCGCGCCGCCGGTCATCGCCGCGGTCGGGATCGATCTCTCCATGCGATCCGTAGCCGTCGCCGAGATAGCCGTGAGCCATGTCCAATACTCCTTCGCGCAATGATGGTTCGTTCGGCCGAAACGGCCTTCCCCGCTAAACGAACGGTGAAAGGTTCGGATGCGTTTCGGCCGCTTGCGACGAGGGCGGCTCGGCGTACCTCGAGGTGCGTTCAGCGCTGCTCCTGCGGCGGGTGGACTGGAAGCCTCAAGGTGGTGAGGAGGCCCGGGCGGTTGTCGTCGAGAAGAAGCTCGCC
>DASZYL010000230.1:0-5225 GCA_035545385.1 Sphingomicrobium sp. | reverse complement strand
GGGACCCGCCTTCCGGTGCGCCCTCCAAGTCGCATCCGAAGCGGTGTGAACCCTAATCCAACATTAACCATTCCCTTGAGGGAAGCCGTAAGCGGGCAGGGTTAATAGCGGCGCCACGGATGACGCGTTTTGAGAAAGCGGCCAGCCGGATTTTGACCAGTGGGGAAATTCATAATGAAGAAGATCCTGACCTCCGCCGGTGCGCTTGCCGCCCTGGCATTCACGACGCCGGCTTCGGCAGCGAACACGGCGTCCGCGAACGCGACGGTGAACATCGTGTCGCCGCTCTCGCTCACGAAGAACAACGATCTCGACTTTGGAACGATCGTTGGGCCGTTCAGCAACAACACGGTCACGCTCGACATGTCCGACAACCGCAACTGCGGAACGCTGACCTGCTCGGGGACGCCCAAGTCGGCTTCGTTCACCGTCACCGGAACCGGCGGTCAGACAGTCCTCCTGACGATCCCGGCGTCGGTCACCCTCAACGGATCGGTGAGCGGAACGCTCAACGTCGATCTTACGACCGCCAAGCCTGGCAACCAGGTCCTGGGTGCGGGTGGAAGCGCCACCTTCGGGCTCGGCGGAACGCTGACGATCCCGACGGGAACCGCTGATGGTGTCTATTCGAACACCTTCACCGTGACCGCGAACTACCAGTAATCGGCAGGCCCGCGGCCCTGCCGCGTCGGCCGATGAGGGGGTCGCCGGTTGCCGGCGGCCCCCTTTTTCACGGCTCCGCGAGAGTCATGGTTGACGAAAAATCAACCATTCACGCCGTAGAGCCGTCGCGCCCGGGGGATGGCAAAGAGGCGCGCGATGAAAATCCAGGCTCGATCATTGCTGCCCCTTCTCGCTGCCTCCCTGGCGGCGATCGCCTCGCCCGCCATGGCCGTGACGCAAAGTGCGACGGTCAAGGTGAACGTCGTGAAGCCCCTCACCCTCACCGCCCTTCAGAACATGGACCTCGGGACGTTCACGCTCGCCGGGGGGACCTGGTCCAACGTGACCGTTGGGATTTCCCGAACGGGCGTCCTCAGCTGCGGCAGCAGCAATGTCGTCTGCAGCGGCTCGACCGCGGTTGCCCGGTTCAACGTAACGGGCTCCAACAAGCAGGTCGTCCTCATCACCGCTCCCAACGTCACGCTGACGAACCAGTCAGACCCGAGCAAGACGCTGACCCTTGTCGTCGATAATCCAGGAAGCGTGACTCTCACCTCTTCGGGCGTCCCCGGCGTCAATTTCGACCTCGGCGGATCGGTGACGCTAAGTTCCGATACCGCCGACGGCACCTACAGCGGAACGATGAACGTCACAGCAGACTACCAGTAGGCTCGAGCCCCACGAGCGCGTTTTCCAGTCATGGTTGACCGAAAATAAACCATTCCGGAGCAAAACGGAGGCGACCGCTCCAGAATGGAGCAAAGTGGGGAAATCGCCGGATGTCTGCCTTGACCAGGAAAATTGGCCCGATCGTGTTCGCCGCCGCAGTTGCCGGCGGATTGCCAGTTCCCGCGCACGCGGGCGTGGGCGACCTTCTCGTTGCGCCGACCAGGATCGTGCTCGACGGTGGAAAGGGCACCGAGATCGTTCTCAACAATATCGGCGACGCTCCCGCGACTTACCGGATCTCGGTTGAATTCCGGCGCATGACTCCTGACGGGAATCTCGAGGACGTGACCGAGCCGACCGCCGAGGAGAAAGCGGCGGAGGACATGATCGTCTACGCGCCCCGGCGAGTGACTCTCGCTCCCCACCAGCCGCAGTCGATCCGGATCACCGCGCGCCCGCCGCAGGGTCTCCCCGACGGCGAATATCGAGTACATCTTCTCTTCCGCGCGGTCCCCGAAGCTACTCCAGTCACGGAAAAGGCAGATGATTCCGGGAAGGGCCTCCGGCTGCAGCTGATCCCCGTCTACGGGGTTACCATCCCCGTCATCGTTCGCCTCGGAAACCTCCAGGCGACGGCGGGCATCTCGAACGTCGAACTCGAAAAAAAGGACGGTAAAGCAGTTATTTCGCTCGATCTGAGCCGCTCCGGATCGCGCTCGACCTTCGGCGAAGTGGATGTGCTGAAGCCCGGCGTCAAAGATCCCATCGCGGTCCAGAAGGCGGTCGCGGTCTATACCGAGATCGGAAAGCGGCGTGTCAGCATTCCGGTCGACGACAGTTACAAGGGCGATCTCACCGGCCCCGTGACGGTCCAATATGTCGAGACCTACCGGGACGGAAAAGAGAAGATCGCAGAGACCCAGGCGGTTCTGAGGTAAGGAAGCGCAAGGGCGCAAAGGACAGCAGTCGTGCTTGGCGGCCGCAACTGGCTGCGAAAGGCGGCGATGCTGCTGGCGCTCTGCGCCGGCGGCCTCGTCGCGTCAGCGCCGGCCCGTTCCGCCGCCGCGCCGGCGTGGACGGCCGATCCCGACGACCAGTTCCTGCTCGACGTCCGAATTCGCCAGCTCCAGCTCGGCGATGGAGTCCGCGCCTACCGGACGCCCGAGGGGACCTGTGTCGTCTTAGGCGACTTCCTGACGACGCTCGATGTCCCGATGCACATCGATCTGACTTCCAGGAAGGCAAGCGGCTGGGCCTTCAGGGAATCGAACAAGATCACGATCGATTATGCAGGGTCGCTCGCGAGCTACGGTGCGAAGAGCGAGCCGATCGCGCCGGGAACGATCCGCGAGACTCCCGAAGGCTGGTGCGTCCAGGCGTCAGCACTGGCGCGCTGGTTCGCAATTGGCGTCACTCCCATGACCTCGGGCTCCGTCCTGCTCCTCCAGTCGGACCAGAAGCTGCCGGTCGAACTCGCAATGGAGCGAGAAGCCCGTGCCGCGACGATCAAGCCTGCGAAATTCGACCTCGCGAGCCTTCCCCAGGTGCGAATCCCCTATCGCATGTGGCGCGCTCCGGCGCTCGACTTCATCGTCAGTGCGGGGGTGACCTATCGGGCCAGGGATGGAATGCGCGTCGACCGTCAATCCTCGGTCTTCGCAGCAGGTGAAATCGCCCATCTTTCCTACGACGCGCAAGTGACGACCGACCAGTCGGGCATTCCCTCGAACATCAGGCTGAGCGCCTATCGCTCAGATCCCGACGGACACCTTCTCGGACCCGCGAGGGCCACCCATTTCGGCTTCGGCGACGTCGAAGGGTTTGACAGCAAGCTGACCGGGACGGCGACGTTCGGGCGGGGCGCAGTGATCACCAACCGGCCGCTGACGAGCCAGACAGCGTTCGACCGAACCCACTTCGAGGGCGACCTCCCGACCGGCTGGGAGGCCGAGCTATACCGGAACGATGAATTGCTCGCCTTCGCCAAGCCGACTTCGGACCAGCGCTATGTCTTTGATAATGTGCAGCTTCTCTATGGCGAGAACCGGATAAGGATCGTTCTTTACGGGCCGCAGGGGCAAATCAAGGAGCGGGACGAGCTGGTGAATGTCGGCCAGGACAATGCGCCGCCCGGCAAGACCTGGTACTGGGCGGGGTTCAACCAGCCGAACCGCGACATCTTCATGCTGCACAAGCCTCCGGATGGCTCGAACCTTCCGCAGGCGCAGGCGACAGTCGCGCTCGAGCACGGCATCGACGAACGAACGTCGATCGCCGCGCTCGCGCGTGAGATGCTCATCGACGACCAGCACGTGACCTTCCTCGAAGGGACCGTCCGTCGCTCGATCGGGCTCGCCATGATCGAAATGGGGGCCTCGCGCGAATCCAGCGGCGGGACGGCCGCCAGAGCACAGCTTCTTGGCAAGATCGGGCCCGTGAACATCGATGCAGAGGCCCTTGTTGCAAATGATTTTCATTTGAATGGGGGGCAGCGGGAAAGCCTTCGCGACTATTCGATCGCGCTCGACTCCCCGGTCCGGCTTGGCCGGTCCATTTTTCCGGCGCATGCCGACGTGCACCTTTCCGACAGGAGGGACGGGACCAAGCAGCTCGACGCGGCGGCGCGACTTTCCGCCAATCTCCAGCGGTTCAACCTTGCGACCGAAGTCCATTACCAGAGGCAATATCTCCCCGGCCATCATACTCCGGGGACGACGACGATCGATGTCATGGGAAGCGGCCGAATCGGGGACGTCCGGCTTCGCGGTACCACCGAGTTCAATGTCTCGCCGGGCCCGAGCCTCCGGACCGCCGAGCTCGAGGCCTATTGGTCCTTGAACGACAAGGTCGATCTCGACGGTGACCTTGCGTTCGAAACGGCAGCGCGCCGGGTCCGGGCGAGGCTGTCCTATGTCCGGCGCATGAGCACGATGGCGGTTGCATTGACTGGGGAAGCGGCGAGCGACGGGTCGGTCGCGTTCGGGATCAATCTCAACTTCTCGCTCGACCCCGCGCACCGCTTCAACCTCTCGAGAATGCCGATCGCTCAGGCGGGAGAGGTTCACGCGATCATTTACCGCGACCTCAACGACAATGGCGTCCAGGACAAGGGAGAGCCCTTCGAGAAGAATGCAATCGTCACGACAGGAACCCAGCTCGCCGAGAAGCCGACGGATTCCCGAGGATCGGTGATCGTCGGCGGGCTCACACCCTACCGGCCGATCACGGTCGGGGTGGATCTCTCCAGCCTCGATGACCCGATGCTGGTTCCAAAGAAGGCGCTCCAGGTCGTCGTTCCACGGCCGGGCGTGCCAGCCGAGGTCCAGATCGGGCTTGTCGGTGGCGGCGACGTCGAGGGCGCACTCGTCAAGAGTGGCGGGCTCGGCTTCGAAGGCGTGGATCTCGAGCTTGTCGACGATTCCGGAAAGACGGTCGCGAGGACCAGGACCGACTATGACGGCTTTTTCCTGTTCGAGCGCGTCCTCTACGGGTCCTACACGATCCGGGTCGCCGCGGATTCGGCGGCGGCGGCCAAGATCGGGGCGGATCTCGGGATCCACTTCGTCGTGACGCCCGATAAGGCCGTCGTGCGGCTGGGGACGATCCGGCCGGTCTCGCAGGCGCATCTCGCGGACGTGGGCCAAGCTGCGCCTTCCAAGGCCTCTTTTCGCTAATCGCACGAGGTGAGGAAGAGGAGGGCTGGCCGGTCCCCGGGACCGGCCTCGACTCCCATGCTGGTGCGGTCGAGAAGACTCGAACTTCCACGGCCTTTCGGCCACAGCGACCTCAACGCTGCGCGTCTACCAGTTCCGCCACGACCGCACGTCATGAGATTTGCCGGCGAGGAACGCCGGCACTGGCAAGGCGCGGCCCCTAGCAAAGCGGTTTGATGC
>DASZYL010000229.1:0-21314 GCA_035545385.1 Sphingomicrobium sp. | reverse complement strand
AAGATCGCGATGCGTTTCATGGATCGCCCCGATGGTTCCCGGGGCGAGGCCCGCAACCGCGATGACATCGAAGGAGCGGTGAAGAGGCCTCGGATGATGAAATCATGGAGCCGCCCCCCGAAGCAAGCCCGTTGAAACTAGCGAGAACGCCCCCTTCCCGCAAACGACCGCGAGCGAGTCCTTGCAACGGGGTCTCCAACCAACAGCCGTAGGAACATAGGCCCGGAAGTGTCGTTACGGACGCGACTCACGTCGCTTCCGCATACGTGCCCGAATGGTGGAGCGTGGGGTCGCGTGGGAAGCGGCTCAACGACCCCCCCGACCGTTGAGCCGCTTTCCGTCGGGGCACGACGCGGGCATTGCGAACAATCCTCATTGCCGTAAAACCTCGCGAGCGATGCGACGCTGCCCAACGCTCTTTGGCGCCTGCCTTGCGGCATGCCTCGCCGCCCCGGCATGGGCCAAGTCGGACTCGCAAGTCTGGGTCACCACTGCAGCGACGGTGAAGCTCTCGGATCATTGGCGTCTGTCTGAAGAGGTCACCGCGCGGTTCAGCGATGATCGCAGCGGCCTCTATGAAGTCGAGATCAATTCGCTGCTGGGGTACCGGCTGAACAAGGTCGTGACCCTTTGGGCCGGTTATACCCACGACCCTCAATATTCCGATGGCGATCACACCGCGACCGAGCACCGGGCGCGCGAACAGGTCACTTTCGACAAGTTCGCGACGCTTGGACCTGGAGCGCTCAGCGCACGGCTGAGGACCGAGCAGCGCTGGAGAAGCAACGCCGATGGCACCGGCTGGAGGGTCCGCCCCTTCGTCCGCTACACGATCCCGTTCCACGAAAAGGGACGCGCCGGTGTCACGCTGACGAGCGAACCCTTTTTCAACCTCAACAGGACGAGCTTCCAGTCAAAGTCGGGCCTCGACCGGATCCGCAACCTCGCCGCGATCACGACGCCGCTCGGCAAGTCGCTGACTGGAGAGGTCGGATACATGAACCAGCACATCTTCAACGACAATCGCCCGGACGAAAGCGATCATATCCTGTGGCTCTCGCTCAGCGGATCATTCTAACGCAGCGAAATCCAACGCCTTCATTAAATTTGACTTTGATCGCCTGATGCTTGCGCGGACGCTGTGCTATTGTCCCCCTCGTTCCGAACGGGCGGGAGCGGAAAAGATTGCCAGTCTTGCTTGAGCAGCGCACTTTGCTCCTGACGAGCAGCCGCTCCCAGATCCTTATCGCCTCACTTCTCGGCATAGCGATCCTCAGCCTCACGGCGCTCCTCGTTGGAAGCGCAAGTGACGCCGGGCTGTTTCTCGCATCCCTCGTTGCAAACGGCCTCGCCCTGTTGCTCCTCTGGAGGAACTCGGCCTTTGGACGCTATCTCGACAGGCGCTTTCCTTCGACAAACAAGCGGCTCCTCGCGTTCGGCCTTTTCGCAGCGGGTGCCGTGACGCTCTTTGCGAAGATCGCCGAAGACGTGACCCGTCACGAATCAACCGCGCTCGATCGCTCGGTCAGTCTCTGGGTTCACAGGTTCGATACTCCATTCCTCGACAAGGCCATGAAGGGGTTCAGCCTTCTTGGCACGTTCGACGTGAAGACCCTGGCCGTGATTGTCGTGCTCTTGTGGTGCCTGAGACGACGAGATGTCGTCGCATTCACTGGACTCCTCGGCGTCCTTCTCGCCGACGAGGCCCTCAGCGGGACGCTCAAGAGCATCTTCGAGCGCCCTCGGCCAACCCTCTTCCACGAAGTCGGACCCCTGCACAGCTTCAGCTTCCCGAGCGGACATTCCATGGCCGCGGTGGCCGCCTACGGAATGATCGGAGCGGTCGTGGCCCGCCTCGTTCCCCGCGCGAGGGGCCTGGCCATCGTTGGAACGCTCATCATCGCCTTCCTCATCGGCTATTCGCGCATCTACCTTGGAGTCCACTGGTTCACCGATGTCCTCGCCGGCTATTCCGCGGGCGCTGCGATCCTCTTTGTCGGCATATTGTGGCTTGAATCCCACCCACCTTTCGAGCGTGCGCTGCGAACGGCTGCTCCGCCGCCGGGTCCGGAGGCGGTATCTTAGGAGTTTGTTAACCATCCTCGTCGACACTCGGCTGGCGAGCGAGACTTAAGACTCCCGGCTCGTCGGTCGGGAGCAGCTCCGCCCCGAATTGAGCTGCTCCCGCCCACATCCATAAGAGAATGCGGCCATCGATCCGGGCGGGCGACCATCCGCCTACTTCACCTTGTTCCTCGCCGTGAGCGTCTGTCCTGAATGACGTCGACGGCCAACCAGCAGGCGAATGCCCAGGTGCTCCCGATGCACCATCCGGCAAGAACGTCCGAAGGCCAATGGACTCCAAGATAGACTCGCGAAACTCCGATCAGGACTGAAAGCGCGATCGCGGCGCTGATCAGATATACCCGCACCGGCCGGCTCCGCTCGGTCCGCGCAAGGAGAATCCCGAGCGTGAGGTAAGTGACGGAAGAGTTCAGGGCATGGCCGCTCGGGAAGCTCGCGGAAGCGACGTCCACCAGGTGGGGGACGATCTCGGGACGAGGTCGTTCGAAGGCCGTCTTCAGAAGGGCACTGAGGATGGCTCCGCCTGACGTTGCCGCGATTACGAAGATCGCTGGACCCGGCCTCCTCGCAGCTATGAGATAGGCAACCACCAGGGTCGTAATCAGCGTGAGGTTCGTCCTGCTGCCGAGCGCCGTCACCTGCATGAACGACTCCGACAGCCAGTGTGGCCCGATCGGTTCCCAGGGTTTGCCGGGAACCCGAAGTGCGAGGAGGCTGGCGCGATCGAAGGCCATGGTGTCCCCCTCGATGACCTCGGAGGCGAGATGGATGAAGAGGAACAGGCCAAGTCCTATGAATCCAAGCGCGACGAGGATGCGCGTCTCGATCGGGATGAAGGCTCTCAGCCGATGAATCGCTGGCGCAAGGCTCTTCGTGGCGACACCCTCGCCTGCCCCATGTTCCCGACGGCTCACGTGGCCACCACCGCCGGCATCGTCGGAGCATTGCATTCCGATTGAGGAGATCTCTCGTCGCCCACGTCCCACCGCGGCTTTTCGACAAACATGTCGTGAAGCATGTGGGCCTGCATCATGTACATGATGGCCTTGTTGGCGCTTCGACGGAGCTGCTTGAGGCCGAGAATTCTCCAGGGGGGCAAGCTCGCCAGTATCCGCGCGAACCGATATGCGCGGTATGAGAAAATCCCTGCCAATTCGAACTTTTCCAGGGTGAGATAGGCTTCAAAACGGCACTTGGCTTCGCCGTCCGAGCCAAAGAGGTCGACTGCCTCGCTGGTCAGCATGAAGCCGCTCTTTCGGCGGAGGCGAAGATCCTCGGGAAGGATTCCCTTTGCCGCGCGGCGAAGGACTGCTTTCTCCATCCCTCGGCGCATCTTGAAGTCGACCGGGATGTCCCTTGCCAGTTCGTAAAGGTGATGGTCGAGGAACGGCAGCCGGGCCTCGAGCGAATGAGCCATTTCCTCGCGGTCGCCAAGGAAGCACAGGATATCGAGCGGCATCGCCGCGATCCGCGCTTCCTGAATAACATTGATCAACGGTCTTTCGCTGTCCCGACCTGCCGAACCCTCGTGGCGAGCCAATTCAATCGACCTGCGCTGGTTCCTCGCGAAGAGATGAAGCGATGCCTTCCCGATGGCTTTCGAGAAACGGCCAAGCTTCAGTCGCCGCGACTGCAGGGATCGGGTGACCCGGGACCACCCCGGCTTTCGAGTGTCTCGGATCGCGTCCGCGAAGAACCGGCGATAGCCGAGGAACACCTCGTCGGCGCCTTCCCCGGTCAGAACCACAGTCACGTACTTTCGGGCCTCCCTGGATAGAAGGAATTTGCCGACTGGGGCGAGGCTCGCAAACGGCAGTTCGGAGTGCCACAGGCATTCCTCCAGATTGTCCCAGAGCATGGCCTTCCCGACCACGAGCTCGTGGTGGTCGGTCCCGATGACGTCCGCAGCTCGCCGCGCGAACGCGCGCTCGTTCCGCCCGCTCCCCTCGAACGCGATCGAGAATGAATGGAGGCGGGTTGCGAGGTTGCGCTTCATGAGCGCTGCGACGAACGCCGAATCGATCCCGCCGCTAAGGTACAGGCCAACAGGAACATCCGCTCGAAGTCGCAGGCGAACCGCTTCCTCGAGTTGCTCCAGCACCGATCTTGCGTATGTCTCACCGAAAGGGCCATCCTTGATCGGGTCCGCAACGCGGTCCGGGATCTTGGCTGACCAGTAGCGGTGAACCTTGGCGTCTCCGGTCCGAAGGTTGATCATTGCGTAGGATGCCGGCGGGACCTGCTGGATTCCCTCGAAGGGGAATTGCACATTAGCCGGATCCTGGCCACCGAGTGGATCGAAGCCGGCAGCATTGAGCTTGGGCTGAACGAGGCCGCTCGCAAAGATGGATTTCATCTCCGAGCCGAAGACGAAGCCATCCTTTAGACGCGACAGGTAAAGCGGCTTGATCCCGAAGCGGTCGCGCGCGGCAATGAACAGCTCGCTGGACCTGTCGTAAAGGAGGAAGGCGAACTCGCCCCGCAAATGTTCGAAGAGCCCGAGGCCATGTTCCCGGTAGAGGTGAAGGATGACTTCAGAATCGCTCCTCGTCCTGAAGTGATGGCCCCTGCGCTCGAGCGAATCCCTGATCCGCTCGAAATCGTAGATCTCGCCATTTGCGACAAGGACGAGGCTTTGGTCTTCGCTCTCGAGAGGCTGGGCGCCGGTCGCAAGGTCGATGACCGCGAGACGGGTGTGAGCAAGGGTCACCTTCCCTTCGCCGTCGACGAAACTGCCCTGACCGTCGGGCCCTCGATGATGAAGGGCCTTGAAGACGCGGTGAAGCCCTTCTGTCGACAGCGAACGGCCGGCTACGCCGAAGATCCCGCACATGCCCCGATCATGTGCTGGGGGCGGCGTTCGGTTTGGATTGCCGTTAAATTACGTTTTCCCAACGTGACGAACGCACTTGCGCGGTGCAGTGGCAGGCGATGGAGCAAGGCTCGTGACCGACCTCGCCCGACACTTGAATGTTGGGATAATGTATAGGCGCCGCCATCGGTCTCCAAGGCTTGAAAGGCGATAGGCGCACCCTTCCTGCAACGAGTTAGGGACTCACAGAAAATGAAGAAGTTTCTTATGTTTGCCGCACTTGCCTCGCTCGGCCTTGGGAGCGTTGCAACAGCCTCCTCCGCGCCCCGGCCAAGGATCTCCAAGGCGCGCGCGGAAGCCATGGCCCTGAAGATCGCCCCGGGCAAGATCATCTCCAGCGAGTATGAGAAGGAGGGTGGTGGCTGGCGCTGGTCATTCGACATCCAGCAGAAGGGGCATGTCCAGGAGATTGGCATCGACGGACGGACCGGGAGAGTGGTCGAGAACAAGTCCGAGGGAAAAGTTGATCACGACTGACCGGAGCCAACTTCGCCGATGAGGATACTCGTCGCCGAAGACGACCGGGATACGGCCGAGTTCATCCGGCGCGGGCTGCGTGAACTCGGCCACAACATCATCCTCACCGAGGATGGCTTCGACGCATTGCATTTGCTCTCCATCGAACAGCTCGACGTTGCAATCATCGATCGGATGCTTCCACGCCTCGACGGGGTCTCGATCGTTCGCCGGGCGCGCACGGCCGGAATTGACGTCCCAGTCCTGATCCTGACCGCGCTCGGGCGGATCGAGGACCGGGTGACTGGTCTCGAGGCGGGCGGCGACGACTATCTTGTGAAGCCCTTCGCATTTTCCGAACTCGCGGCACGGGTGAACGCGCTTGCCCGGCGCAAGCCGGTCCATGCCGAACCGACGTCCTTCGAGCATCGCGGGCTCGTCGTCGATCTGTTGAAGCGCCATGTGACGCGCGACGGCGTGACGATCCAGCTGCAACCACGGGAATTTCGAATCCTCGAGGAGCTGATGCGGGAGCAGGGCAAGGTCATGACGAGGACGATGCTCCTCGAGCGCGTCTGGAACTACCATTTCGACCCGCAGACCAACATCGTCGACACCCACATCAGTCGCCTGCGCTCGAAGCTCAACGAGGGCGGCAAGCCGGAGCTGATCGAGACGATCCGAGGCGTGGGATACCGGATGGGCGACGATGCGTAGCTGGCGATCGAGCGCAGCCTATCGCATCGCCTTCGTGAACTTCGGCGCCTATTCGGCCGGCCTTGCTCTCCTTGGAATCATCGTCTTCGCGGTGATGCACATCGCCTTCACGCGGCAGCTCGATTCGATGGTCCTCGATGAAGCGCGAACGCTACAGAGTGAATATGCCTCCGGCGGCGACGGCGAGCTTGCCGAAGCCATTGCCGAGCGCGAGGCCCAGCACTCGCCGACACAGATGCTTTATGGTGTCTTCGCGCCCGACGGGCGCCGCCTTCACGGCGGTCTCGATACGAAAAGGCCTGCGATCGGGCGCCATCCGATCATCTTCGAGGATCCGGTGGAAGGCGCAGATCAGGCCCGAGCGGTGACGGTCGACCTCTCCCCGACGGAGCGGCTCGTCGTGGCGATCGACAGCGAGTGGCTCGAAGGGATTGAGCGTATCGTCATCGTCATTTTCGCTGCCGCGTTCCTCGGGGCATGCCTCCTCGGGTTTGGCGGCGCCGTGATCCTTGGCTCCTATCTCCAGCGACGATTGCAGACGATCAGCAACTCCGCCGAGGCGATCATCCGTGGGGACATTCGGCGCCGGATGCCCGTGGGTTCGCGAAAGGACGAGTTCGACGAGGTTGCGGGAACCCTCAATCGGATGCTGGACCGGATCGAGGGCCTTCTCGAAAACCTCCGGCAGGTGTCGAGCGATATCGCTCATGATCTGAGGACTCCCCTCGCTCGATTGCGCAACCGGCTCGAGCAGGGAATGCTCGACGAACCGGGCGCGAATGCGCTCATCTCGGATGCCATTCGGCAGCTCGACGAGGTCCTCTCGCTGTTCTCGGCGATCCTCAGGGTCGCGGAGGTCGAAAGCGGCGAAACAAGGCGCTTCTTCATGCCCGTCGATATCAGCGAGATGCTGACCGAACTGGCCGAAAGCTATTCTCCGGCGTTCGAGGACAAGGGCCGGACCTTCATCTGGTCGATCGAACCTGGCCTCAGGGCCGAGGGCGATCGGGATCTGCTCGCCCAGGCGGTCGTAAACCTGCTCGAGAATGCGCAAAGGCACACTCCCAGGGACGCGATCGTAAGATTGACGGGATCTGCCGTGGGGCCGCTCGTCTCCATGCAGGTGATCGATAATGGTCCAGGAGTGCCGAAGGCGGACCTCGGACGAATCACCAAGCGGTTCGCCCGCCTCGAAACCAGCAGGAAGACGGCGGGTCACGGCCTTGGCCTCAGCCTCGTCAGCGCAGTGGCGAAGCTCCATCGCGGCCAGCTCATACTCAAGTGCACCGAGCCGGGTTTGTCCGCCGTGATCGAAATCCCGCGGATCCGCCCAAGCGCAGAAACGGGTGATCACGATCGCCAAGGGGCGAAACAGGAACGGCAAGTGTTATGAATGAACGGCTGTCGGCGAACGAGGCGCTATCCAAGGTTCCAGCGGTCACGCTCGGATTCTGGGTCATCAAGATTCTCGCCACCACCCTGGGAGAGACCGGCGGCGATACCGTCACCATGACGTGGCTCGGGGAAACGACGAACAATCCGGTTCCCAATGGCTATCTCATCGGGACCGCCATCTTCGGCGCCCTCCTCGTTTTCCTTGTCCTTGCGCAAATTCGCGCGCGAAGGTTCAACCCATGGCTTTACTGGGCGACGATCGTTGCCTCGACGACCTGCGGAACCACGCTCGCGGATTTCGCCGACCGCTCGCTCGGGATCGGCTACCCCGGTGGCTCCCTCCTGCTCCTGGCCTGCGTCCTCTTCTCGCTGTTCACTTGGTACAAGGCCATTGGAACTATCGACGTCAACACGGTCACGGAACCGAGGGAAGAGACGTTCTACTGGATAACGATAACCTTCTCGCAGACCCTCGGGACCGCGCTTGGCGACTGGATCGCCGATGCTGGACTGGGCTATTCGGGCGGGGCGCTGGTTTTTGGCACCGCACTCCTCGTCCTTTCCATTCTCTATTTCACGACGAAGGTCAGCCGGGTCTTCCTCTTCTGGGCGGCGTTCATCCTCACCCGGCCACTTGGAGCGACAGTTGGCGATTTCCTCGACAAGCCGCTCGACAAAGGGGGCCTGGAGCTCAGTCGGCCACTCGCTTCGGCGGTGCTCGCGCTCATCATCGTCCTCCTCCTCATCGTCCTTCCGCAACGCCCGGGACGGCATCCTGGTCGAGCGGAAGCAGGAGCGTGAAACCTTTCCATTGGGCCGCGCTCGCGCTCGCGAGCGTGGCGAGTCCCGCCCTCGCCGGACCGCCCTTCCTCACCGACGACCCCTTCCCGACCGACAGGGGCCATTGGGAAATCTATGCATTCGCCTCGGGCGATGGGCATCGCTCGACGATCGATGCGGATGCGGGTCTTGATGTCAATTATGGGCCGATCGCGGACGTACAGCTGACGGCGACGCTGCCGCTCAGCTTCAGCCGTGAGCCTTCCGGAAGGTGGCGGAGCGGCTCGGGCGATGTCGAGCTCGGAATCAAATACCGTTTCGTGAACGACGAGACCCGGGGCATTTCCGTGGCGATCTTCCCGCGTGCCATCCTTCCGACATCGAGCCTCTCCAGCGGTGGGAAGGCGCGCCTCCTCCTGCCGCTGTGGGTCGGGAAGGACTTTGCGGGCGGAACCAGCCTCTTTTCCGGTGGAGGCTTCGAAGTGAACCCGGGTCCTGGCAATCGCGATTTCTGGCAGGCGGGATTTGCCGCCACTCATGACTTCAGCGAGGATCTTTCCCTTGGGACCGAACTCACCCGCCAGGGGGCGGATGTCGTCCACGGTACTGGCCAAACCAGCGCGGGGATTGGCGGGATCATCAAGCTCGGGGGCCCGGGTTCGCTACTTGTCTCCGGCGGGCCAACCTGGGCGGATCACCAGACCGGCTACCACTTCTACACGGCGCTCGGACTGAACTTCTAGAAAAGCAGCCGAAACGTTCTCGCCATTGAGAAAATGTAATAGTTCGAATGCGAAGGCCCGCGCTTGTGGGCGGCCGACAAATCCCAATGTAGATTGGGATAAAGTCACGCATTGGCGGGCCGCCTGTTAGGTGGGCGGACCTATCACCTTCCTCGCATGGCCTCCTGGAACATTGCCGACAGCGCGGAACGGATCGTTTATCGCGTCGCGGGCCTTCCCGTGGCGGTCCGTGCGGCGCTGGCGGCCCGCGAAGCCGGCGTGACCGACGCGCTTCGTTCGGCGATCGCCGAGCGATACTGGCACCCGGAAGGCCTAGCCGATTGGCTTGAGCTGGTCCTTGGAGTCGCGATCTCGCCGATTGGGCTGTTTCTCGCATCGGCCTTCTACATTTCGCGGAATGGAAGGCTGATCAATCAACGCTTCGGGAAGAGCATTCCCCAGCAATTCGTCGAACAAATGAAGCTCTACTTCTCCTGCGGCGTGCTGCCGCCCTGGTACTATATCTTCTCGCTCCACGACGAGGGAGCGAAGCGGGCGGGCACCTTCATCCAGCGGTTCGAGACCAAGCGGTGCCTGTTTCCAATGCTGAAGCCGAAAAAGGGCACTCCGCTCAACGACAAGAAACGCTTCGCCGCCTATTGCGCAGAGCGCCAGATCCGGTGCGTCGAGACTCTCCTGGCGCTCGAGGGGGATCGACCGGACTGCGGCCTTCCAGAGTATGACCTCTTCGTGAAGCCGAGCAGCGGACGAGGAGGACGGGGAGCAGAGCGCTGGGACCTCGTTGGCCCCGCGCGCTTCGCCAGCGCAAGCGGCGAACGCCTCGGAGCCGAAAAACTGCTGGACCGGCTCGTCGAGCGCTCGCGCCGGCATCATCTCATCGTCCAGCCTCGACTGCGGCCCCATGAGCAACTGCTTGAAATCACCGCCGGCGCCTTGCCCACCATGCGGGTCCTCACCTGCCTGAACGAGAACCGGGAACCCGAGGTCGTCACGGCGATGCTCCGAACTTCGTTCGGCCGGAATATTACCGTCGACAACCTTCACGCAGGCGGGATCGGAGCATTGATCGACCTTGAGACCGGGACATTGTCAAAGTCGAGCAATCTAGGCTCGGATGCCGCTCTTGGATGGATTTCGGTTCACCCCGATACCGGCGCACGCATCGAAGGCCGAGAGGTGCCGTGCTGGGAGCGAGTGAAAGCCGACGCCGTCGCCGCTCATCGGCATTTCCTGGACCGGGTAGTGATCGGCTGGGACATCGCCGTGGTCGAGGACGGCCCGATCTTCATCGAGGGCAATGGCAATCCCGATCTCGACATCCTGCAGCGGTTCATGCGGACCGGGCTTCGCGACCATCGCTTCGGCAAGCTTCTTGACCATCACATTCAAGATCGCCCGAGGGCCGCGGTCCCGACCGCATTCGATCGCCACGTTGAGCCGCGCCAATCCTGACGGCTCTGGTCAGTCCTCGCGTGCGGACTTTGGTAGCAACACGGCCAGTCGATTGAAGCCGCCGATGCTGCTGTACTCGGTCCGACTTGCCCAGGCCCGGACGAGCTTCAGCCCGGCCCCGCCGCCCCTTCGCGGGACCTTGCGCCCGAGGTCCGCAAGACCAGGATCGAACGGCGTCCCCGGATCGATGATCACGACGCCGAGCTCTTCCCCGGTCGCGAACAGTTCGAGCTCGAAGACGTCGTCAAAGCCGAGGCCGCCATGGTCATAAAGGTTCGTGACAAGCTCCTCGATGATGATCGCAAGGCGCGCGGCGTCGCTCTCATCGATCCCGACGCGTCCCGCGAGAGTGCGGGCGGCATCGGTCGCCGAGTTTACCGCTCTTGGTCCCGACAGCCTGAGACGCAGGGGCTCGTGATTTGATTCGCTCATGGAGACCTCGTCCGGTATGACATGAACGGGAACCGGGCGGGAGACGAGCGATGCTTCGGGGGGCGCTTTTCCTAGTTTCTCTGGCCGCGCTTGCGCCGTCCCCGGCGCTCGCGGAGATCGCCCGGGTCAAGTCGAGCAGCGGCACTGCGATGATCCAGCGTGGATCGAACCAGCTCCGCGCGGCCGCCGGCCAGGAACTCCTCCCGGGCGATACGCTGGTGACCGGCAAGGACGGGCGGATCAGCCTCACGTTCATCGACAATACGAGGTTCGCAGTCGGCCCCAACAGCCGCGTCGCGGTGAGCAAGTTCGAATATGACCGAACGAGGCAGCAGGGCGCCTTCATCACCCAGGTCGACCGCGGATCCCTCGCGGTCGTTTCGGGGAAGATCGCGAAGTCGGCGCGCGACGCGATGAAGGTCCAGACGCCCAACTCGCTCCTCGGAGTCCGGGGGACGAGGTTCATCGTCGAGGTGCCCAAATGATGACGCGCCTTGGAGGCGTGTTCCTGATCCTTGTCCTTGGAGGCTGCGCTCATTCCTCCCTCGTACTCCTCCCCGACGAGGACGGGGGCCACGGTGCGGTCGCGATCCTCGAATCCGGCGGCAAGCCAGTCGAAACCGTGGTCAGCGAGGCGGACAGCAGGACAAGCCTTGGAGGCGCGAACCCCTCGATCAAGCCGCTTGGGCCGCGGGGCCTCAACCCCAAGGAGGCGATGCTCGTCAGCGAGCTTCCGCCCCCCGCCAGGAGCTTCACCCTCTACTTCCTCGAAGGCACGACCGAGATGACTCCGGAATCGCTTCCGGTCCTCGAGGAGCTGCGCGCCGAGATCGCGAAGCGTTCGGGCGCCGAAGTCCAGGTCACCGGCCATACCGACACTGTTGGAAGCGATTCGGACAATGACGCGCTCTCGCAGAAGCGCGCCGAGGAGATCATGAACCTCCTCGTCTCCAAGGGGTTCGACCGTTCGATCATGAGCGCGGTGGGGCGCGGCGAGCGCGAGCTCAAGGTGCAAACCGGAGACAATGTCAGCAGCCCGGTCAACCGGCGCGTCGAAGTGATCGTTCGCTAGGGCCGGCGCCTCAGAACCATCACCGTCAAATCGTCGGTCGGTTCAAAGTCGCCCTCGAACGCGCGGACGGAATTTCGAAGGCCCTCGCAGATCGAGGTCGCGCTCGTCCCGTTGCGTTCGATCTCCTTGAGCATTCGCTCGCGCCCGTAAAGCGATCCAGCGGAGTCCTGCGCTTCCGTAATGCCGTCGGTCACGAGAACGAGGGAATCGCCTGGAGAGAGCAATAGCCGCTCGACGGGATAGGGATAATCGTCAAGGCCGAGAGGGGGACCACCCTCGAGGCGGTGGCTCTCGACCTCGCCCTTGGCCTTGAGCGTGATCGGGTCCTCGTGGCCTGCGCAGACGATCGCGACTTCGCCGCTTTCAAGATCGATGATCCCGATATTGACCGTGACGCTGAGGGCTTCCGAGCCGCCGCGAAGAAGCTCCTGGTTGACGCTTCCCACCGCAGCTCCAAGGTCCTGGTTCTCGCGGTTGAGAACGAACGAGGTGAGCGCCTTCGACATCGCCATGAAGAGCGCTGCCGGAACCCCCTTTCCAGTGACGTCCCCGATCAGGAACCCGATCCGGTCGTCGTCGAGCCGCGCAAGGTCATAGAGGTCTCCGCCGACCGAGCGCGCCGGCTCGAGCAGTGCGTCGGCGTCGAGACGGGGATCGATCCTGGAAAGAGCAGACCTTGGCGGGACCATGCTCATCTGGATTTCCCGGGCAGCCTGGAGCTCGCCTTCTGTCCTTGCCGCCGCGACCTGCTCCTTCACGAGGGCTTCCCGAAGGCGCTCGCGCTCGCGCCTCGCATCGGCAAAGAGGCCGATGAGCGCTCCTGCGAGCGCTCCACCCCCGATCTCGAGCGGACGGGCGGCGTCGAGCAGCAGGGAAAAGCGGTCGAAAGCAAGCCAGCTGGCAAGCGGAAGAGCGATGAAGGCGATGACCAGAAGGACCTTGGGCGTTCGCCCGGCCCATGCCGCTGCGAGCGCGAGGAGGGCCATGAGGGCGGCAAGTCCCCATTCGAGCGCACCCGCCCAGGAAGGGCGCTCGAGCCACCCGCCATTCCTGATCGTATCGACCGCCTCGGCCTGGACGACCGCCCCGAAATTCTGGGACGCGAGAGGCGTGGAAACGATGTCCGCGGTCCCTTCGGCGGCGAGCCCGACGAGGACGATCCTGTCCTTGAAATAGCCCCTGGGCACGGAATTGCCGAGGATCGCTGCCGCCGAGACGATGTCGCCGGCTGGAAATTTGCCGAACCTCAAATGCATTCTCCCACGATCATCGACCGGGATCCGCCGCCCCGAGATCTCGACCTGGTTCGGAGTCACCTTGAACGCGGGCGCATCAAGGCTGAGTCGGGCGAGCTCGAGGGCAAATCCCGGCATCGCTCGCCCGGCGACCTGCATGACCAATGGAACGGCGCGTATGGTTCCATCGGAATCGGGAGGTCCGTTGATCAGCCCATGGCCAAGGGCGACGTCTTCGAGCTCGGGGATCGCGGTCACGGCCGCCGGCCACTGGTCGATCCTTCTTGGAAGCCTCCCCGAGATGCTGGCATCGACGATGAGCGTCCGTCCGTCGCGAATGCCGTCCGATGCCCCCGCCCTCGCGATCGCGACCGGCGCCCTCCCGATCACCTCGCCGAAAATCTCGTCCATCGACGGCAGCGCCGAGACGGTTCCTGCAACCTCAGGGTCGAGCTCCGGGTAGAGCTTCGCGAAGAGCTCGGGCTTTGCCCGGTCGGGATCGGGAAAGAGGACATCGAAGCCGATCACCTTCGGGGAGTCGCGATTGATGTCCTCGGTGAGCCTTGCGAGATAATAGCGCGACCAGGGCCAGGGTCCGATGGTCGCAAGGCTCTTCCCATCGATCATGACGACCCGGATGTTGCCGGCCGCAATGGTCCGCGGACTGAGCCGCTGCCATTCGTCGAACAGCATCCGGCGCGTCTGTTCTCCGGTTGCGATCGAGATGATCGTGGCAAGGACGAGAAGGACCGCCCAGGCCCGCCAGACGCTGCTCTTCCCCAGCATGGGCCTAGAGGGTGACTTCAAGTCCGTCATAGGCGCAGATCACCTCGAGCGGGTCGCGCTCGCGGCTCAGCTCCTCGTAGCGAATGCTGTCCTCGTGCATTCGCTGGATATCCTCGTCGTCGCTCGCGGGATCGTGGTGGAAGAGGGCCAGTTTCCGCGCCCGGGCCCGGTGGCAGAGGTCGATGGCGACGAGGTTGCTGGAATGCCCCCAATCCTCTTTCGTCGAGTTGCTGTCCGCGAGCGAATACATCGTGTCGCAGATGACGAGGTCGGCCCCCTTGAAGAAGTCGACGAAGCTTTCCTCGCTGTCCATGTCGTCGACCTTGTGCTCGCTGTCGGTGCTGTAGACGACGACTCTTCCCGAAGGATCGCTGAAGCGATAGCCGAAGCTCTCGTGGGGGTGGTGCTGGCGGATCGCGGTGACCCGGAGCCCGTCGACGTGCCTTTCGACGCCAGGCTCCATGAGCTCGAAGCGGATCCCAGCCTCCCAGAACCTGAATTCCAGGGGAAAGGAAATCTCCTCCTGCTGGCGGCGAAGGGCTTCCTCGGCATCGGGGTGGCAGCTGTGGATCACGATCTCGCAATCATAGTCAAAGGCCGGGAGGAAGGCCGGAAAGCCCATGATGTGGTCCCAGTGGAGGTGGGACAGGAAGAAATTGTATTTCTTGGGCCGTCCGCCCTTGCACCGCATCGAGGCGTCCTGGCCGAATTCCCGAAGGCCGCTTCCCATGTCGCAGACGAAGAAGGCATCTTCGCCGGCGTCGACCTCGACGCAGCTGGTTGCTCCGCCAAAGGTCGCGCCGCCCGCGAAATCCAGGGCCCTTTCGATGAACTCCAAGGCTTCCTCGTCGCTTTCGAACGACTGGCTTCCGGCAATCCTGAGCGCGTTCGCGATCTTGGCCCGGACCTGGCGCGCGGTGATCGCGACGGGGAGCGTTCCGCGCGTGCCCCAGAAACGCACGAGCAAGGGGTCGCTCATCGGCCGTCCCACTCGCTTGCGGGAAGCGCGCGATCGACTGGAAACAATTTGTCATATCGGCTGATCGCGAGGATCTCGCGCATGATGTCGTTGGGTGCCGCAAGCCTTATGGAAACGCCCGAGGCACGACCGAGCTGCTTTGCGAGCGTCAGCACCCTGAGGCCCCGCGACGACATATATTCGATTTTGGAAAGGTCGATGACGAGGGTGTCGAGGGACTGGTCCGCGGCCTTTTCGATTCCCCTGGAGAGATGCCTCCCGAACTCTTCCCAGGTCGATTCATCGACCCTCCCGATCGCCGCGACGATCAGCGCTTCACCCTTGGAGAAATATGAAACCTCCATGTGCGCCGCCCCCCGGCTGTGCTCGGCCGGGCAATGATACGTCGCCCGTCAGGGGGGATGCAAACCCCGGCCGGGCGAAAAGACCTAGTCGCGCGACTTCATCCGGCTGTCGAGGGCCTTGGAGCGGTCGATCAGTTCTGAAATTTCCCTCTCGTCGAGCCCGCTCTCAAAGCAGAGACCAAGCAAGGGACCGTTCTGCCAGCGGACGATGGCTTCACGCCGGAGCATCCCGCAATCGAGGACGAGACTGGTTCCGACCGGAACGCCTTCCGGGCAATTCACCTTGGCGCCTCCCGAGGAGAGGTCGAGGATCTGCCCCGACAGTCGTTCGCCGTTGACCTGGAGGAATGCGGGCAAGGCTACAGGGACCCTGGGGTAGAGGCGACGGTCGGCGTAGGGCGACTCTTGAGGACATGGGGTGGAGCTGGGCACCAGATCACCAATTCGGCGAAGGAGTAGCACGGGGGTGCTGCAAGAGTGTAAACGCCCTCGTCTCCTTCCTGGGAGTGGAGTCGTCCATCAGGCCATAAATCCAGCTTATCGGCGCCTCGGCGCGTTTGATTTTCACCGGCGCCGACCAGAGCCTAGGCGAGCCATTATGAAAATCGTCTCCCTGCACCTGCTCATCGCGTCCGTCGGCCTCATGTCGACGTCCGTGCCCGTTCAAGCGCAGGGGCCCGTCGAGACGGCCCCGGCTTCGAGATCGTTCAACGTCGGCGCAATGCAGGTGACCGTCCTTCGCGCGGGCCGCCTTGCGATCCCCAACGACGGGTCGGTGTTCGCGACCAACGCCAGGCCGGCGGAGGTCGCAAAGCTCCTGAGGGCCGCGGGTCAACCGGCGCAAACGATCAATCTCGACATCGACGTCCTCCTTGTTCGGACCGGCGGCCGGACGGTTCTGATCGACACCGGCTATGGAGCGAAGAACAAGAGTGTCCTCGAGCGGAGCCTGCGCTCGGTCGGTGTCTCGCCTCGCGACGTCACCGACATTCTCATCACGCACTCGCATCCCGACCATGTCGGCGGCCTCGTCGACGCGAAGGGCCGCCCCGCTTTTCCCAATGCGCTTGTGCACATGTCCGCCAACGAGTGGCGCGCCATGCAAGAGAGCCCGGACGCGCGCGGCATCGCCGAGGCCATCCGCCCACGGGTGAGAACCTTCGTCCCTGGCGGGCTGGTCGTGCCCGGAATCCGCTCGAAGGCGCTCTACGGCCATACGCCGGGACACGTCATGTACGAGCTCGCTTCGCGAGGCGAACGGCTGCTCGATATCGGTGACGCGGCCCATAGCTCCGTCATCTCCCTCGAACGGCCCGAATGGACCATCGCCTGGGATTCCGACAAGCTGCGGGGGGTGGCCCAGAGGCGCTCCCAGCTTCGGCTCCTGTCGGCGTCGAAAGAGCGCATCTTCGCAGTCCATTTCCCCTTCCCTGGCGTCGGCACGATCGTCCGCCGCGGGTCGGGCTTTGCTTTCGACCCCGGGGTTCCCCGGCGATAGCAAGACCAGTTCGCAAAGCGTCACTGATTGCAAAGGAGACCCCATGTCGACCACTCCCAAGCCACGGCTCGTCGGCTTCAATCATGTCGCGATCGAGGTCGGCGACATCGACGAAGCGCTGGCATTCTATTCGAACCTCTTCAGCTTCGAACTGCGGAGCCGCGAGCCGGGGATGGCTTTCATCGATCTTGGCGACCAGTTCCTGGCGCTCCAGGAGACCAGCAATCCATCACCAACGGGAGGACGCCACTTCGGCCTCGTGGTCGAGGACAAGGAAGCAGCTCGCCAGCGCATCCTCGCTGCGGGGATAAGGATCGAGCCGGGACCATTTCTCGACTTCAGGGACCCATGGGGCAATCTCGTCGAGATCGTCGGCTACGAGAACATCCAGTTCACCAAGGCCGATCACGTGCTTCGCGGAATGGGGCTGTCGCAGCTTCGCAAGAATGACGAGGCGATCAGCGAACTCCGCGAAAAGGGAATGGCGCCGGAAACCGAGTTGCAGCCGAGCTGAGAACGGCTGTCCGTCGTTGAATGGCAGCGGACGTCGGCCGAAACGAAACCGACCGTTTACCCAGTCGCCGCTAGCGTCGAGCAATGCGCGACCCGATTCCGTTCAAGCGACGGCCACGTCCTACCTATCCCCATTCGAATATGTGGAAGAACAGGGCCTATCCGGCGTTCGTTGGCGGCTGCGCGCTCGTCGCTTTCCTAGTTGTCTTCAATTCGGGCGAACTTCCGTCGCCGGCCCGCCTTATCGGCGCCTCAAATGAGCTGGCGAGCGACAGGCCGGTGCCGGCACATACCTACTACCCGAACTGCGACGCTGCACGGTCGGCCGGCGTAGCCCCGATCCATGTGGGCGAACCAGGGTATCGGCCGCAGCTGGATCGAGACAATGATGGAATCGCCTGCGAGCCCTATTTCGGAAGTTAGCGGTCCTCGCTACCCGGCTGCGCGCCGAAGCTCTTCTAGCCGTTCCAGCGACAATTGCTCGACGAGATCGCGCAGGCGCCGGACCGAGAGCATGATGCTCTCGAGGTCATCGACGCCGATCTCGTAGTTGGAGGAGTAGCGCGCCTCGACATAGGCGCGCTTCAGGAGCTCGAAGCGTCGCCTTTCGATCTTCGTCGCCCGATGCCATGCGCCGACGAGCCGCGGCTCACTGTCCTCTGCAAGCGACCGCAGGAACTTGATGTTGTGCGAGCGAGGAAAGTAGAGCCTGCGTACCAAAAGAAAGCAGCAGTATGATCGCTCGACCGCCTGGTGGAGCGAAAACGCTGCATCCTTGCGCCAACCTAAGTCGTCCTCGCCGCGCCCGAGCTGACCTGTCGCTGTTGCAATTGAGCGGTCAATCGCTGGGAGCCAATCGCTAAAGTACTTGCTGGCCATGCGCTCCGCGTCCTGCGCAGAAGCCGGCATAGGGGTCGCAAGAGCGTGGTGCGGCAGGTCGTAAAGGGCGATCCCCTCGCGCGCGATGTCGACCCAGAAATATTCTCCGCGCTTCAGCGCGTCATTCACCTCGTCGAGCGAATGGACGATGATGTTGACCGGCCGCGCAATCTCGGGATCGCGCATGATCCGGTCCTCGGCGACGTACCAATAGTCCGCGACCTCGGTCAGGTCCTTGTGGCTGACGATGACGAGGAGATCGAAGTCGGACTGGTAGCCGTTCTCCGGCTCGTCAACCCAGTCGCCCCGGGCGTAGCTTCCGAATAGGATGATCTTGTAGATCTTGCCGCTCCGGCGCGACGGCTGGGTCGCGAGCGCCGTCGCTTTTTCAAATTCTTCCATGAGGATGCGAACGACACGGCCGAGCTCGTCCTGCTGGACCTGCGGAAGGTGATCCAAGTCGGTGCGCATCAAGCTTGCTCGTTCCCGTTTCTTGGAGAGGATGCAAGCCGGTGGGGCTTGAAGGTCAACTGACGTTCCGACGCGGGCGGATGCAGGCCAGGTGATGGCGAATCCAAGAATGGGACGACTGGGCACGGCTGGCGTTAAATTTCCGTTCTTCAGGAAGGCGCGCAGGAGGGATAAGATGCTCCTCGAGACTCGCCCGTGTTGTTCCGAGCGTGTCTCCGGTTCGGCGCTCGGTTCCCCTGTGGTGCCGAGCCGTTACCGGGCCGACTTCACCGCATCTTTGCCAGCCACTTTCTCCTGCGGGATTTTCCCGGGATAATGCGACGTCTTCTTGCGTTGATTTCTCGAAGCATCGCGGAGGTTCAGATGCGTGCTACGCCGGCCTTGGTCCTCGCATTCCTTCTCGCAGGCCCTGCCCTTGCCGATCCGCCGGATATCCACGTCGATGTTCCCAATCGAAAAGGGCTCGAGGTGAACGTCGTCGAGCATGACATCGCTCCGGGCAAGAGCGTCGGCTGGCACATTCATCACGGGACCGAGATCGCCTACGTCCTGTCGGGCGCACTCAACGTCCAGATCGCGGGCGGACCCATCCGGCACGTCGTCAAGGGCGATACATTCGAGGTCGACCGCGACACTCCGCATCGGGCGTCCAACGACGGAACCGAGCCCGCAGTCCTCCTCATCACCTATCTCAAGGACAAGTCGGGACCGCTTGCAGTCCAGGTTCCCGCGCCCTCCGTGCACTAGGGACTGCCGAGCACTGGGGACCCGCCGGCGGACTCTCCCGCGTACGCGGCGAACTTTCGTGCCGCAGCAAACGGGGTAAGCAACTATTGATCTCCGGAAAGTACTTCGGCACAGAAAGTTGACTTCTAAAGCAACTTCGCTATGTAAGATGGAGTTGGCGTTCGCGGGATTCATCGAACACCAACTCCCTGCCGCGATACCGGAAAGGGACAAGAAGCGTTGGTTGTACGTAACTCCCGAAATCGACGCGCTTCTCAGCGGCAGCGGTCCTTCGGAGGCAGGCTTCCCGAGCGTCTTTGCGCGCGACGAAATCAACCGGTTCTGCCGGGGTTGGGTCTGGTCCGTGACCTCCCAACGAAACAAGAAGGTCACGGCAGACCTCAAGAAGATGGAAGGGCACGACGAAGCCTGGGTCTTTGTCTTCCCCAAGCCACGCCCTGGCTGGCGACTGTTCCGCCGCTTTTACAGCAGGGACATATTCGTTGGTCTCGTGTGCAAGGACAGGCATGAGTGCGAACCGGATGCTGCTTACCAGCAGCACGCAATCGAGATGATTGCCCGGTGGCAACAACTAATTCCGGGGGAACCGCTGAGGGGTAGGTTCTTCGAAGACTATCTGAGCGATCCAACGGGCACGATTATCAGGAACAAAGACGAACATGACTGACGACCGCGAGTTTGCCCGCATCTCGCTGCGCTCGGAGTTCCAGAGCCTTTTCTGGAACATCTTCTCCGTTCGCAAGCGACAGACCGGCTTTACATTCAAAGCGCTCGCGGACGCGCTTGGCATCAATAAGTCGTATGTCAGCAGGTCCTTTTCCAGTCCGCCAAACTGGCAGATCGACAAGCTGTCCGACATGGCCGAGGCGCTAGGCGTGGAACTGATCGTCGAGGCCAGGGATAAGAACGGCCAGGTGATCTATTCCGCGAGCGGGATTCGCCCTGCGGCTGCCCCGGTGAACACGGAATCCAGTTTCTACGCGGCAGATAAACTAGAGCGACAAACCGCCGCCGCTGACGCAATGAAGGCTGAATTTCGCTCGGTTGTTGCATGACTGTTATCAATCCTCGCCTGCCGAGCGGATACACGATCTTCTGTGATGACATTCGTCAGGAGTACAATGGCAAACTGACCTTCGTCGGGGCATATGCTGATACTCTCATCATCAACGGCCCACTTCCGGCGCTCTTGCCGAAATTTTGTGCAATGATCGTCTATCGGGAAGAGCCCACGTCCCTAGAGCCGGTCGAAATCAAGATCTTCCTCCCCGGCCACGATTACGACAGCCCAGCGACGGTTTTCAGAATTGACGCACCCCAGCCAGACTTAGTGCCCGAGCAAACCGGCGAGTTTCTCATGCGTGAATGCCGCTTCTTCTGGGAAGGCACGGGCGTCGTGATCGAGCAGGAAGGCCAAGTCCGCGTCCGGGCGTTCCGAGGCGACGAAGAAATCAAGCTCGGCGCAATGATCGTGACCATCAGTCCAGCCTTTAGAGGCGCTAACGACGAGACGCCCGATTCTGTGTCCGAGCCTTCGCCTTCCAGGTCCGCCGGTCAATAGCAGCGTCGTTGCCGGGGCGACTTGGTTTACTGTGCCGATTGGCTATTGAACTTCGACCTCGATGTTTTCTGAGCTGTGCTTCGGGTGGCATTCCACTGCACCGCCTACCGGATCACATGGCCTCGCGAATGCGGCGCGACATCAAGCACGCGATTTTGAAAGTGATGCAAAGGGCGCGTTGGAGCCGGTTGCAAGGCCAAGAACTACGGAACCAGTTTTCCCGGGTTCATGATCCCAAGCGGGTCGAGCGCCTGCTTAATGGCTCGAAGCGCGTGGATCCGCCCGGGAGATGCAAGC
>DASZYL010000228.1:0-1632 GCA_035545385.1 Sphingomicrobium sp. | reverse complement strand
GGCCATGGCTTCTTCGATCCCCGGCAGCGCGCTCGAAGCGGGCTGTTCTGCGCCGGCGGCGAGGTTCTTTCCGGTCTTGATCTCGCCGTCATCGACAACCTCCCGAGCCTGATGTTCTTCAATGCCTGCGAGACCGCGAGGGTTCGCGGGATCGATGCCTCGGCCGCAGCACCCGCAACCGCCGCACAGCTGGTCCAGGGCGGCGTGGGGTTCGCCGAAGCGCTCCTTCGCGGAGGAATCGCCAATTTCATCGGGACCTACTGGCCCGTGCACGACGACACCGCGTCGACCTTCTCCGCCAATTTCTACCCGCAGCTGCTCGAGGGAGCGACGCTCAACGACGCGCTCCTGAAGAGCCGCTCGAGCGTCAAGGAGCTGAAGAGCTCGGGCGCGCGCCAGGACTGGGCCGATTACGTCTTCTACGGCGACCCCGACTTTTGCCTGAAGGCCGCTTCCGACCGGGCGTCTTCACCGGGAGAGGATGATGACTAGCAAGCTGGTCCTGAGCGCGCTCTCGCTGCTGCTTTTCGCCTGCAGCCATGCCCGTCCCGAAGCCCTTGCCGACTGCCGTTTGAGGGCCATCCCCATGTATGTCGGGACGACCCACCCGCGCGAGATCGCCGCGCCCGGAACTGCGCCAGCGGTCGTCAAGGCTCCTCCATCGCCATTGCAGCAATTCATGACCAACATCCTCGTGCAGGCGCCGCGCGACCCGGCGGAAGCGCAGCGCCCTGGCGAAGTCCTGGTGTTGAGCGGCGGAAGCCAGCACGGCCTGTTCGGGACGGGCTTCTTCCTCGGAAGGCCGAGCGTACCAACCTACAGGATGGTCACTGGAGTCAGCACCGGTTCGCTTCAGAGCACGATGTTCTTCCTCGCCAACCAGCCGGTCGCACCCGATCGTGTCTATCCCGAGGACCGGGGGTTCGATCCTGGCGCAATCCCCATCCGCCACTCCAACCTCGAGGACTTTGCGGCCTCGAGCCTCATCAGCAGCGAAAAGAGCATCCTCAAGGTCGGGGGCGGCGGAATCCTTGGCGGTCTCGCGAGCGGGTCCGTCACTTCGCTCGAGCCGCTGAAGGGGAGAATCTACGGGCTGATTTCGCCCCAGACCCTGGTCCAGATTGGACGGGAGCGGGAGCATGGCCGGATCCTGTTGGTCGGAGTCACCGACCTCGACGACGGCAATGGCTACGCAATCGATCTCACCGAGCTCGCGAGCCGGGTCAAGCCGGACTCGGCTCCGGCCGAGGTCGATGCAATCCGGCACTGCTACGTCGATACGCTGATCGCCTCGTCCTCGGTCCCGCTCGCGGCCTATCCCGTCAGCCTCAACATCAAGGTCGTTCCGACAGGAGAGGTTCGAACCGATCTGTTCGTCGATGGAGGCGCTCGGTACGGGGTTTTCCTGAAGCAGGTCGAAGACTCGATCCAGGCAGCGAACCTTGCACGATCAAATATGCCGGCCCCTCCTCCTCCCACCAACGTCACGTTGATCGTCAACGGGGTCATGTATTCGAAGCCGTGGACGGAAAAGAACGTCCGCCCCGAGAAATGGTCGGCGCTCAGCCTCGGGTTCCGCTCGATCGATATCCTTGAAAACCAGGTCTATCGCTTTTCGATCGACCAGGTCGA
>DASZYL010000227.1:0-11344 GCA_035545385.1 Sphingomicrobium sp. | reverse complement strand
CGATGAGCCGGCCGACGAGGCCTTCGGCGGAACGCACCGGCATTCCTTCGCGGATTCCGTCCTTGCCGCCGGCCGAAAGGATGGCGAAGCGGCGAGGGCTGTTGAACGAGGAGCCGACGATTCGTCCGACGGCAACCGTCTCTCGGACATGCTGCCTCAGCTGAAGCGCGGCTTTGAGCTGCGCATTCTCCTGGAAGATCGCCTTCGCTTCGACCATCCGCTGGAGCATCGCGTGGTTCTGGCGCTTGAGTTCGCCGTTCTGCCGAGCGGCGTCCCAATAATCACCCGCGCCCGTCACCATGCCCTCGGCCGTCGCGCTGACTTCGTGGAGAGCGGATGCAACCGGCCCGGTGACGTCGAGCGCCGCTCCCCGCAACTCCTCGAAGGTCTTCGGGGAGACGAGCGAGACGACGAGAAGGATCAGTCCGACGATGATCCCGGCAATGACCGCCAGGAAGCTGAAGAACAGCCCATATTGCGCTCGACGCGACCAGCCGGGGCGCGTGGTCGCCACCCGTTATGACTCCGCTAGGCCGTCTGGAGCACGCCGCGGAACTGCTCTTCCTCCAGCGCACGGCCGGTTCCGAGCGCGACGCAGGTCAGCGGATCATCGGCAACGGTGACTGGGAGGCCGGTCTCGTCCCTCAGGACCTCGTCGAGGCCCTGGAGGAGAGCACCACCGCCGGTAAGGACGATGCCCTGGTCGCAGATATCGGCGGCAAGCTCCGGCGCGGTGTTTTCAAGGGCGATCCTCACTCCTTCGACGATCGTTCCAACGGGCTCGGACAAGGCCTCGGCAATCTGGCCCTGGTTGATCGAGATCTCCTTCGGGACTCCGTTCACGAGGTCGCGGCCCTTGATGTGGACCGTCTTGCCGATCCCGTCGACGGGCGGCTTTGCGATCCCGACCTCTTTCTTGATCCGCTCGGCCGTAGCCTCGCCGATGAGGAGGTTGTGATTGCGCCGGACGTAGGAGCTGATCGCCTCGTCCATCTTGTCGCCGCCGACCCTCACCGACGTCGTGTAGGCAAGGCCGCGAAGCGAGAGGACAGCGACCTCGGTCGTTCCCCCACCGATATCGACCACCATCGAACCGATTGGAGCGGTCACCGGCATGTCGGCGCCAATCGCCGCGGCCATGGGCTCCTCGATCAGGTAGACGGCGCTTGCGCCGGCATTGGAAGCGGCGTCGCGGATCGCCCTGCGCTCGACGGAGGTCGAGCCGGAAGGGACACAGATCACGATTTCCGGGAAGCGCCAGGCCCGCATCTTGCCGCCGTGCACCTTGTGGATGAAGTGCTTGATCATCTGCTCGGCGACATCGATGTCGGCGATGACCCCGTCCCGAAGCGGACGGATGGCCTCGATCTGATCGGGCGTCTTGCCCATCATCAGCTTGGCGTCTTCCCCCACGGCCTTGACCTTCTTGACGCCGTTCACCGTCTCGATCGCGACCACCGACGGCTCGTTGAGAACGATTCCGCGTCCCCGGACATAGACGAGCGTATTAGCGGTTCCGAGATCGATCGCCATGTCGTGCGACATCCATTTGAACCAACGATTCCAGAACATTCCTACCCCGTCTCTCGCCCTTGTTGGTGTGCGGCGTTAACCACGCCCAATCTTAATTAAGAATTGGTAACCGACCGTTGAATGCGGTCTGAATTTCTTGGAAAAATCAGTGCTTCGCCGGTTGTTCGGAATTGGGATAAGACCCATGCCATGTCAATAAGAAGGCTGCCTCCCGAACTCATCAATCGAATTGCTGCCGGAGAGGTGGTCGAGCGGCCCGCGAGCGCCCTTAAGGAACTCGTTGAAAATGCACTCGATGCCGGCGCGAATCAGGTCAACATCCGCTTGGGGGCCGGGGGTCTCGAGCTGATCGAGGTCACCGACAACGGCTGCGGAATGGCTCCCGGCGAGATGCGGCTTGCGCTCGAGCGCCACGCGACGTCGAAACTTCCCCTGGATGCGATCGACCAGGTGACGAGCTTCGGCTTTCGCGGCGAAGCGCTTCCCTCGATCGCGAGCGTCTCGAGACTGACTCTCGAGAGCCGGGTCCGGGGCGAAGACGGCTGGCGAATCGAGATCGACCACGGGGTGCCGCTCGGGGAGGGGCCCGCCGCGCTTCCGCCCGGCACCCGGCTGAGGGTCGAGGGATTGTTCGACAAGGTCCCCGCTCGCCGGAAGTTCCTGCGGAGCCCGCGCTCGGAATATGCCGCCTGCCTCGATTGCGTGAAACGCCTCGCGATGGCGAGGAGCGATTCCGGCTTCACCCTCGATCACGATGGTCGACGGATCCTCACTCTCGCGCCCGCCGAGGCGCCGCAGCGTGTCGCGGAGCTCTTGAGCCATGAGCTCGATCGCCACGGGATCGGTATCGACTGCCGGCGCGGCGAGATGAGTCTCACGGGCGTCATCGGTCTTCCAACCTTCAACCGGGGCGTCGCCGACCAGCAATTCCTGTTCGTGAACTCGAGGCCGGTGAAGGACCGGCTCCTCGTCGGCGCCCTGCGCGCTGCCTATCGGGACCTCATCGCCCGCGACCGCCATCCGGTCGCGGCATTGTTCCTCGACCTCCCGCTCGAGGAGGTCGACGTCAATGTCCACCCGGCAAAGACCGAGGTGAGATTTCGCGATCCGGCCGCGGTTCGAGGGCTGATCGTTGGGGGGTCGCGCCACGCGCTCGACGAGGAGAGCCAGAGGAGCGCCGCTCGAGAGCAGGCCGCAGCGCCTGTCATGTGGACGACAAGCGCAGTCTATGACCAGGCTCTTGCCCGTTATCCACGACCGGCCACGAGCTCGCCAGTCGTCGAGGACGTGGAAGGAGCAGCGTTCGTGCAAGGAGCGGTCGTTCGCGACGACCGGCTGTTTGAGCAAGCTCCCCAAGCGCGCGCCGAGCCCGCCCTCGATCCTCCATCCTCCTTCCCATTGGGAGTGGCGCGGGGCCAGGTCGCCTCGACCTACATCATCGCCGAAGCCGAGGACGGGCTGGTCATTGTCGACCAGCACGCGGCCCACGAGCGCCTCGTCCTCGAGCGCATGCGCGCGGCAAGGGATGGTGGCTCGGTCGCTCGCCAGGCCCTGCTGATCCCCGAGGTCGTCGAACTCGAAGAGCCCGACTGCGACCGGCTCGAGGAGGCGGCCGCGGACCTTGCCGAGCTCGGCCTCGAGATCGAGCGCTTCGGCTCGAGCGCGATCCTTGTGCGCTCGGTCCCTGCAGCACTCGGCAGAACCGATATCCAGGAGCTCCTCGCCGATCTTGCAGGCGAGATCGCTGAACTTGGCGGACCCATGAGCCTCAGGGACAAGCTCGACCATGTCGCTGCGACGATTGCGTGCCATGGCTCGGTTCGTGCCGGCCGGATCCTGTCAGTCGCCGAGATGAATGCGCTTCTGCGCGAAATGGAGGTCACTCCGCGCTCGGGCCAGTGCAACCATGGCCGTCCGACCTGGGTGAAATTGGCGCACGCTGACATAGAGAAACTCTTCGGAAGAAAATGAGCGACCGGCGATGCGACGCCGGGCATCGGACCGGTAAGGGGCTCTCTGTGCTGTTTCGTGCCCATAACATCGGTGAGGCACGGTCACGGCGAGATCGAGAAGTTGTTTGGCCGCAAGTCGCTTGCTCCAAGCCTTTCACCTGCTAGGTTCACTCTTCTCAACGGGAATGGGGTCTCCCTTATAACCGCCGATCGGCTGATGGCTCCTACAGGCGCATTCGTGCAGCGGTAGGAGAATCATGCTCTATCTCATCGTCTTCATCGGAGCGGGCATTGGCGGGGCGCTGCGCCACGGCGTGAACGTCGGCGCGACCAAGCTCTTTGGCTTCGGTTTTCCTTTCGGCACCTTCATCGTGAACGTGATCGGCTCGTTCATCATGGGCCTGCTGGCGGGCTATTTTGCCTATCGCTCGGGGATTCCGCAGCATGTCCGGCTGTTCCTCACCACCGGGATCCTCGGCGGGTTCACGACTTTCTCGACCTTCTCGCTCGATGCCGCGCTGCTCATCGAGCGACATTCCTACGGCGCTGCGGCCGGATATGTCATAGGATCGATTGCTGCAGGCCTTGCGGCATTGTTCTTCGGGCTGGCGGTGTTTAGGAGCGCCGGACACCTGCCATGAACATCGATCTCATCCCAATCGGCGACGATCCGCCGAACACCGTCAACGTGATCATCGAAGTGCCCGTCGGGGGCGAGCCCGTGAAGTACGAGTTCGACAAGAAGTCGGGCGCGTTGTTCGTCGACCGGATCCTTCACACGCCGATGCGCTACCCGGCGAACTATGGCTTCATTCCCCACACCCTGTCGCCCGATGGGGACCCCATCGACGCCCTCGTCATCGCCCGCTCGCCGTTCGTTCCGGGCTGCGTCGTCCGCGCAAGGCCGATCGGGGTGCTGTTCCTCGAGGACGAGCATGGCGGAGACGAGAAGCTCATCTGCGTGCCCGTCGATTCGACATTCCCTTATTATTCGGACGTCGGCGAGCGGCAGGACCTGCCCTCGATCATCTTCCAGCAGATCGAGCATTTCTTCACCCACTACAAGGATCTCGAATCCGACAAGTGGGTCCGTGTCGGCCGGTGGGGTCATGCGGACGAGGCCAAGCGGGTCCTCATGGAAGCCATCGACAGGGCGAACCGGGAAGCGGTCGAGCCAGCCTGACGCTTCTTCACATTTCTGGTACAAGCGCCCCACCCCCCAGCAGGAGTGCGCGCGATGGCAACCCAGGACCGCATCTATTTCGCCCGCCGGGCTGCCGAGGAACAGGAGCTGGCTCAGAGTTCGCCCGACCCCGACGTGGCCGAAGCCCACCGCAAGCTCCAGCGGGCCTATCTCGAACGCGCAAGCGTCGGCGAGCGCCCGGAGATGCCCGACCATCCAGGGACGGTCGCCTAGCCCTCCTTCTTGGCGAGCCGGCTGTAGGTTTCCTCGATGAGAGTTGTCCGCGCTTCTTCGCGCGCCCTTTCAAGGCGCGCGTAGCCGCTCGCTTCCTCCGCCCTCAGCTCGTCTGCGAAGCGGCCGGAGCGGACCTCGGCGAGAACCTTGGCCATCCGGTCGCGGATCGACTGGTCGACAATCTTCTTTCCCCCGAGCACCGCGCCGAGTTCGGCGGTGTTCGAGATAGCCTCGCGCATTCCCGCGATCCCGCGCTGCTCGATGAGCTCGGCGATGAGGTGGAGCTCGCCGACGCATTCGAGATAGGCGACCTCGGGCGAGATTCCGTTCTGTACCAATGTGTCAAAGCCCGCGACGAGGAGCTCGGGAACTCCTCCCCAGACGACCGCCTGCTCGTTGAATAGGTCGGCCTCGGCCTCCTCGGCGAAGCTCGAGGCGATGAGACCGGCGCGTCCGCACCCGATCGCCCGGCCATAGGCAAGGGCGATATCGCGAGCCTCGCCGGTATGATCCTGAGCCACCGCCCAGAGCCCGATCATGCCCTTTCCCTCCTGGTAGAGCGAGCGGAGCGCGGTTCCCGGGCCCTTTGGAGCGATCATGAACACATCGAGATCGGGACGGGGAGTGACGAACCCGAAGCGCACCGAGAGGCCGTGGCTGAACCCCAGAGCGGCGCCGCTCTTAAGATCTGATTCGATCTCGCGGTACAAGCCCGCGTGGATTTCGTCTGGTGCGAGCATCATGACGACATCGGCCGACGAGACCGCGGTACCGATGAGCGCCGTCTCGAGTCCGGCCGCCTCGGCCTCGATGCTGCTTCCCGAGCCCCCTCTTAAGCCGACGACGACGTCGATGCCGCTGTCCTTGAGGTTGAGCGACTGCGCGCGGCCCTGGTTGCCATAGCCGAGGATCGCAACGCGCTTGCCCGCCAGCGGCCGGGGATCGATGTCCGCGTCATGCACGAGGTCCATGGCGGCCGCGCCTAGCCGTTCGTGGCAAGCAGGGCCAGCGCTTCACCAAGCCGATCGAGGTCGAGCGCTTCCTTGAAACGTGGCCAATCGGCCGGCGGCTGGTGCGAGAACCAGGTATATTGGCGCTTGGCATAGCGCCTGGTCGCCTGCTGTCCGGCAGCGATGGCCTCGTCGAGCGTCGCCTCTCCCTTGAGGTAGCGGGAGATTTCCGGGACCCCGATCGCGCGCATCACGGGGAGGTTCGAGTTGAGCTTGCGGGCAAGCAGCGCTTCGACCTCGGCGACCGCCCCTTCCTCGATCATCCGAGCGAAACGCTCGTTGCACCTGGCATAGAGCCATTTCCGCGGCGGGAGCAGGATCAGCGCCCGGATCTCGACCTTTCCGCCAAGGCCACCTTCACGCTGCTTTTGCCATTGGCCAAGCGTTCGGCCGGTCGAGAGAATGACTTCGAGCGCGCGGTTGATACGGCTGGTGTCGCGGGCGTTGAGGCGGGCGGCCGCCGCTGGATCGAGCTCGCTTAGCCTCGAATAATTCTCTTCTCTTGACGCTGCGCGCACGCGCGCGCGAACCTCGGGATCGATCGGTGGGACCGGAGCAATCCCCTCGACGAGCGTCCTTAGGTAAAGCCCGGTGCCGCCGACGAGGATCGGGACCTTGCCGCTCGAATGAACGTCGGCGATCTCGCGCTTCGCCATCCCGGCCCACTCGGCCGCGGAGCAGGGAAGGGCGCCGTCGGCAACTCCGTAAAGGCGATGCTCGGCGCTTGCCCGCTCCTCCGGCGTCGGCGCGGCGCTCAGGACTGAAAGATCACGGTAGACCTGCGCGCTATCTGCATTGACGATCATGCCGCCGATTTGCTGAGCAAGGGCAAGCGCCAATGCCGACTTGCCGCTGGCGGTCGGTCCGGCGATGACGACGAGAGGAGGACGAAGCTCAGCCATGGCGATCGCGACGCTGATAGCAGCGGGACGGCTCGATGACAGGGTGGTGGACCGGGCACTCGGTCTTCTGCGCGAAATCGATCCCAGGGCGGCTTTCCTGCACTGGATCGACGAAGGAGATTCGGCGGACCTCAGCTTCGAGGGCGATCGCAAGGCCGCCCGCTGGGCGATGAACTCGATGGAGAATGTCGATATCGTGATCCAGCCCGAGGAGCTGCGCTGGAAGCGGCTTCTCGTTGCCGACATGGATTCGACGATCATCGGCCAGGAGTGCATCGACGAACTCGCCGACTACATGGGTCTGAAGGAAAAGGTCGCTCGGATCACCGAGCGGGCAATGCAGGGGGAACTGGATTTCCCGGGCGCGCTGCGCGAGCGCGTGCGCTTGCTTGCGGGCCTTGACGAAAAAGCCCTTAGCCGCTGCCTCGACGAACGGGTCGAGGTCACCGCGGGCGCGGAAACGCTGGTCCAGACGATGCGTGCCGGAGGCTCGAGCTGCCTCCTCGTTTCAGGCGGGTTCCTGTCCTTCGCCGAGCCGATCGCGAGCGCGGTCGGGTTCGACCGGGTGAAGGCGAACCGGCTCGTCTTCACGGGCGGAAAGCTGAGCGGCGAGGTCGGCGATCCGATCGTCGATTCGATGGCCAAGCGCGAGGCCCTGATCGAAGCTCGCGATCAGCTGAACCTCAGCCCGGCGGACGTGCTCGCGGTCGGCGACGGCGCGAACGACCGGCTGATGATCGAGGAAGCGGGCCTCGGGATCGCCTTTCGTGCCAAGCCGGCGCTGGTCGAGGTCGCCGATGCGGAGCTCAAATACCATGGTCTCGACGCCCTGCTCTGGGTGCAGGGCGTTCGCCGCCGTGACTGGTTCAGGGGCTGATTATTTGGCCGGGACCGCGAAACAGGCGACTGCGAGCGACCTGCATGCGCTCTCCGCGGCGGACTTCGATTCAAAGGGGCCGACCTGCAGGCGGGTGACCGAACCGCTCATTGCATAGACCGGCTTTCGCCCCGCGAGCACGGATTTTCCCGAGACCTTCCGATAAAGGGCCTCGGCATTGCCCTTCTGGGAGAAAGCTCCGAGCTGGATCCGCCAGTTGCCGGAAGGGGCGGGAGGAGGGGAGGCCTTGGGCGGGCTGTTCTCCGCGACCCTGGCTGCCGGTGCTGCTTTTGGAGCAGTCGCCGGCTTTGCTGGCGGCTTCGCCGCGGCGGCCTCAACCGTTTTTGCAGCAGGAGGTGGTGAAGGAGCGGGCGCTGGAGACCGGGCGGAGGCGGACGACTGGATGGGAGGGGATGACGGGGCGGGCGCGGCCTTGGCGAGATCACTCGCGATCTGGACTCCCCTCCGGCGGTCGGCGAGCGGGAGCATCTGGTCGAGCTGGTCGAGCGTCTGCTTGGCGGGAGCGAGGCCCTGCGCTGCCGCGCGGCTCACATAGGCATAGCCAAGGATCGGGTCCTGGGGGACGCTGTCGCCGTTCACGAGCGCTGTACCGTAGACGAGCATTGCCCGCGGTTCGGCCTGGTCGGCCGCCTTCTTCAGCCACTTGAGGCCGCTTGGCTGGTCACCCGCTTCGAACAAGAGGAGCCCGAGCGTCGTCTCGGCATCGATATGCCCCTGCTTGGCCGAGCGCTCGAACCATATCTTGGCGGCGGCAAGGTTGGTCGGGACCCCCCGGCCGAGCCTGTAGGCCTGGCCGAGGTTGAACTCGGCGTCGGCGTCGCCCTTCTCGGCAAGCGGCCGCCAGATCGCCACTGCACCCGCATAATCGGAGCGCTGCCACGCATCGATTCCGGCAATTACCGATTGCGCCGAAAGCGGCGCGGCCATTCCGATGAGCAGCGCAGAAGCAACTAAATATTTGCGATTCATATCCAAACCCACCCCGGCGGGACTTTAGCTTAGGTCTCGTCCGGCGGGAACAGGGACATGGGGCTCGTTAACCAGATTTTAGAGCCTGTGGTGTCACTCCGCTCCCTGAATTGACGTCATTTCACGCGAGGGGAAAAGCATGCGCGTCCTGGCATTGGCATCGCAGAAGGGCGGGTCAGGTAAAACGACCCTGTCCGGTCATCTTGCGGTGCAGGCGCAAATGTCGGGGGCAGGCCCGGTCTGCCTGATCGACATCGACCCGCAAGGGAGCCTTGCCGACTGGTGGAACGAGCGCGAAGCCGACATGCCGGCTTTTGCGCAAACCACCGTCGCCCGGCTGGCCTCGGACCTCGAGGTTCTCCGCCAGCAGGGATTTCGCCTCGCGGTGATCGACACCCCGCCGGCGATCACCATGGCGATCCAGAGCGTTATCGCCGTTGCCGAGCTGATCGTCATCCCGACTCGCCCGAGCCCGCATGACCTGCGCGCCGTTGGAGCGACCGTCGATCTTTGCGATCGTGCCGGCAAGCCGCTCATTTTCGTCGTCAACGCTGCAACTCCCAAGGCCAAGATCACTTACGAGGCGGCTGTCGCCCTCTCGCAACATGGCACCGTTGCTCCCGTCACTCTTCACCACCGGACCGATTTCGCGGCCTCGATGATCGACGGGCGGACGGTGATGGAGATCGATCCCGACGGGCGCTCCGCGCGGGAAGTCGGCGAGCTTTGGGAATATATTTCCGATCGCCTCGAGAAGAATTTCCGCCGGACGGTGTTCGCTGCTCCCGGAGCAGCGCCCGGAATCAGCCCGGCCAGTCCCCGTCCCGTTGGTGGCTTCGGCCGCCGCGTCGTCGGCCAGTAAGGGGAACTCAAGGTGGCCAGCGAAGCAAAGCCTTTCGCTTCTCTCTCCTCCGGCCTTCTCGCCCGCAAGGGCGCGGCGCGCCCGGCGATGCGTCCGCAGGGCTTCGCCCAGGGCGCTCACGGGCTCGAGGACCTCGGCTGGAATGACATGGGGTTCGAGCCGCCCAAGCCCGCGGATGCTCCGCGCGATGCCGATCACGACGCGTTCGGCGAAGACGTGGTCGAGCATCCCCGTGCCCACCCGACGGGACTGACCCCGGTCGGCTCGCCCGTTCACAACCAGCAGGCCGAGATCGAGAACCGGTTCTCAGACGACGAGGTCGGCGAGGAGTTCGACGAGACCGCGGAGCCCTACGAGCCCAAGGCCGAAGAGGTTGCGGAACCCGAAGTCGTCGCTCCGCCCGCTCCGGCGCTTCGAGTGGTCCCGGCGCCGGCTCCGCGCCGAGCGCCGCGCCCGCGGTCGGCTCCGGGAAGCAAGGGCAAGGCCGCGTTCACGCTCCGCCTCGATCCCGAGCGGCATCTCAAGCTGCGGCTCGCCTGTGCGGTCGACGGCCGCTCCGCGCAGCAGATCGTGACCGATGCGCTCGACCAGCTGCTCGGGCGCATGCCCGAACTCGAATCGATGGCCTCGAAGGCCAAACGCAAGGGGTAAGATCAATGTCCAGCCCGCTACGCTTCGGCACCGCCGTTTCCGCAATCGCTCTGGCTTCGATGCTGGCCGGGTGCGCGGCTCCCCAGCAAAAGACGAGCTTCGGCGGACGGACTGACGACAATATCGGGCTTGCGACCCGTGCCCTCATGGCTCTCAACTCGAACGACGTCCCGGCCGCGATCGAATTTGCCGAACGCGCAGTCGAGAAGACTCCCGACGACGCCGGTTTCCGGGCGATCCTCGGCAACGCCTATTTCAAGGCCGGCCGCTTCTGGTCGGCGGAATCCGCGTACAAGGATTCGCTGACCATCTATTCCAACCAGCCGCAGGTCATCCTGAAGCTCGCCCTCGTCGAGACTGCCCTTGGCAAGAAGGATGAAGCGGTCCGGTTCCTCGAAGCAGGACGCTCGGTGCTCGATGCCTCGAACTATGGCCTCGCGCTTGCTCTTGCCGGTCGTCCCGACGACGCAATCCCGGTGCTCGAGGGGGCCGCCCGCGAGCCCGGCGCCGATTCGACGGTCCGACAGAACCTCGCCCTTGCTTATGCGCTTGCCGGTGAGTGGACCGAGGCAAGGACGATCGCATCGCAGGATGTTCCCGGCAACGAGCTCGACGCCAGGATCCGCGACTGGATGCAGCTCGCGAGCCCGAAGAAGCCCGCAGACCAGGTCGCCGCCCTCATCGGAGTAAAGCCCGTCGAGGTCGACCACGGCCAGCCGATCCGGCTTGCGCTTCGCAAGTCCGACACGATGCTTGCCGAGGCGGCGCCTGTCGCCCATTCGCCAGTCATCGACACCGCTCCCGCCCCAGTGCCCGAGGTTGCGGCAACCGCGCCAGCTTCGCCTTCTGAGGAACCGCCTCTCGTCGAGGCCGTCGCGCCGCAGCCGGCGCCCGCAGTCGCGCCCGCTCCGCCAGCCGCGGCTCCTTCGCCGGTCGCAACGATCGCAGCTGCAGCCGAGGAAGTCTCGACGGCCGCCGCCCATCAGGTCCAGTCCTTCGTCGAGGCCTTCATGCCGAAGAAGGCGCCGGTGGTTCATCATGCAAAGCCCAGGCGCGCCCTTGCTGCACGCCCCAAGCTTGGCCCCGGGGACGCGGTCATGCAGCTTGGATCCTCTCATTCGCCCCAGCAGGTCACTGAAGGGTGGAACCG
>DASZYL010000226.1:0-20935 GCA_035545385.1 Sphingomicrobium sp. | reverse complement strand
GGCGATCACGAGCTTTGGAACCGAGACGATGAACATCGGAGCGCCGATCACGGGAATCTTCAGTCGATCAAGAATCGGCGGAAGGCTCAAAGGCGGTGATACTCCCGGTACCAGTCGACGAAGCGCGGCACTCCCTCGTCGATGGTGGTTGCAGGCTCGAACCCGTGGTCGCGTTCAATCGCGCTGATGTCGGCGAAGGTTTCCTTGACGTCGCCGACCTGCATCGGCTGGGGGTCTAGAACCGCCTTCCTCCCGGTCGCTTCCTCGAGGAGCTCGACGACGCGCATGAGATCCTCGCTTCGGCTGTTCCCGATATTGTAGATCGCATGGGGGCTGGTGCTTCCGCCGGCCTTGAGCTGCCCGTCGTCCGCCGGAGGGGAATCGAGGCAGGCGATCACTCCTCGGACAATATCGTCGATGTAGGTGAAATCGCGCCGCATCTCCCCGCCGTTGAAGAGGGGCAGTGGTTCACCGGCGTAAAGCGCCCTGGTGAAGATCCACATCGCCATGTCCGGACGCCCCCAGGGACCATAGACCGTGAAGAAGCGAAGGCCGGTCAGCGGCAGCCGGTAGAGATTGGAATAGCTCTCGCTAAGAAGCTCGTCCGCCTTCTTGGTGGCCGCGTAGAGCGAAAGCGGATGGTCGACTCGGTCTTCGACCCGAAAGGGCAGGGACTTGTTGCTCCCGTAGACCGAGGATGAGGAGGCGTAGACCATGTGTCGCGGGCGCCGGTTCCGAGCGAGCTCGAGCATGTTCGCGTGCCCGACCAGGTTCGATTGGACATAGGCTTGGGGGTTCTCGAGGCTGTAGCGCACTCCGGCCTGGGCGCCGAGGTGGACAATGCTCTCGATGTCGAGGCCCTCGGTTGCATTGCGAAGCGCTTCGGGATTTGAGAAGTCGACCTGCTCGAAGCGGAAGCGATTTCCAAAACGTTGCTGGAGATGCTGCAACCGGGCCTGCTTGAGCCTGGGGTCGTAATAATCGTTGAGATTGTCGATCCCGATGACATCGCCCCCGCGCTCAAGCAGGGAGTAGGACGTCGCCGCGCCGATGAATCCCGCGGCCCCAGTCACGAGAACAGCCATAGCGAGACCCATAGGGGGTGCTTAAGGGACCCGAAAGGCCCTAGAGCGACGCCGTGAATCATTCTTGGACCTTCGCGATCGACCGTGGCGGAACATTCACCGACGTCGTTGCGCGCTCGTCCGACGGGCGGCTGAAGGTCGAAAAGCTGCTCTCGGAAAATCCTGGCCAATATGAGGATGCCGCGCTCGAGGCGATCCGGCGGGTTCTTGGCGAGGAGGGAGGAACGGTCGAGGAGGTGCGAATGGGCACCACCGTTGCCACCAATGCGCTCCTCGAGCGCAAGGGCGAGCGCCTTGCCCTCGCGATCACTCGCGGCTTCGGCGACGCCCTTAGGATCGGCTACCAGGCGCGTCCCGAGATCTTCGCTCGGCATATCGTCCTTCCAACGATGCTTTACGAACGCGTCGTCGAGATCGACGAGCGCATCGCTGTCGATGGCGAGGTGCTCCTCGAACTCGACAGGAAGGGCGCTCGCGATGCCCTGGAAAAGGTGCGAAAGGCCGGCATCGACGCGCTCGCGATCGTCCTGGTGCATGGCTGGCGCCACGCGGGACACGAGAGAGATCTCGCGTCGATCGCTCGCGAGCTCGGCTTCACCCAGGTCTCGGTGAGCCACGAAGTCGCGCCGCTCATCAAGCTCGTCGGGCGCGGCGATACGACGGTCGTCGACGCCTATCTGTCGCCGGTTCTTCGCCGCTACGTCGACCGGATCGCCGAGGGGCTGCCGCCCACGACCGACCTTCACTTCATGCAATCGAACGGGGGCCTCGCCGAGGCGAGGGCGTTTCGCGGCAAGGACGCGATCCTCTCCGGTCCAGCAGGAGGGGTCGTCGGGATGGTTGCCGCGAGCGCACCCCACCGGGGGGAAAGGCTGATCGGTTTCGACATGGGGGGAACCTCGACCGACGTTTCCCATTACGCGGGCCAGTTCGAGCTTTCCGACGAGAGCGTCGTCGCCGGTGTCCGGATCCGGGCGCCAATGATGCAGATCCATACCGTCGCTGCAGGCGGCGGATCGATCTGCCGGTTTGACGGGATGCGATTTCGGGTCGGCCCGGAGAGCGCGGGAGCGAACCCGGGCCCGGCCTGCTACCGCAATGGCGGACCGCTCACCGTCACCGATTGCAATCTCTTCCTCGGTCGGATCGATCCGGATCAATTTCCGGCGGTGTTCGGGAAGAACGGGAATGAGCCCATCGACCCAGATGCATCGCGCGCCCGCCTCGAGGACATCGCGGCCGAGCTCGATGGCGCAAAGAGCCTCGAGGAGATTGCCCGAGGCTTCATCGACATTGCAGTCGACAACATGGCCGCGGCGATCCGCAAGATCTCGATCGCCCGGGGCCATGACGTCACGCGCTACACGCTGACCTGCTTCGGTGGAGCAGGCGGCCAGCATGCCTGCCTCGTCGCCGACAGGCTCGGGATCGAGCGAATCCTCGTTCCGCCGCTCGCGGGCGTGCTTTCCGCTTATGGAATCGGGATCGCGGACGTGAAGGCGGTCCGTGACGCGAGCGTCCTCGAGCCGCTCGGAACGGATCTTTCGTCCGTCTTGCAGTCGCTCGAGGGACGCGCCCGCGAGGCTCTCCTCGAGCAGGGAGTGCATTCGTCCAGGATCGAGCTTTGCCGCCGAGCGCGCCTAAGGACCGCAGGAAGCGATACGACGATCGAGGTCGAAGTCGCCCCGGCAAGAGAAATGCGTACCCAATTCGCAGCCATTCATCGCCAGCGTTTCGGCTATATCGACGAAGGCGCCGAGGTCATTGTCGAAGCCTTGGTTGTCGAGGCGATCGCGCGAACGCGGGGTGGCCTTCAACCGCAAGCCCAAGGTTTGAGGGAAAGCGTCGATGGCCCGGCCTTCATTTTCGAAGAGACCTCGACGATCGTCGTCGAGGAAGGATGGCGGGCCGAGCGCCAGGACGATTCCACCCTCATCTTGACGCGCACCGTTCCCCTCGAGCGCTCGAAGGCGATCGGAACCGATGTCGATCCGGTTCACCTCGAGATTTTCAACAACATCTTCATGGCCATCGCCGAGGACATGGGGGTCGCACTCCAGTCGACGGCGACGAGCGTCAACATCAAGGAGCGCCTCGACTTCTCCTGTGCGATCTTTGATTCTGAAGGCGCGTTGATCGCCAATGCACCGCACATCCCCGTGCACCTGGGCTCGATGGGCGAGAGCATCCGCCGGATCATCGAAACGCGGGGAGAGGAACGTGATGGTCGCGGAATCAGGCGCGGCGACGCCTATGTGCTGAACGATCCCTATCGCGGCGGCACTCACCTTCCCGACATCACCGTTATCGTTCCGGTCTTCTATGGGGAGCAATCGACGCCCTCGGCCTTCGTCGCGGCGCGGGGACACCATTCGGATATCGGCGGGATCGCGCCCGGCTCGATGCCTCCCGACAGCCGGACGATCGACATGGAAGGCGTCCTCATCGACAATTTCCTGCTCGTCGACGAAGGGCATTTTCGAGAGCTCGAGATGCGCTCGATACTGGCAGGTGGCGACTGGCCGGCGCGCAATCCCGATCGCAACATCTCCGACCTCAAGGCGCAGCTTGCGGCCTGCACGCGCGGTGCCGAGGTCCTCGAGGCGACCGCCCGCGACTATGGAGCAAAGGTCGTCGCGGCCTACATGAGCCACGTTCTCGCCAATGCCGAGGAATCGGTCCGGCGCCTCCTCGATCGCCTCGATGACGGCGAGTTCAGCTATGAACTGGACAATGGCGCCGTCGTTCGCGTTCGCATCACCATCGACAAGGAGGAACGCTCGGCGGTCTTCGACTTTACCGGGACGAGCGGGCAGCTTCGCGACAATTTCAACGCCCCTTTTTCGATCGTTAGAGCCGCCTCGCTCTACGTCGTTCGAACCCTCATCGACGATGCCATTCCGATGAACGACGGGTGCCTTCGGCCAATCAGGCTGGTGGTTCCCGATGGTTCGATGCTGAAGCCCCGATATCCCGCTGCCGTCGTTGCCGGGAATGTCGAGACGAGCCAGGTCGTCACCGATGCCCTGTTCGCTGCGACGGGGCAGCTCGCCCCGAGCCAGGGGACGATGAACAATTTCACCTTCGGAAACGAGCGGCACCAATATTACGAGACGATTGCCGGCGGATCGGGGGCCGGACCCGATCACGACGGGACGAGCGCGGTCCAGACGCACATGACCAATTCTCGTTTGACCGATCCTGAAATCCTCGAGAGCCGGCTGCCGGTGAGGCTCGACCAGTTTGCGATCCGCCGTGGTTCCGGGGGACCGGGAGCGCACCATGGAGGCGACGGGGTCATAAGGGCCGTGACCTTCCTCGAGCCGATGCGCGCGAACATCCTCGCGAACCGCCGAAGGAAGCCGCCGCAGGGGATCAGGGGCGGGGCCGACGCCCAGCCCGGACGCAACTGGGTCGAGCGGACTGACGGCACGATCGAGATGCTGAGCGCAACGGCGTCGGTCGATGTCGCAAGTGGCGACCGCTTCGTGATCGAGACGCCGGGCGGGGGCGGGTTCGGAAGGAGGGACGATTGATCAACTACTGGCCGCTTCTCGGCATTGCCCTTGTCGTCCTTGGGTTTGCCTTGAGGTTCAATCCCTTGCTCGTGGTCGCTCTTGCGGCAATTGCGACCGGTCTTCTTGGCGGGATGCCCTTTCTCAAGGTGCTCGCTGCGCTTGGGCACGGCTTCAACCAGAACCGCAACGTCTCGATGATCTATATCGTCCTTCCGGTGATCGGCCTTCTCGAGCGGAACGGCCTGCAGCAGCAGGCGAGGGCGCTCATCCGGGGAATGAAGCGAGCCACCGTCGGGCGATTGCTCCTCTTCTACATGGGACTGCGGCAGATCTTCGCCGCGCTCGGCCTGACGACGGTCGCAGGCCAGGCTCAGACGGTGCGGCCGCTGGTTGCTCCAATGGCGCTCGCGGCCGCGGAAAAGGAGCATGGCGAACTCGATGAACCGACCATCGAACGGGTGAAGGCAATGTCTGCAGCGACCGACAATATCGGGCTCTTCTTCGGCGAAGACATCTTCCTTGCGATCTCGTCCATCCTCCTCATCCAGGGCTCGCTCGCGGGCTTTGGAATCGAGCTCACTCCCTTCCAGCTCTCGGTCTGGGCAATTCCGACGGCGATCTGTGCCTTCCTCATCCACGGCACGCGACTTCTGCTGCTCGATCGGCAGCTGGAGCGGGCCCGGTGATCGACGTCCATTGGCTTTACGTTTTCTCGGGCGCCGTCTTTGCGGGCTTTGCACTCGCGAGCGCGCGCAATGCACGCAATCCCAAGCGCTGGGGCAATGCCGCCTTCTGGATGCTGCTCGCGATCAGCTTCTGGTTCGGAGATTTCCTTGGCGACATCGCAAATGGCGTGCTTGTCCTTGCGCTGGTGGGGCTTGCCGGTGCCCACCTGCTCGGCAGGAGCGATGGCCAGTCGACGAGCGAAGAAGAACGGCAGCGCTTTTCGAAGCGATTTGGAAACGGGCTCTTCGTTCCAGCGCTCGTCATCCCGTTCACCGCCTTTGTCGGGACCTTGCTCTTCACCTACACGCCGCTCAAGTCGGTGGGCTTCATCGATCCCAAGTCGGTGACCCTGGTTCTCCTGGGGCTCGGAGTGATCTTCGCGCTCATTCTCTGTTACGCCTGGCTGAAGCCGCCACCCATGGCCGCGATCGACGAGGGCGGCCGCCTCGCCGACGCAATCGGCTGGGCGCTCGTTCTCCCGCAGATGCTCGCCTCGCTCGGCGCCGTTTTCGCCGAGGCCGGCGTCGGAACGACGATCGGGGCGCTCGCAAGCTCGATCATTCCGCACGGGAGCATCTTCCTCGCGGTGCTCCTCTACGCGCTGGGGATGGTCATCTTCACGATGATCATGGGCAATGCTTTTGCCGCATTCCCGGTGATGGTCGCTGCGATCGGGGTTCCGATCCTCCTCCAGGAGGACGGCGGAAACCCCGCAGTCATCGGGGCTGTTGGAATGTTGTCCGGCTTTTGCGGGACCCTGATGACCCCCATGGCCGCCAATTTCAACATCGTGCCGGCGGCGTTGCTTGAGCTCAAGAGCCAGTATTCGGTGATCAGGGCGCAGGTCCCGAGCGCGCTCCTCCTCCTCCTAGCCAACATCCTCATCCTCTATCTTGCGGGATTTCGCCTGTGACGACGCTCAAGACCGGCCTTGCCTCGCAAATGGCGCAGATCGCGCTCGGCCATGTTCGCAAGGAATATCCGCACAAGCTCGATCACGTGCTCCTCTCTGACGAGGACGCTCTCCCGCCGAGGGCTCTTCACCCCATCTTCTACGGGAGTTTCGACTGGCACAGCTGTGTCCACGGCTGGTGGACCCTCCTGACGCTTCGGCGGCTCTTCCCCGACATCCCCGAGGCGAAGGCGATCGATGAGCTCGCGAACGACAGCTTCACGACCACGAAGGTCGACGGCGAGCTACGCTATCTCGACCGCGAGATGAGCCGGGGCTTCGAGCGACCCTATGGCTGGGCGTGGCTCTTGTACCTCCATCTCGAAGCGGGAAGACACGAGGCCAGGTGGAGCACCGAGCTGGAGCCGCTTGCGAAGGCTTTTGCGCAGCGGCTCCGGGCCTATCTCGAGGTCCTCACCTATCCGATCCGGGTCGGCACTCATTTCAGCACGGCGTTCGCGCTCGTCCTCGCTCTCGAATGGGCGGACGAGTTCGACCGCGACCTTGCCGGACTCATCCGCAACCGCTCGCTCCACTGGTTCGGGGCTGATCGGGACTGCCAGGCCTGGGAACCCGGCGGGGACGAGTTCCTGTCGCCGGCGCTGGTCGAGGCGCTGTGCATGGCTCGAACCCATCCCTCCGAGTTCCGGGCCTGGTTCGGTCATTTCCTTCCAGGCGTCAGCCAGCGCCAGCCCGCAACGCTGTTCGAGCCAGCGATCGTGAGCGATCGAAGCGACGGAAAGATCGCCCATCTCGACGGCCTCAACCTCAGCCGGGCCTGGTGCTGGCGAGGCATTGCCCCGTTCCTTGGAGCGAGGGAGCAGGAGATTGCTCTTGCTGCCGCCGACGATCACCTCGCATCGGCGCTCGACCATATCGCGGGTGATTACATGGGCGAACATTGGCTCGCGAGCTTCGCCTTGCTGGCGTTACTCAGCGAGCGGGACTAGTTCACGACCATGGCCGATATCGATTCCATCAACCGCGACTTCACCAAATATGACCAGGTGAGGAAGGCCCATACCTATCGGCTCGCAGAGCATCCGAGCGACGAGTTCGACGAGGATTATCAGATTGCTACGCTCGACTTTTCGTCTTTCCTCGAGGGCAATTCACAGGAGAAGGCGCGCTTCGCGCAGGATTTTGCCGCAGCGCTCGAAGAGATCGGCTTTGCGGTCCTCGTCGGCCACGGGGTCGACCCCCAGCTTTACGAGGATGTCAACGAGGCGACGCTCGACCTCTTCACCTCGACGAGCCTTGCCGAGAAGATGCGATTTCGTGCGCAGCGTCACGGCTCGGTCAACCAGGGATATTTCCCGATCGAGGAAACCAGCGACATCCACCCGGACCTCGTCGAGGGATGGGTCTGGTGCCGGCGCGCCTTCGATATTCCGCAGCCTCGCGACGTCGGGTTTCGAGTGGAGGACTTCTGGCCGAAGCCGGAATATGAGCCGAAGCTGCGCCGTCTCGTCATTGCCCATGAGCAGCTTTTCAAGCCCCTCGCCCAGGCGATGCTGCAGGGTCTCGGCTGCGATCCTCATTTCCTCGACGACAAGCTGACCGAGACCAATTTCGGCCTCCGGCTGAACTATTACCCGCCAATGTCGAAGGAGCAGGACAATTCGGGCGCGGCGCGCCTTCTTGGTCACGAGGATGTCGATCTCTTCACGATCCTTCCGGCAAGCCGGACGGACGGACTCCAGGTCTGGAACCACCGGAGCGGCAAGTGGGTGAGGATGAAAGCGCCCATGGGCTCGATCATCATCAACACCGGCGACTACATGCAGCGGATCTCGAATGACCGGTTCCCGTCGACCACCCACCGAGTTGGAAAGCCGAGCGACGGCTCGCACAGGAGCGAGCCGAGGATATCCTTTCCGATCGCCGTCTATCTGTGGGAGGACGAGCTCCTCGAGGTGCTTCCCGGGCTCGGGCAGCCGAAGTACGAGGCGGTGAAGGCGATCACCTTCCACACGAGAAGCACCAGCAAATTCTATGGCGACGGCTATGCCGTCGAAACGGCCTAGCTGGGATTGCTGCAGTCGGTGACGAGGGTCGCATTGCCCCCGTTGCTGACATAGTCGACGCCGCAGATGGGCGAGGTCGAGATCAAGGGATCGCCGCCAAGCGCCTGGTAGAGCGCGACTCGATTGTGTCCCGCCGTCGCCTTGGTCTGAACCAGTTGGTTTTGCGCCGTATAATAGGAGCGCTGAGCGACGAGGACGTCGAGGAACGGATCGACCCCGGCGCGATAGCGCGCCTCGGTCAGGATATAATTGTCGGAAGCTGCGGCCTGCTGGTTCCTCGCGGCGGCGAGCTGATCGTCCATCGTTGCCCGGCGGGCAAGAGCGTCGGACACGTCGCGAAATGCCGCCTGGACCGCGTGCTGGTAATTGGCGAGCGCCGCATTCCTTTGCGCCTCGGTCAGCCGCACGTTCGCATGACCTGCTCCCGCCTGGAAGATCGTGTAGCTGGCGTTGGCGCCGACGCTCCAGCCGAAGCTGCCGCCAGTGAAGAGCTTGAGAAGCTCACTGCTCGCAAAGCCGAGAAGCCCGGTGAGGCTGATGCGCGGAAATAGCTCGGCGCGCGCAGCCCCGATATCCGCATTGGCCGAACGCAGCTGGTACTCGGCCTGGAGCACGTCGGGCCGGCGAAGGAGCACGTAGGAATCGAGGCCCGCCGGCAACTCGGCGATGTTGGGCAAGGCATCGTCGATCGAGCTCGGAAGCAGGTTCGGCGCAACGGGAGCTCCGACGAGAAGCTGGAGCGCGTTCACGTCCTGCGCGAGGACGGCCTTCTGCTGGGCGACGTCGCCCTGCGCCTGGGTCAGGATCAGCTGGGCCTGGTCGAGATCGAGCCGGGGAGCAACTCCGCCCTCGAGCCGGATTCGAGTGATCCGGACGCTTTCCTCGGCGCTCTTGAGCGTCTGCTCGGCAATGAGGAGGAGGCTCTGGTCCGTCGCATAGTTCAGCCAGGCATCGGCGATATTGGCGACGAGCGTCAGCCGCGTCGATCGAGCACCCGCCTCGGTTGCAAGATATTGCTCGAACTGGGCGCGGGTGAGGGATCTCAGCCGTCCGAAGAGATCGATCTCGAAGCTTGGAACGCTCAATCCCGCCGTATAGTCGGCGCTCAGCCCCGATCCCCTTCCGGAGCCTGACCCCGAGCCTCCGGACCCATTGTTCGAACCCGAAGACGAGCCGCCCCGCTCACCGCTGACATTCGCGCCTGCAGCTGCATCCACCTCGGGGAACTGCTGGGCGCGCTGGACATGATATCGCTCGAGCGCCGCCTGGATGTTGGACGCCGCCGCCATGAGGTCGCGATTGTTGAGGATCGCTTGCCCGATCAGCGTCTGCAGTCGAGGGTCGCGGAAGATGTCGCGATAGGTGAGCTCGGGGAGCGCCGATTCCGACTGCCTCAGCGCTGCGTCGCCGGCGGGCCAGGAAGAGGGGATCGCGGGGTCGGGCGTGGCGAGCTTGGGCTCGAGCGTGCTGCACGCGGTCGTCGCGACGAGCGCGATCAGGGTGACGAACCGTTTCATGCCTGCGCTTCCTTGCCCCGGCGCAGCCGCTCGCGGACGAGGACGAGCCCGTCTCGAACTCCGCGGCGGACGAGCACGTAGAAGAGCGGGATATAGAATACGGCAAGGACCGTCGCGGTCAGCATTCCACCGATGACCGCGGTACCGATCGCGATCCGCCCGTTGGCGCCGGGACCGGTTGCGACGGCGAGCGGGAAGACTCCGAAGATGAAGGCGAAGCTCGTCATCAGGATCGGGCGAAGCCGGATCCGAGCGGCCTCGATCGCGGCATCGATGATCCGCTTGCCCTCCTTTTCGGCGCGCTCCGCGAATTCGTTCATCAGGATCGCGTTCTTCGAAGTGAGGCCCATGGTCGTAAGAAGGCCGATCTGGAGGAAAACGTCGTTCTGGAGTCCGCGAAGGCTGACGAAGAGGATCGCTCCGACAAGGCCGAGCGGGACCACGAGGAGGACTGCAAGCGGGATCGACCAGCTCTCGTACAATGCCGCAAGGCAAAGGAAGATGACGATCAGCGAAACCGCGTAGAGGAGGGGCGCCTGGCCCGTTGCGAGCCTCTCCTGATACGAGGCTCCCGACCAGGCGATGCTGACTCCCGGGATCTCGGAGGCGAGCTTTTCGATCGTGGCCATGGCATCGCCCGAGCTCTTGCCAGGGGCGGGCTGGCCGTTGAACTCGAAGGCGGGATAGCCCTGGAAGCGGGCAAGCGTCGTTGGAGCGACCGTCCAGCCGGTGGTCGCGAACGAAGAGAAGGGGACCATCTGGTTCTGGTTGTTTCGGACATACCAGTTGCTGATGTCCGAAGGCTCGGAGCGATAGAGGGCCTCGCCCTGGACATAGACCCTTTTCACTCGCCCGCGATCGATGAAGTCATTGACGTAGCGGCCGCCCCAGGCCGTCGAGAGGGTCGAATTGACGTCCGCCGAATTGAGCCCGAGCGCGCTAAGGCGTGGAACGTCGATATTGACCTTGAGGCTCGCGACGTCGGGGAGCTCGGTGAGGCGGACCTGCTGGAGCCCCGGGTCGGCAGAGGCCGCGGCCATCAGCCGGTCGCGCGCCGCCGCGAACTGCTCGCGGCTCATTCCGCTCGTGTTCTGGAGCTCCATCGTGAAGCCCGAGGCCTGGCCGAGACCGCGGATCGCTCCCGGGACGAGGGCGAAGACCTGGGCATCGCGAAGGCCCCGGAACGCGGCCGAGGCGCGCCCGACGATCGCTTCCGCGCTGTTCTTCGATCCTTCGCGCTGATCGAACGGGGCGAGGTTGATGTAGGCCTGTCCCGTGTTCTGGCCCGAAAGGCCGCCGCCGCCACCGGTCACCGCGAAGAAGGTGTGGACGTTCCTGCTCTCCGGACCGTGAAGGAAGTATCGCTCGACTTCCTGCTCGACCTGCTGGGTCCGGCCGAAGGTCGCGCCGGCGGGGAGTCGGAACTGGACGGACGCATTTCCCTGGTCTTCCGAGGGGATGAAGCCCGTCGGAAGCCTGAAGAAGAGGACGAGGAGAAGCGCGCACACGCCGAGATAGATGGCGAGGAAGAGCCATTTTCGTTCGACGACCTTGCCGACGTTTCCGACATACCAGTCGATGAGCCGCTGGAAGCGGTCATTGAACGTCCTGCGCGCGGATTCAATGGCGTGAGCGGCCCGGGGAGCGCGCTTGCCGAGCCAGCTTTCCTCGACGCTTGCGTGCTGGCGCCTCAACACGTTCGCGGCGAGCGACGGGCTGAACGTGATCGCGAGCAGCACCGACAATGCCATCGCCGAGACGATCGTCGCTGAAAACTGGCGATAGATGACCCCCGTCGAGCCGCCGAAGAAGACCATCGGAAGGAAGACGGCCGAGAGAACGAGAGCGATCGCGATCAGCGCCATCTGGATCTGCTGCATCGAGACGATCGTTGCTTCCTTGGTCGTGAGCTCGGGCTGCTCCTCGAGGATCCGCTCGACATTCTCGACGACGACGATCGCGTCATCGACCAGCAGGCCGACCGCGAGCACGAGCCCGAACAAGGTCAGAGTGTTGATCGAAAAGCCGAGGATGTAGAGCATCCCGAAGGTGCCGAGCAGGACGACTGGAATGGCAATTCCCGGGATGAGCGTCGCACGCCAGCTTTGAAGGAACACGAACATGACGAGGATGACGAGGACCATCGCTTCGGCGAGGGTCTTCACGACCTCGATGACGGAGAGGCGAATGAAATCGGAGCTGTCGTTGGCGTAGGCGACTTCGTAACCCGCCGGAAGACGCGGAGCGATCGCCTTCATCTCCGCCTTGACGAGCTTGGATGTGGTAAGGGCATTGGCGCCGGGCTCGAGGTAGATCCCGATCCCGGAGCCGGGGTGACCGTTGATCCTGATCGTTGCCGAGTAATTCTCGGCGCCGAGCTCGACCCTTGCGACGTCCGACAAGTGCACCCGGGCGCCTGACGGATCCGACTTGATGATGATGTTCCGAAACTGCTCGGGCGTCTGGAGCCTCGACTGGGCGGTCACCGTCGCGTCCAGCATCTGTCCTTCGGGCTGGGGCATTCCGCCGATCTCGCCCGCGGCGACCTCGACATTCTGGTTCTGGATCGCGGTGATGACGTCGCTCGGCATCAGCTGCAGGCTTTGCAGCTTGTTGGGATCGAGCCAGATCCGCATTGCATATTTGGAGCCGAACACGTTGACGTCGCCGACGCCAGAAATCCGCGAGAGGTCGTCCTGGACGTTCGTCGCGAGCCAGTCGGAGACGTCGACGTTGGTGCTCTTGTCGGTCGAATCATAGACGCCGACGATCATCAGGAAGTCCGGTGAGCCCTTGGTCACGGTCACGCCCTGCTGCTGCACCTGCTGGGGCAGCCGGGCGATCGCGGACTGGACCTTGTTCTGGACCTGGACCTGGGCGATGTCGGGATCGACGCTCTTGTCGAAGACGGCCTGGATCGAGACCTGGCCGCGCGAGCTCGACGATGAGCTGAAATACAAGAGGCCATCGAGGCCGGTCAGCGTTTCCTCGATGACCTGAGTGACGCTGCTTTCAAGCGTCTCTGCCGAAGCCCCGGGGTAGGTTGCCCGGACGTTGATCTGCGTCGGAGCGACATCGGGATATTGAGCGACCGGAAGAGCAAAGATGGCGCCGATCCCGCCGAGCGTGATGATGATCGCAAGGACCCACGCGAAGATCGGTCGTTCGATGAAGATTCGCGACATGCGTCAGCGGCCGCGCTGCTTCTGCAATGCCTTCATTGCGCCGGGGGGAGGCGCCTGCACCTTCTGCGGAGCGGTTGCCGGGACCGGCTTCACCTGCGCCCCGTCGCGAAGGTTCGCCGTCCCCTGGGTGATCACCTTCTCACCGGGTGCGAGCCCCTGGGTCACGACCCAATAGGGTCCCATCGTCCTTGCAGTGATCACGGTGCGCTGCACCGCCCGGTTTCCGGGACCGACCACGAACAGGCTGGCATTGCCCTGCGGATCGCGAGTGATCGCCTGCTGGGGAACGAGGAATGCCGAAGTATCGATCGCCTGGGCGAACTGGGCGTTCACGAACATTCCTGGAAGGAGCAGGGCCTGCGGATTGGGGAACACCGCCCGCAGGGTCACCGTCCCCGTGCTCCGGTCGACGACGACTTCGCTGAATTGGACCTTCCCGGTCATTCCATAATCACTTCCGTCGGGAAGCTTTAGGCGAACCGTCGCCGATGTCGGGACGACCCCGCCCTGCGACAGCGCCCGGCGGAGCGCCAAGAGGTCCGCGGCAGATTCCTGGATGTCGACATAGACGGGGTCGAGCCTCGCGATCGTCGTCAAGGCGTCGGTCTGGTTGGCGGTGACGAGGGCGCCCTCGGTGACGTTCGAGAGGCCGGCGCGCCCCGTGATTGGGGCAGGGACCCTCGTGAAACGCTGGTTGATCTGGGCGCTTCTCAGAGCCGCGGCATTCTGTGCGACCGCGGCGTCGGCGACGCGCGCCTGAGCGACCGCGTTCGTATAATCCTGCTTCGAGATTGCCTGCTGCTCGACGAGCGGCTTGTAGCGCGCGGCGAGGGTTCGAGCGGCTTCGGCCTGGGCCCTTGCGCTCTGGAGGTTTGCCGCCGCCTGGGCGGCCTGCGCGTTATAGACGCTGGGGTCGATCTGGTAGAGCGTCTGGCCCTGTCGGACGATCGAGCCTTCCTTGAACAATCGCCGCTGGATGACCCCCGTCACCTGCGGCCGGACATCGGAAATCTGGTAAGCGGCAACCCGGCCGGGAAGCTGCTGCTCGAGCGGCGCGCTCCCCTGCTGAACGACGACATAGCCAACCGTCACCGGCCCGTCGGGGCCGCCGCGTCCGCCACGACCACCCCGTCCTGCGCCCGAATCGTCTCCGCCACCGCTTCCGCAGGCGGTGAGCAGGAGAGCGACCGCGGCGGCCGCGACCGTCGCGCGACTTCTAACCAAGGCTGGATTCACGAGGCTGCGCCTTTTCCGGTCTTTGGGCGGAATGCAAGTGAGGACGCGTTTCTTTCAGTGAACATGACAGTCCCGCGGCCGCTAGATGAACTATCGTTCGTTAAGCCCCCGGCTTCGACGAACGACCCCCTCGCACCGACGAAACGGAAGAGTTTCGGTTCCGAAATTTATTTGCGGTGAACGGGCCCGCTTGAAGGTCTCGGCGGGAGCAGGAACTGGAGCGGAACCGCGAGGCGCGATGCCCAGCTGATCTCATTGTGCTTCTGCCCGGGGAAACTCAAGGAAAGCGTATTGGACCATTGGCGATAGCCACGGCGATGCACCACCCGATCGACCCTGTCCTGGTAGCGCGCGTAGACGGAATCGAGAGTTTCGCTGCCATGGTCGAAATAGAGCTTGTGGGTGGCAGGATCGGGAAGCGCAGGCGAGAGATAGCGTTCGAACGTCGACGAGACGATCTCATATTCCTCGTCGCTGACCGGCTTGTTGTCGGGAGTGATGACGAGCGGCCAGTGGGTGGAGAGCATTCCGGCGGCCCCGAAGACCCTCGGATATTCATCGATCGCATAGAGCGAGATGAGAGCGCCCATCGAGGAGCCCATGATGACCGTGTCCGAAGGAGAGGTCCCGACGTTGAAGCGCTTGTCGATCACCGGCTTCAGTTCCTGGACCAGGAACTTCAGATAGCCGTCCGAAAGGGGATCGCCGCCGTAGAGCGAGCGGACCTTGCCCCGATATTGCGAAGGAAGCGTGTTGAAGGCCTTGGAAGGCACATATTCCTGGAGGCGCTTGGGCGTATTCCAGATCCCGACCACGATCGTCGGCCGGACCTTCTTTTCCCTGATGAGGCGATCCAATGTCTCGTCGACCTGCCATTCCATGCCGTAGCCGGCGGCCTTGGTATCGAAGAGGTTCTGCCCGTCGTGCATGTAGAGGACGGCATAGGCCTGACCATGGGGATCGTAGCCGCTCGGCAGCCAGACGACGACCCGGCGAGGGTCGGCGAACTTCGATTGCATGACTCCAAGGTCGACGATCGTCCCCGCTGAAACATGGGGGAGGGGCGCGGGCTCTGCGCCCGGCGCTGCCGAGGCCTCGAGAACGAGGAGGAGGATGAAGGCGACGAGGCGGATCATTGGCCAAGCGCCACGAAGCGGACGGCGGCGCCCCCACCAGGAGCGATCCGGATCGAAAGCCGGTCGCGCGCGGTAACGACACGCTGCTCGATGACGATCGAGCGCGGATTGGTTTTAAAGTCCGCGTCCTCGCCGTCGCGGTAGATCTCGGCCCGGTAGCTCCGGCCAGGATCGAGGAAATCAAGCGCGACGTCGAAGCGGCGCTCCTGTTCGTCTCCGACGGCTCCCAAGAACCAGTTGGGCGAACCGCGCTGCTTGCGCGCGATCACTGCAAGATCGCCGATCTCGCCGGCGAGCATTCTCGTGTCGTCCCAGTCGACCGCGACATCCTTGATGAACTGGAAGGTCTTCGGGTTGGCCGCGTAATTCTCAGGGAGGTCCGCCGCCATCTGGATCGGCGAATAGATGACGATGTAGAGCGCGAGCTGCTTCGCAAGGGTCGAGAGGATCGGGCTGTTGTCCTTGCCCTTGAGGCTCAGGATCCCGGGAGTGAAGTCCATCGGACCCGAAAGCATCCGGGTGAAGACGAGGTTCGCCTCGTGCTCGGGCGGGTTCTTGGGAGTGCCCCAGGCATTATATTCCATACCCCGCTCGCCTTCCCTCGAGACCCAGTTCGGGTAGGTCCGGCGAAGGCCCGTGTCCTTGACGGGCTCGTGGGCATCGACCGCGATGTGCCGCTTTGCCGCTTCGGTCACGACCTTCAGATGGTGGTTCACCATCACCTGGCCCTGATGCCATTCGAAGTGGATCTTGCCGTCGCTTCCAAGCGCCTGGATACCCCCGGCATCGGCGACATAGCCCGTCTTCACGGCGTGCATCCCGAGGCCTTGATAAAGATCGAGACCAGCCTCGAGCTGCTTTTCGTAATTGGCGATGTTGCCCGCGGTCTCGTGATGGCCGATGAGCTCGACGCCCTTCTTCCTCGCATAAGCGGCGACCGCGGGAAGGTCGAAATCGGGATAGGCCTGGGTGAAGCTGAAATCCCAGCCGTTCCCGAACCAGTCCCCGTCCCAGCCCTTGTTCCAGCCTTCGACGAGGACTCCTCCAAAACCGTTCCTCGCAGCAAAGTCGATGTAGCGCTTGGCATTGGCGGTGGTCGCGCCGTGCTTCGGCCCCGAGTTCCAGGTCGCCTTGTCGAGGTGCATCGCCCACCAGATGCCGACATATTTCATCGGCTTGACCCAGCTGACGTCGCCGAGCCTGTTCGGCTCGTTGAGGTTGAGGATGATCTGCGCCGATTTGTAGAGTCGAGGCGCGTCGGGCGCGATCATGATCACGCGCCACGGCGTTTGAAGCGGCAGGTCGCGGCTGACCTTGGGCCCACTCGAGGAGGGCATGAGGGTGGCCTTGAGGACCCGGTCCGAAACTCGGCGTAGATCCATTCCGGAATAGTCGACCAGCGCCGCTTCGTGGATCGAGAGGTGAAGGCCGCTCGAGGTGCGGATGGTGAGCGGCGTCTGGGCAGTCCCGATCTCCTCGATCGGGGTCTTGCGGTAGAGATATTCCTCGCGGTTCCACTCGAGCGCCTCGTCCCACCAGGCCGTCCCGGGCTCAGCGATGTTGAACTCGGTCAGTTCGTCGGCGATGTTGGCGTGAGTGAAATCGGGGGCGCTTGGAAGCTCGTAGCGAAAGCCTATTCCGTCATCGAACAGTCTGAAGACCACCGTCATCCGCCGCTTCAGCCACTTGGTCTCGTCGAAGTTGACCGTGAGCTCGTTGTAGTCGTTGCGGATGGTGCGATATTCGCCCCAGGGCTCTTCCCAGGTCTCGTCGAAGCTGCGCTTGGACTGGCCGGAAAATGTGAAGTTGCGAAGCATCTCCGGAGCGTCGGTGAACAGGAATCCAAGCCGGCTTTCACCGATCACGGGCTTACCCTGGCGCGAGACCATGTAGCCCACCCGGCCCTCGGCATTGAGAGTCACGTCGACATGAATGACATGCGATGGCGAATCCGCGCTGGCGACGATCTGGGACCCGCTGGGTGCCTGCGCGATCGTCTGTGCGGCTGCGGGAAGTGCGGCGAAGCAAAGAACCAGGGCTGCAAGAACGCGGAACAGGCTCATCCAATCTCCTCGATTATGGCGGCGTAGGGGCCGAGCGAGCCCTCGTCGATATCCCCGGTGGCGATGATCTTCCTTCCAGAATGAGTGAACGCCGCCAAGCGGTCGGAAAGGTTGAAGGTGCAGCGAAGAGTCTCGTTCCCGGCGCATCGCTCGAAGACCAACAGCTCCTTGCCCGATTGAAGGATGCGCATCGAGCCGTGCCGAAGCGATGCCTTTTCGTTGCGCACCATCAGGCATTTCTTGGTGAACGACAGGATCGAGGCCTCGTCTCCCTCCTGGCTTTCGACCGCGAGACGGCGATGGCTTTCATCGCTCGGAAGCCACGGCCGCACCGTCGAGAAGCCGTGATTGGGATCGCTCGAGGTCCAGGGCATCGGGGTTCGAGCGCCATCGCGGCTCAGAGTCTCGGGCCAGTTCGCGATCGCTTCGGGGTCCTGCAGGTGCTCGAAGGCGACATCCACCTGCGGCAAGCCGAGCTCCTCGCCCTGGTAGAGGATGATCGAACCCCGAAGGCAGCTCAAGAGGAGCATCTTGGTGCGCGCGAAGAGGTCGCGATGTTCCTCGCCGATCCAGCGCGAGATGGCCCGGGGCGCGTCGTGGTTCTCGAATGCCCAGGTCGGCCATCCGCCTTCTTCCGGCCAGTCCCTCGCGACTCGCGAGACGAGCTCCGGGGTGAGGGCATCAGCGTAGAGAAAATCGAACCCGTACGCGCTGCTGAGCCGGCAATCGCCCTTCGTGAATTCCTGCATCTCGGCGAGCGACTGCTCGCCGCCCACTTCGGCAAGAGTGAAACGGTCGCCGTAGCTGTCGGTCACCTCGCGCAGCCGTTCGAGGAATTTGACGATGTCGGGATGTGACTGGTTGTAGAGGTGCTGCTGGAAGTCGAACGACCGGGTCCGCTTGCCGCCGCCAAGCGCCGGTGGATTATCGCGCAGCTCTGGATCGTGCATCGCGAAGTTGATCGCATCGATCCGAAAGCCGTCCACGCCGCGGTCGAGCCAGAAGCGCGCGACGTCGAGAAGCGCGTCCTGGACGCTGGGGTTGTGGACGTTGAGGTCGGGTTGTTCGACGAGGAAGTTGTGAAGATAATATTGGCCGCGTCTCGAGTCCCACTGCCATGCCGGGCCACCGAACACCGACTGCCAGTTGTTGGGCGGCGAACCGTCGGGCTTGGGGTCCGCCCAGACGTACCAGTCCGCTTTCTCGTTCTCGCGGCTCGACCGGCTCTCCTGGAACCAGGGGTGCTGGTCGGAACTGTGCGAATAGACCTGGTCGATGATGACCCTGAGCTTGAGCTCGTGGGCTCGCTCCAGGAGCGCGTCGAAGTCGCGAAGGGTCCCGAACACGGGGTCGACGTCGCGGTAATCCGCAACGTCATAGCCAAAGTCACGCATCGGCGAGGTGAAGAAGGGCGAGAGCCAGACCCCGTCCACTCCGAGGCTTGCGACATAATCGAGCTTGGCCGTGATCCCTGGTAGGTCACCGATCCCGTTTCCGTCGCTGTCCGCGAAGCTTCGCGGATAGATCTGGTAGATCGCTGCTCCTCGCCACCACGGCTGGGCAGCGCTCGTCATTGCCGTGGTGCTCCTCTCCTCAACGAGCATTGCAGACCGAAAAGCCAAGGGCAGGGAGCTCGACTTCGACGCTTCCTGGCGCCTGCGCCGTCAATGGACAGGTTCCGGCAAGCACGTCGAATTCCTTCGACTTCGTCTCGACCCGGACGTTCTGCCGCAGGGGCTCGCTCGACGTGTTGAAAAGGAGAAGCATCTCGCGCCCGTCCGAGGGGTCGAAGCGCGAGACCGCGAAAAGACCGGGCTTGTCCGATGAATAGCGAATGACCTGGAGACCGCGGGTGAGGGCGGCGTGTGCGGTCCGGATCCGGGCGAGCTGCGCAATCTCCTTGTAGAGGGGGTGATCGGGGTCGAAATTTGCCTGGGCCGTCGTCGCTCGAGACCCGATCAACGAATCTTCGTTGTAGCTTCCAACCTTGCTCGGGAACATGTCCTGACGAGCGTCCTGGTCGCCGCCCTTGCCGGCGAAACCCTGCTCGTCGCCATAATAGATTGTCGGAACGCCTCTTAGCGTGAGGAGCATCGCATGGGCGAGCATGTCGCGACGGAGCTCTTCGTCCGCGCTGAGGTGAGGCTTGAAGCGGCGCATGAACGCACCGAACCTTCCGGCATCATGGTTGCCGATGAATGTCGGGAGCTGAAGCGCTGCCTTCGCGCCGCCTTCATAGAGCGGATCGGCGCGGAACAGCTTCGCAAGCTCGTCGGTCGGAGCATTGTTCGCGACGACGTCGATGACTGCACGAGCGAAGGAAAAATCGAGGACGCTCGGCAGCTTGTCGACGCGGGTGTTCACCGCCGTATGCGCGGGGTCCATTTCGCCCGTCGCGACTTCGCCGAAGATATGAAAGTGGGGAATGCCGTCGCTTCTTGCACGCGCAAGAATTGCCGGAACGAACTTTTGCCAGAATTCAGGATTGACGTGCTGAGCGGTATCGATGCGAAAACCGTCGACGCGATATTTGTCGATCCAGTCCGAGAAGATCTCGATCATCCCGCTTATGACGCGCGGGTTTTCCGTGAAGACGTCGTCGAGACCGAAAAAGTCTCCCATGGTGCTGGATTCGCCCGCGAAGGTGCTGTTCCCGCGGTTATGGTAATAGATGGGATCGTTGAGCCAGGCGGGCCGCTTGATGTCGCGCTCCTTGGGCGGAACCTTGACCTCATAGGCGTAATTGGGGTCGGTGAGCTTCGCGAAATTTGCCTCCGAGCCATCGCCTTCGCCCGAAAAGCCCGGGTTGATCGGCTTTCCGCCAACTCCCAGGCGCCGCTGGTAAGGGTAATCGGCAATGCTTCTATAGGGGCATTCGACACCGCTCTTGCAGCCTTCGAGCTGGATGACGTCAGCGGTGTGATTGACGACGATGTCCATGTAGACCTTCATTCCGCGCTTGTGCGCGGCATCGACGAAGGCCTTGAAGTCGGCATTGGTCCCAAGGTGCGGGTCGACCTGCGTGAAATCGGTGATCCAATAGCCGTGGTAGGCTGCACTTTCATGTCCGGCTTCGCCCTGCACCGGCTTATTCTTGAATATCGGCGTCAGCCAGACCGCCGTCACGCCGAGCCCCTGGATATAGTCGAGCCGGTTCGTCAGGCCCTTAAGATCGCCGCCGTGAAAGAATGCCTTGTCGGCGGGATCGAAGCCGGTCTTCAGCCGGTCACCTGAGATGCCGCCGCGATCGTTCGACGGATCGCCGTTCTCGAAGCGGTCCGGCATGACGAAGTAGATGACCTCGTCCTCGGGAAGGCGTTCCAGGTAGGCGCTGGAAGAGGAGGCTGCAGCAAGCAACGCCAAGGCGGTCAAAGCAACCATCAGGCCGACACCAACTCTCTATTTACCGGGGCAAATTTGCGAACGAACGCTCCGTGGTCGGGAAGGCGGGAGACGTCCTCCATATGGGCTCGTTCCATTCCTTCGAGGA
>DASZYL010000225.1:0-14191 GCA_035545385.1 Sphingomicrobium sp. | reverse complement strand
ATCTTGTTCGCCCAGCAGGCCTGGATCAGCCAGGCGAGCTGGAGGGCGCCTCCGATAGTGACCGCGATCGCCTGGTTCTTGGCGGTCATCAGAGGCTCGTGCGTGTGGAAGAAGAGAAGAGCGACGATCTGGGCGACATTGAGGAGGATGGGCGCTGCCGCTGCCACCCAGAACTTGTGCAGCGAATTGAGGATTCCGCCGGCGAGCGAGGCCAGCGAGATGAGCATGAGATAGGGGAAGGTGATCCTCGAGAGGAGTACCGCGAATGCGAACTTGTCGGCGGAAACTCCATTGAAGCCGCCCGAGATGACGTAGGTCGCGGGCCAGGCGAATATCTCGAGGAGCAATGTCATGACGACGAGCGCCGGAAGGAGCACCGAGAGCGCGTCCTCGGCGAAGGCGACCCCCGCGGGAAGGCCCGGGCCATCCTTGTCGGCGACCTTCTTGTTGAACATCGGGATGAAGGCCGCCGAGAAGGCGCCCTCGGCGAAGAGCGTCCGGAACAGGTTGGGCATCCGCCAGGCGATGGTGAACGCGTCCGAGGCGAAGTTCGCGCCGACGAACTGCGCGAACAGCATGTCGCGAACCAGCCCGAGCACCCGGCTCGCGAGCGTCAGCCCGCCGATGGATCCGAGCGAACGGGCGAGGTTCATCTGGCCAGGGGTCCGCGCGGGAGGAGCTTAAGGATCAGCCCTCGCCGGAGCCTTCGCCCGTCGGCTCGCCCCGGGGAGCAGCATCGGGGGCGGGGACAGCCTCGCCCTGCTGCGCCTGGAGCTGCGACATGTAGGCCGCGGTGAAATCGATGGGGTCGAGCAGCAGCGGCGGAAAGCCGGTGTTCGAAACCGCTTCGGCGATGACCTGGCGGGCAAAGGGGAAGAGAAGTCGCGGCGCCTCGATGAGGAGGAAGGGCTGAAGCGCTTCGTCGGGAAGGTTCCTCAAGCCGAAGAGGCCGGCGTAGCTCAAGTCGACGACGAAATGGACCCCGTTGTCCGAGCGCGCCGAGACCTCGATCTTGAGCGTCACCTCGTGGACGAAGTCGCCCGCGGGATTGACGGCGATGTTGAACTGCACTTCGAGGCCCGGCTGGACCTGCCAGGAGAAGACCTGCGGAGCGCTCGGGTTTTCGACCGAGAGATCCTTGATATATTGGGCAAGAATCGAAACCTGTGGTTCGTTGCTGTTTTCGCCCGACCCGTTGCCACCCGAGACCGGTTCCTGGTCCGCCATTTTTTTGCTGTCCTTAGAAGCTGTTGCGTAGTGTTGGGAGCAGCCGCTTGGAGGCGGCGCGTCTTCGAAGCTGCGCCTAGCAGCCGCGATTATGGGGCGCAATGGCGCGTTCGTGCGTTGCACGGTGTTGGAATATTTACGCGCTGCACACTATGTTGAGGCGTTGAGAGATATAGGATTCTAGATTGACGGTCATTGTCATCCTCGCACTGGTCGCCTTGTTCATCGGGCTGCGCCTCTACAGCGTGCTCGGCGAGCGGACCGGCCACGAGCAGCAACCAATCCTGAAACCGGCTGACCAGGACGCGAGGGTTCACCCGCCCGTGGCCCAGCCGCCGGTGACTCCTCCCACGACAGACAACGGCGGCGATCTTGCCTATGTGCCGCTCGCCGGCCCGGGAGTGAGGGCGATCCTCGCCGCCGATCCGAGCTTCGACGTCGCCCGTTTCCTCGAGGGGGCGAAGGCGGCCTACCGGCTCATCCTCGAATCATTCTGGAAGGGCGATCTCGATGCCGTGAGGGCGCACGTCGACGCTCACGTCTACGAGACGTTCGCCGATGCCGTCGAGCAGCGCAAGAAGGACGGCCTCACGCTCGACAACCGCCTCGTTACGATCGAGCAGGCGGTCATTTCGGAAGCCACGGTCGATCGCTCGGTGGCGATGCTGACCGTCCGCTTCGAGGCCGACATCGCGGCCGTCACCCGCAATTCCGAAGGCCAGGTCGTTGCCGGTTCGCTGAGCGACGCCGTCCAGACGCGCGACCTTTGGACCTTCCGGCGCGATCTCGCGACGCGCGATCCGAACTGGGTACTTGTCGAGACCGACGAGGAAGCGTGAGCCTGGGGTTGAGGCGCGTCGCAAGGCGAGCGTTCGCCGCCGCTTCGGCGTTGCTTCTTGCAGCCTGCGCTGCCCAGCCGACTGGGCCGGTCATCACTCCTCCGGCGCCCCGGCCGGCTCCGGCGCCCGTTCCGGCGCCGCCGCCGCCAGCCAACGCGCTCGTCGCGGGAGTCGCTCTCGTTCCTCCTGCTCCCACCATCTACGATGCCTGGGCAACCCGGGCGCTCGCGGCGTTCAGGACATCCTGCCCGGCCCTTCTTCGAAGGCAGGACCAGTCGGGACTGGCCCAGGGCCAGGACTGGGCCCCGCTTTGCGCGGAAGCCTCGAGCCTTGCGCCCGAACAGGCGGCGACCTTCTTCCGGGATCGCTTCGACTGGGTTCGGGTCGGCAATGGGAAGGCCTTTGCGACGGGCTATTACGAACCGGAGATCCAGGGCTCGCGCGTCCCCCAGCCAGGCTATGCGCCGATCTACGCGGTTCCGGCCGATCTCGTTCGCTGCACTCGGCCCGACGGGACCACGGGCCGCGGAAGGGTCGACGAGACGGGGACCTGCACGGCTTATTTCAGCCGAGCTCAGATCGAAGACGGTGCGCTTGCCAACAAGAACCTCGAGATCGCCTGGGCAGCTGACCCGGTCGACCTCTTCTTCGTCGAGATCCAGGGATCGGGACGAATCGTCTTTCCCGACGGGACGAGCATGAGGATCGGCTACGCCGACCAGAACGGGCTTCCCTATACGGCCATCGGCAAGCTCCTGCGTGACCGCGGGATCCTTCCTCCGGGCGGCGCGAGCATGCAGGCGATCAAGGACTGGATAAGGAGCAATCCCGATGAGGGTCGCGAACTCATGCGCGAGAACCAGTCCTACATCTTCTTCAAGCCCTTGAATGGACCGGGGCCGGTCGGGGCTCTCAACGTTCCAGTGACCCCCAAGGGCACTGTTGCCGCAGATCCCAAGTTCGTTCCGCTCGGAGCCCCCGTCTATCTCGCAGTCGACCGGCCCGAGGCCTATGGCCTGTGGGTCGCCCAGGACACCGGCGGAGCGATCAAGGGCCCCAACAGGTTCGATACCTTCTGGGGCTCCGGCCCGGAAGCGACCCAGACCGCTGGTGGAATGGCGGCGAACGGTGTCGCTTATGTGCTTCTCCCCAAGGGCGTCGCTCAGCGTGCGATCGCTAAGCCCTGAGGAAACGGCGCTCTGGGCCCGCGTAACCTCGACGATCCGGCCCCTGTCGCGCGACAGGAGCGATGAGGACTTCGTCGAGAAGGCCCTTGAGAAGACGGTCGCTCCAAGGCCGGTAGCGCCGCGCGTTCCCACTCCACCGAAGCGCACCGGGGAGAAGAAAGCTCCAGGCGCTACGCTCGACGGAAGCTGGGAGAGAAGGATCTCGTCCGGCCGGCTCGACCCCGACCGGGTCGTCGATCTTCACGGAATGACGCTGGACGGCGCGTGGCGGGCAATCGACCGAGCTCTCGAGCTTGCGATCCAGAACCGGGAGCGTGTCCTTCTCCTCATCACCGGTCACCAGCGCTCGGGCGAGCCGCCGGTCCGTCGCGGAGCGATCCGGGCGGCCGTCCATGACTGGCTGGCCGTCTCGCGCCATTCGGGCGACATCGCAGCGGTTCGCGGCGCCCATCGACGCCACGGCGGAGGCGGGAGCCTCTACATCGTCCTTCGAAGGAAAATGTAGAGGCCGCTGACGCTTTCTTAACCCTACCCCGGTAGCGCGTGGGCATGGGCGGGCATCGCGCTCGCGCGGACGCAAGGACCGATGAAAGCAGGCACGGCCCAGAAGATCAGCAACGCGATCCTGTCGTGCGCCGCCGGTTTCGCCTCCTTCCTCTTCTCGCTTGGAGCTCTCCTCTACCTGACGGAGTTCGACCAGAAGATGCTGGCGGCGCTGACGGCCGGCATGTTCTGCCTGTTGATCAGCTACGTCGCTGGAGAAAGGCCGAACAGCGAAAGCGCCCGAGCCCTGTCGGCTCTCGGCGAGCGCCTGCTCGCGGTCGAGGAGGGCGACCTCGTTTCGCCCGCTCCCGAACTGGTCCGGCGCAACATGCCCAAGCTCGCGCAGGCCGTGGACACTCTGTTCGCCGAAGTTCGAGCCTCGATCGAGAATGCGCACGCGCTCGGCATGTACGACCCGGTGACGTCGCTTCCGAACCGGCTTCATTTCCGTTCCGAGGCCGACAAGCTCCTTAGCGAGGCCACCGAGGGCATTGGCTCGGCGATGCTGTTCGTCGATCTCGATCGCTTCAAGATGGTGAACGACAGCCTGGGACATGCGCGCGGCGACCAGCTCCTCATCATGGTCGCGAACCGCCTTCGAGTGGTCGTCAACGCCGAGTTCACGGGGAATTCGAGGTCGCGGCCGCTTCTTGCCCGGCTCGCGGGCGATGAGTTCACGATCTTCTTCCCGGAGATCGACTCGATCGAGGAGATCGAGCGGATCTCGAGGCGCGTCGTTCTTGCCATCTCGGAATCGTTCGAGCTCTGCTCACACAGCGTCGACATCGGCGCTTCGGTCGGAGTCGCCCTCTCGCCGGAGCACGGGACGAGCATCGAAGCCCTGATGCGCGCCGCCGACATTGCCATGTACCGGGCGAAATCCGCAGGCGGAGGCCAGCATTGCGTGTTCAACGCCGCTCTCGCCCTCGAGCACCAGGAGCGGATCGACACCGAGAAGGCGCTTACGGAAGCGATGCAGCGCGACGAGTTCGTGCTCGCCTTCCAGCCGCAGATGAGCCTCGTCACCGGCGAGCTTTGTGGTGCCGAAGCGCTCCTTCGCTGGGACCATCCGCGCGAGGGCCTCAGGCTTCCTTCGACCTTCATTCCAGTCGCCGAGCGGACCGGGCTCATTGCCGATATTGGCGAATGGGTCATCAGCGAGGTCGCGGTGACGCTCGGGAACTGGCGCGCCAGCGGCTTCAACGGGCGGGTCTCGTTCAACATCAGCCCGCGCCAGGCCGACCGGCCCGATTTCTTCGGACGGCTGCGCCAGACCTTCGCCGACGCCGAAGTCCCGCTCTCGATGGTCGAGCTCGAGTTTACCGAAAGCGCCGCGATGGAGGTGAGCCCGGCGGTGATCGCGGAGATCGCACGCTTTCGAGCCGACGGGGCGCGCATAGCGATCGACGATTTCGGGACGGGCTATTCTAACCTCGCGAGGCTCCGCTCGATGCCGATCGACCGGGTGAAGCTCGACCCCTCGCTGATCGCCGACATCGAGACCGACGAGAAGGCCCGGGTTCTGGTCCAGGCGGTGATCCAGCTCATCAAGGGCGTCGGCTGCGAAGTGGTCGCGGAAGCCGTCGAGACAATCGCCCAGGCGGACATCCTTCGAGCGATGGGCTGCGACACCGTCCAGGGCTTCATTTTCGCGCCGGCGATGTTCGAGCACGAGTTTCTTGCCTGGACGGCGAGCGCCCGGACGTCCGACAAGTCGGTCGCCTAAGCCAGCACCTTTCGAACGATCCTCTCGTAGATTGCCGAGAGGGCGCGGATATCGTCGAGAGCGGCGCATTCCCCGACCTTGTGCATGGTCGCGTTCGGAAGGCCGAAGTCGACGACCGGGCAGAGCTGGATGAGGAAGCGTCCGTCGGACGTGCCGCCGCTGGTCGAGAGTTCGGGCTCGAGCCCGGTTTCTTCGCGAATGGCTTCGACGACCACGTCGAAGAGCTTTCCAGGCGGGGTCAGGAAGGCCTCACCCGAGATTCGGGCCTTCACCTTGGCTCCGGGCGCCTCGCGCCCGGCGATCTCCTCGACGAGCTTCACGAGGTCGGCGCCTCGCTGGAGATTGTTGAAGCGGATGTTGAGCTGCGCGGTCGCCGAGCCCGGGATGACGTTGCTCGCGCTGGTCGGGGTCGAGATCGCGGTGAACTCGAGGTTCGACGGCGGGAATTGCTCGGTGCCATCGTCGAGATGAATGGAATCGAGCGCAGCGACCACCCGGGCGAGCGGCCCGACGGGGTTCTTTCCGCGGTGGGGATAGGCGACATGGCCCTGGACGCCCGGGACCTCGATCCACATGTTGACCGAGCCCCGTCGGCCGATCTTGACGGTATCGCCGAGGCGTTCGACCGATGTCGGCTCCCCGATGAGGACCATGTCGGGCCGGATCCCGCGCTCGTTCAGCCAGTCGATGATCCTTGGAGTTCCATAGACCGAATAGCCTTCCTCATCGCCGGTGATGAGGAACGAAAGCGTTCCCTTGAGCCCGTCGAGGCGCGAGATCGCGGCGGTGAAGGCCGCAATGGCGCTCTTCATGTCGTTGGCTCCCCGGCCGACGAGCAACCCGTCCCTGATCTCGGCAGCAAATGGCTCGGCGCTCCAGCCCTCGCCCGGCGGAACGACGTCGAGGTGCCCGGCAAATCCGAAATGGGGTGAGCCTTCGCCGCGGATCGCGACCATGTTCTCGGTCGGGCCGTCGGGCGCCTCGCCCATGACCCAGCGGTGGACTTCGAAGCCGAGCGGCTTCAGCGCTCTTTCGAGCACGTCGAAGACCTCGCCGCGTGCCGGAGTGACGCTTGGGCATCGGATGAGATCCTGGGCCAGAGCCACGGGGTCGATCGGTTTTGCCATGAGAAAGAGCGGTAGCGATCAATCGGCGGCTGGCAAGCTTCGCCGAAAGTCGTAAACGACCTCGGTCAGGCGCTCATCCTTCCAGGGGGACCGCGCGTCTTCGCCGAGTTTTCCGTCATTGGGGGTTGCATCTGCGCTACATTTGTAGCACGCTACAAATGTAGCGCACTTTTGTGCGCGTAACAGGATCTTGAAAAGATGGTCGTGAAGAGTTCGTGGCTTGTTGCCGGCGCTGCGCTGTTCGTCCCTGCGGCCGTCATCGCCCAGCCCGCGCCGCCGGGATCGGCTTCGAGCGGAGCTCCTCGTGCGAGCGCAGCCAACAAGATCGTCTACACCCCCGCCGATTTCACGCGCTTTGCGCCCAAGACCGCCTACGACATGCTGGTCCAAATTCCGAGCTTCACCATTCGGGCCACGGATCAGATGCGCGGCCTTGGCCAGGCATCGGAAAACGTCCTCATCAATGGCGAGCGGATCGCGAACAAATCGGGAGGAGCGGTCGATCAGCTCCAGCGAACTCCCGCATCCAACGTCGAGCGGATTGAGATCGTCGATGCTGCGAGTCTCGGGATCGCGGGACTTTCCGGACAGGTGGCCAACGTCATCCTTAAGGAGACCCGGAAAGTCTCAGGCCAGTTCGAATATAATCCGAGCTGGCGCGCGCATTTCGCAAAGCCCGAACTTCTTGGAGGATCGATCAGCTATTCGGGCAAGACCGGCCCAGTCGAATATACGCTCTCGCTCAAGAACGACTATGGGCGCGGGGCTTTCGGCGGGCCCATCTGGATCTACGACTCGAACCATGTGCTCACCGAGACGAGGCGCGAGGTCTACCATTCGGAAAATGAGGAAGCGGATATCGAGGGCCAGTTCCGGCTCGATGGGCCAGGCTCGTCGATCGCGAACCTCACTCTTGATTATACGCCTTACTGGAGGCCGGCGCTTCGATATGACCATCGCCTGTCGGTCGCAGGTGAAACGAGCGGTCGGACGATCACGACCAGGCTCAACGGCTATCACTCGGACATCAACGGCGACTATGATTTCGCGTTCGGGCCCGGGCGACTGAAGCTCATCGCCCTCAGTCACCGGGAGCATGCACCCGAGGTCGACACCAGCATCATGACCTTTGGCGACGGGTCTTCGGACACGGGTACCCGTTTCAGCCGCGATGCTCATTTGAAAGAGACGATCGCGCGCAGCGAGTATCGCTGGAAATCCGGGAAGAATGACTGGCAGGTGTCGTTCGAGCGGGCCTTCAACTCGCTCGATCAGAAGGGTCTCCTGTTCCAGCTCGATCCTGGCGGCGACTTCGTCGAAGTGCCGTTCCCGGACGGCTCGGGGAAAGTGACCGAGGTACGCTACGAGAGCATCGGTACGCTCACCCGGCCGCTCGCTTCGACCCTGGACCTCCAGGTCGCAGCGGGCGCCGAGCTTTCATGGCTCGACCTTGTCGGCGACGATGAGCCTGCGCGCAAATATTTCCGGCCCAAGGGCGAGATCAACCTTGGCTGGCATCCTTCAAAAACCTCGGACATCAGTCTCAAGCTTCGCCGGCGCGTCGGCCAGATCGACTTTTATGATTTCATCTCGCAGCAGCGCCTCAGCTCCGAACGCCAGGACACCGGCAATCCCAATCTCGTTCCGCCGCAGAGCTGGGAGATCGAGACGGAGTTTTCCCATGATCTCGGCGCCTGGGGGAAGACCCGCCTCAATCTCCATTATTACAGGGTCGAAGACATCATCGACGTGATCCCGATCGGTGAAGATGGGCAGGGGATCGGCAACCTCCCGAGCGCGAACCGCTTTGGCTTCGAGAGCACGAGCACCTTGCTGCTCGATCCGATCGGCTGGAAGGGCGGCAAGCTTGACTTCACCGTCGGCGCCGAGCGGACGCGCGTTCGCGATCCCCTGACCGGCGACAAGCGCGAGATCACCGGTGTCCAGGACCGATGGATGAGCGCCCAGGTCCGGCATGACATACCCGGCACTCCCTTCGCATGGAGCGCCTACGTCCAGTACCGGCACTATTCGCCCTATTTCTACCTGACGGAAATCTATACCAACGAGGACCTGCCGTGGATCGCGGGCTTCTATGTCGAGCACAAGAACCTGTTCGGGATGACCGCCCGCTTTTCCGTCGACAATGTCTTCAACGGGCGCCACTTCGAGGATCGGACCGTCTGGTCGGGCTTCCGGGATCGAGCGCCGATTGCATTCATCGAACGGCACAACGAGCTCATCGGGCCGCTCTTCAGCATCTCGATCAAGGGAACGTTCTGAGGCCGCTGGCTCAGTCGAACAAGGTTTCCGAGTCGAGCTTCTCGAAGGTGAGATTGACCGACCGTTTGCCCTTGGGGCGCGTGCGGTGGCGAACGCCCCTTGGAACGGTCATGAACTCGCCCGGCTTCAGAGTGATTTCCTGCTCGTCCAACTCGATCACGAGCTCGCCGTCGACGCAGAAGAAGGTCTCGTCTGAACCAGGGTGAGAATGCCAGGGAAAGGCGCTCGTCATGACGCTCATTCGGATCTCATGATCATTGACCGATGCGATCCGCTGGTTGTGATAGGGATCACCGATCCTGCTGCTGATCCGAAGTGGGTCGACGGGCGAAAGCGTTGCCGGTTGCGCGAGATTGTCCATTTGGAGATCTTGTTGGTTTGGGGCGGAATTTTCCAATAGAAGTCGAGGCGAGGCCCATCAGGCCTGTTTATGGGAAGCGGGAGCTAGAGCGATGCCGAGGATCGACCTTGAATCCATCGAACAGGTCAACCGCACGGGCTACCCCCAGCCATTCGACAAGGCCGTCGAGGGTCGCTGGTACCGCCGGCTCGCGCCAGCGTCGGGACTGACCGATTTCGGGGTGAGCCACGTCACGCTGAAACCCGGCGCCTGGTCGTCGCAGCGGCACTGGCACAGCGGCGAGGACGAGTTCCTGGTGATGCTCTCGGGCGAGGCGGTCCTCGTTGAAGACGAGGGTCGAACGATCCTTCGCTCCGGCGACTGCGCTGCCTGGCCCAAGGGCAGCACCAACGGTCATCACCTCATCAACGAGAGCGACAAGGACTGCGAGTTCATCGTCGTCGGCGGCGGGACGAACACCGGCGGAGGCTATTCCGACATCGACATGATGTTCACCACCGACGGCAAATATGTCCGGAAGGACGGAACGCCCTATCCCGAGACCAAACGGCCTGCCTAGGCGGCCTCGTACTGCTCGATCACCCAGGGTTCGTCCTGGGCCTTGTCGATCCACTCGGCGACATGGGGATGCGAAAGGACGCACTTCATGTAGGCGCCGGCAAAGCTCGGGACCTTCACTCCATAGGTGATGAAGCGGGTAACGACGGGAGCGTACATCATGTCCGCGGCGCACCAGTTCCCGAACAGATAGTCGCCGGTGCCGCCCCAGCGTGCCCGAGCCTGCGCCCAGAGCTGCATCACCCGGTCGATCTCTTCGCGAACCGGATCGCTCAAGGTCTTTGGCGGGAAGCTCTTTCGAACGTTCATCGGAAGCTCGCGCCTCAAGTTGGCAAAGCCCGAGTGCATCTCCGCCGCCATCGAGCGCGCGACCGCCCGGGCGCCTTCGTCCTCGGGCCAGTAGAGCGCATCTCCATAACGGTCGGACAGGAACTCGATGATCGCCATGCTGTCCCACACGACGATGTCGCCGTCCCACAGGATCGGAACCTTGCCGAGCGACGGCGCGAACTCATCTCCCTCGCGCTTCTTGTCCCAGTCCTCGTCGAACATCGGAACGACGAGTTCCTCGAACTTGTCCCCGCACTGTTTAACCGCGAGCCATCCGCGCATGGACCAGCTCGAATAAGCCCGATTGCCGATGATGAGCTTGAGCAATCCGCTCTCCTAGGTCGTCGCTGCTTCGACTATTGCCGTTCGTAACTCGGCAATTCCGCTACCGGTTTCGCTCGAGGTCGTGAAGATCGAAGGATGAGCGGCGGGATGTTTCGCCGCCTCGACCATCGTCGCCTCGTAAAGCGCTCCAAGCGCCGAAGGCTTCACCTTGTCGCTCTTCGTGAGAACGAGGTGGTAGCTCACCGCCGCATCGTCGAGCATCCGCATCATCTCGCGGTCGACTTCCTTGAGGCCGTGGCGCGAATCGACGAGGACGAGGGCGCGCTTGAGGACGGCGCGGCCCCTCAGATAGTCGTTGATGAGGAACCGCCAGCGCTTGACGAGGTCCTTGGGTGCTTCGGCAAAGCCATAGCCGGGCATGTCGACGAGCCTCAGTCGAACGGGCTCGCCGACGTCGAAGAAATTGAGCTCCTGCGTCCGGCCCGGCGTATTGGATGTCCGGGCGAGCGCCTTGCGGCTGGTGAGCGCATTGAGGAGCGAGCTCTTTCCGACGTTCGATCGCCCGGCAAAGGCGACTTCCGGGACATCGGGGTCGGGCAGGAACTTGAGCTCCGGCGCGGACTTCAGGAACTCGATGGGCCCGGCGAAGAGCTTCCTCGCCTGCTCGGCCAGTTCCTGGTCCGACTCGTCCTTCATGTGTGCACCGGGTGAGTGTCGCTGAGGTGGAGCCCGTACTTCCTGTAGAGGAACCATTGCTGGGCGATCGTCAGCAGGTTGTTGGTCATCCAGTAGAGCTGAAGTCCGGCCGCGAACGGCGCCATGATGAAGACAAGGAACCAGGGCATGATCGCGAAGACCTGCGCCTGGGCGGGGTCCATCGGCTGCGGGTTGAGCTTCATCGAGAGCCACTGCGTGGCTCCGACGAGGATCGGAAGAACGCCGATCGCGAGAAAAGCGGGCGGAGTGAAGTGAAGAAGCCCGAAGAGGTTCACCGGAGTGAGCGGATCGGGAGCCGAAAGGTCCTTGATCCATAGGAAGAAGGGCTGGTGACGCATTTCGACGCTGACCAGCAGCACCTTGTAGAGCGCGTAGAAGACCGGGATCTGGAGCAGGATCGGAAGGCACCCTGCCGCGGGGTTCACCTTCTCCTCCTGGTAGAGCTTGAGGATCTCCTGCTGCTGGCGCTGCTTGTCGTCCTTGAAGCGCTCCTGGATGGCTTTCATCTTGGGCTGGAGCTTGCGCATCGCAGCCATCGACTGGAACTGCTTGTGGGCAACCGGGAACATGATCCCGCGCACGATGAACGTGAGCCCGATGATCGCGAGACCGAAATTGCCGAGCGTCTTGAAGAGGAAGAGCAGCAAGTCGAAGATCGGGATCATGAACCAGTGGAACCAGCCCCAGTCGATCGCGTAGCTGAACTTCGGAATCCCCGCCTGCTCATAGCGGTTGAGGAGTGGCTTTTCCTTCGCGCCTGCAAAGAAGCGCGCCTTTGACGTCAGGACCTGGCCAGGAGCAACTCTCGACGGGCTCAGCGAATAATCGGCCTGGTAGCCGCCGTTGTGGCCCTTCTGGAATTCGCCGGTCATCGTGCCGATCGGGGCAAGAGCGGTCAGCCAATATTTGTCGGTGAAGCCGAGCCAGCCCGGGACGTTGCTGAAGGTCTCGGTCTTGCCCTCGTCGAGGTCCTTCCAGTTGACCTCGTAATTGGGCTTGTCGTCGAACACCCCGATCGGGCCGACCTGGTTGGTCCAGCTGTCGACGTCCTGCGACTTGGTGGCGCGGCTGACGAGGCCAGTCGGCCGAACAATGATCGGCCGGCCAGTGCCGTTGGCGACGCTCTGCTCGACCGTGAAGAGGAAATTTTCGTCGACAGCGAACTTCAGCTGATAGCGGGTGCCGTCGGGCATCTGCGTGCTCAAGGTCACGGGACGGCCCGGCGCGAGTTCCTTGCCGTCTGCAGTCCACATCGTCTCGAGCGTCGGAGCCTGGGCGCCTTCGGCGGTCCAGCCGAATTCGGCGATGTAGGCGTTGGGAGTTCCCAGGGGCGAGAGGAGCCTGACCGGCGGCGAGTTGGGGGCGATCGTCTGCTTCTCGTTGACGAGGAGCAGGTCGTCGATCTGGGCACCCCTGAGATTGATCGATCCCATGAGGGACGGCGTACGGATCGCAACCCGAGGCGATGAAGCGAGCGCCGCGGAAAGCGATTGAACCGGCGTCCTGGCGCTGGTCGGAGCGCTAGGCTGCGGCTGCGCCTGCTGGACCGGCTCGGTCTTGCCGTTCACCACCTTGGTGCTCGGCGGGTTTGCGGTCGGGAAATATTTGTTCGCCGCCCACGTCCAGCCGAGCAGGACGAGCAGGCTCAGCACCACCGCAAGGACCAGGTTCTTGTTGTCGCTCAAATCTCAAATCCTCAAGGTACGGGGTCATGGCCCTGGCCGCCCCAGGGGTGGCATCGGCAGATTCGCTTCAGCGCCATCCAGCCCCCGCGAGCAGCCCCATAGCGCTCGATCGCGGTGATCGCATAGGCCGAGCAGCTCGGCTGGTATCGGCAGCTTGGCGGAAGGATCTGGGACGGGCCCTTCTGCCACGCCTTTGCTCCGAGGATCATGAGCCGCCCGATCATGACCTGCGCAACCGGTCGAGTGCGCCCTGGAGCTCGGAACGAAGCAGTCCGAAGTCCCGCTCGATGCCCTTGCCGCGTCCGATCATCACATGGTCGGCGCCTCGGAAACCCTTCACCGGTAGGATCTCGCGAGCAAGCGCCCGAAACCGCCTTTTCATGCGGTTCCTGACCACCGCTCCGCCGATCTTCCTGGTGACCGTGAAACCGACGCGTATCGAGGGGTCCGAATCCTTGCGGTCACGGACGAGGAGCACGAAGCCGGGAGTGGTCGCGCGCATGCCGCCGTTCGCGGCAAGAAAATCCGCGCGCTTGCGGATTGTGGCTAGGCGCTGAGCTTCTTGCGGCCGCGAGCGCGGCGGGCGTTCAGCACCTTGCGACCGCCCACCGTCGCCATGCGGGTGCGGAACCCGTGACGCCGCTTGCGGACGAGATTGCTCGGCTGGAAGGTGCGCTTCATCGCTCATGCCTCTAAATTCGAAAGAAAAAGGGCCGCCCAAGAGGCAGCCGCTGTCGTGCGCGCCGATAGAAGAGCTAAGCGGCGAAGTCAATTGCCGGGGCCGTTTCTCGCGGCCTTTCGAAGCTCGTCGCGCCGCTTCGCGCTTCGGCGGCGGAGGGCACGATCGGCCCAGCGCCCGGCCTTGGGCTGCCAGCGCTTGAATTTCACGTAGCGCCGCTTGGCCCACATGCTCGCCTTCAAGACGAGAGCGAGCCCGATCCCGGCGACGATGATTCCCCCAGGCCCGGGTATGGCCCCGACCAGGGGGGAGATGACGAGAAGGGTAATCCCAAGCGCAAGCAGCGACCATTCAATGACCGGCTTGTTGATGAACTGTCGAAATTGCCGCCCTGTGACCATGCGTGTTGATGTGGTGATACACCTCGCCGGCCGCAAGCATTTTGTTCGCACGCAATCGCTTAGGGGCTCTGTACAGGAACCGGCGCGCCCAACCTTAAAGGATGACGGTCATTCCCCAATGGACGTGCTGACCTATTCGGGACTCCCGCGCAACGTTGAAGGCTGTGATGGGCCGTTGTCCATGACAGGACGCACGGTATTTCAGCGCGGCGAAAGGCTGAGCCTGTCGTGATGATGGCGCTC
>DASZYL010000224.1:0-13499 GCA_035545385.1 Sphingomicrobium sp. | reverse complement strand
GAGGTTGCGCAGGGTGAGCGTGAGCATGCGCTGCGAGACGCTCGGGATTTCCCGCCGGAGCTCGTTGAACCGCCTGGATCCCGATGAGAGCGTTTGCACGACGAGTACTGTCCACTTGTCTCCGATGCGGGACAAGAGGGTGCTGATCGTGCGGCATACGGGGTTGCTTGGATCCTTCATTGGAACTTCCGGTCACCTCCATGTTCCCGCACCACAAACTTGTTCTCGGGCCACAAAAATGTGCGTTCTTGCGGGCGATTCGCTGGTGGTTATTTAGGGTGCCTCAGTAACAAATCCATACCAAGGAGGCAATAGTGACCATCCTTCACATCGACGCCAGCATCAATGGCGAGAAGAGCGCGAGCCGCGCGATCAGCAGTTCGATCGTCGACCAGCTGACGATTGAGAATGGTGGCGCTGAACGCGTCTATCGCGACCTTGCCGCTGACCCGCTCCCCCACCTTACCCTCGACGCTTTCGCGGACAGCTCGGTGCTCGAGGAGTTTCTTGCGGCCGACACGGTCGTCATCGGGGCGCCGATGTACAACTTCACGCTTCCGACCCAACTCAAGTCGTGGATCGACCGGATCCTCGTCGCCGGGAAGACCTTTCGCTACACAGAGAGCGGTCCCGAGGGTCTCGCCAATGGAAAGCGCGTGATCATCGCGCTCGCACGCGGCGGCTATTACAACGCAGGATCGCCGGCGGCGGCGCTCGAGCATCTCGAAACCTATCTCCGCGGTGTCTTCAACTTCATTGGCGTCGAGCCACAGTTCGTTGCAGCCGACGGCCTCAACATCAGCCCTGACCAGCGCGAGGAGTCGATCAAGCTCGCGATCGGAGAGACGGTGCGCCTCGCCGCCTGATTTTCAGGCAAATTCATGGACCGGCGGCGCGCAACAAGCGTTGTCGGTCCTGAAGGAGCGAAATCATGAGCGAACTCGACGCGAAAGACCGGCAGGAACTGGAGGACAGCAAATATGCTTTTCCCAAGGAGCGCAAGGAACCGCTGAACGACGCGAGCCATGTGCGGAACGCGATCGCGCGCTTCGACCAGGTCGAAGGCGTCAGCGACCACGAGCGCGACGAGGCCTGGAAGCGAATCCGCAAAGCCGCCGACAAGTTCGGCGTCGAGGTCCACGAGAAGAGCTGGCGAGAGCTCGGCAAGAAAAAGGACTAGGCTCCAGGCCCGCTTTCTGATCGGGGGCCACTTCGCGAAGAGCGCGAAGGCGAGGGCGCTCGCCTAGCTCTCGTCAGCCCTGCGCCTTGGAAAGGATCGCCGCCCGGGGTCCCCGCGACGTGAAACCCTAGGCAGAGAGCAGCCGAAGCGGGTTTTCGACCAGGCCCTTCAGCGCCTGCATGAAGCTCGCGGCATCCCATCCGTCGACCACGCGGTGGTCGCACGAGAGCGACAGGTTCATGCGCTTCCTGATCTCGATCTCGCCGTCGATGGGAACGAGCTTCTCTTCGAGCTTGTTGACGGCAATGATCGCGACCTCGGGCCGGTTGATCACCGGGGTCGAGGTAATTCCGCCCATTGGACCCAGGCTCGAGATCGTGATCGTCGAGCCCGTCAATTCCTCGCGGGCTGCCTTGCCGGTACGCGCGGCGTCCGAGAGGCGAAGGATTTCCGAGGCGATCTGCCAGACACTCAGGGTCTCGGCATTGCGGATGACCGGGACCATGAGCCCGTTCGGCGTCTGAGTCGCCATGCCCATGTGCACGGACCCGCTCCTCGTGACGACATTGGCTTCGTCATCATAGGTCGCGTTCAGCATCGGCCATTCGGCGAGCGCCTTCGACATCGCGGTGATGAGAAATGGGAGCACGGTCAGCTTTGGGTTGGAGCCGCGGTCCTTGTTCATCATTGCTCGTGTTTCCTCGAGCGCTGTCACGTCGAATTCCTCGACCAGGGTGAAATGAGGAATCCGGCGTTTTGCCTCGGCCATGTTCTCGGCGATCTTGCGCCTGAGGCCCACGACCTTGATCGCCTCGTCCTTGCGCGGGGCTGCCGGACGGCTCGACACGGTCCCGCCGTTATAGAGGAGGTAGGCGTCGAGATCGGAGTGGCGGATCCGGTCCGATGCAGTTTTCACCTGGGCGAGGTCGATCCCGAGATCACGGGCCCGAGCGCGCACTGCGGGCGAGGCGAGGACATGTCCCGAAGAGGGTTCCTTCACTGCGAGCTCGGGCTCGACCCGTGGAGTAGGCGCTGGCCTTGGAGAGTCTTCGACCTCCCTCGTCGCGACGACCGGGATCTCTTCGGCCTGTTCCGGCGTGGGATCGACCGCGCCGTCAGCGAGCGGCCGCTCGTCCTTGCTGTCCTCGACCGGCTCGGCTGAGCGGTCCGCGCCTTCGGTTTCGATGACCGCGAGGACCGATCCGATCGGCACCTGGTCACCCACTTCGCCGGCGAGCTCGAGCACCTTGCCTGCAACCGGGCTTTCCATCTCGACCGTCGCCTTGTCGGTCATCATGTCGGCGATCTGCTGGTCCTCACTGATTATGTCGCCGACCTTCACGTGCCAGGCGACGATCTCCGCTTCGGCGATGCCTTCGCCGATGTCGGGGAGCTTGAATTCGTAGCGAGCCATCAGTCGGCCATCACTTTCTCCAGGGCGCGCTTCATGCGCTTCGGGCCAGGAAAATAGGCCCATTCGTAAGCATGGGGATATGGCGTGTCCCAGCCGGTCACGCGCTCGACCGGGGCTTCGAGATGGTAGAAGCATCGCTCCTGGACGAGGGCAACCAGCTCGGCGCCGAACCCGCTGGTTCGGGGCGCCTCGTGGACAACGAGGCAGCGCCCGGTCTTTTTCACCGACTCCTCGATGGTGTCGAGGTCAAGGGGAACGAGGGTTCGAAGGTCGATGACCTCCGCATCAAGTCCCTGCTCCTCCACCGCCGCGAGCGCGACGTGGACCATTGTCCCATAGGAAAGGATCGTCAGGTCCTGGCCTTCGCGGACGATCGAGGCCTTGCCGATCGGCACCTTGTAGTAACCTTCGGGGACCTCGCTCGCGGGGTGCTTCGACCAGGGCTTGACGGGACGGTCGTGATGTCCGTCGAAGGGCCCGTTGTAGATCCGCTTGGGTTCGAAGAAGACGACCGGGTCGGGATCTTCGATAGCGGCGATGAGGAGCCCCTTGGCGTCATAGGGGTTGGATGGGATCACGACCTTCAGCCCGGCGATGTGGGTGAAGAGCGATTCGGGCGACTGGCTATGGGTCTGGCCGCCGAAGATGCCCCCGCCATAGGGCGTCCGGATGACCATCGGCATCGTCCATTCGGCGGCGGTTCGATAGCGGATCTTGGCGACCTCGCTCACGATCTGGTCGTAGCCGGGATAGATGTAGTCGGCGAACTGGATCTCGATGACCGGTTTCAGGCCATAGCAGGCCATGCCGACCGCGGTCGCGATGATTCCGCCCTCGCTGATCGGGGTATCGAACACGCGCGTCTTGCCGAACTGCTTCTGGAGACCCTCGGTCACGCGGAAAACCCCGCCGAAGAATCCCACGTCCTCGCCGAAGACGACGACGTCCTCGTCGCGCGCCATCATGACCTTGTGGGCGTCGTTCAGCGCCTGGATCATGTTGAAGGTCGGCATCAGTCGCGCCCCTCATTCAGGGCCTGGTCGCGCTGCTCGGCGAGATGCCAGGGCACGTCGGCATAGACGTCCTCGAACATGCTCTCGATATTGTCCTTGCCCTGCTGCGGAAGGATCCCGAGCTTCTCGGCCTCCTTCTGGGCGGCGCGGACATTGGCGTCGCACTCGGCGCTCATCGCCGAGTGGCGCTCTTCGTCCCATTCGCCGATCGCGACCAAATGGGCCTTCAGGCGCTCGATCGGGTCTCCGAGCGGCCACAGCTTCGCTTCGTTCGTCGGGCGATATCCGGATGGATCGTCCGAGGTCGAGTGCCCCTCCGCACGGTAGGTGAAGAACTCGATCAATGTCGGTCCGTTGTTCGAGCGCGCGCGTTCGGCCGCCCAGCTTGTGGCCGCGTAGACGGCGAGCGCGTCATTGCCGTCGACCCGGAGCCCCGCAATTCCGTAGCCGACCGCGCGCTGGGCGAAGGTGGCGCGCTCGGCTCCGGCGATGCCCGAGAAGCTCGAGATCGCCCACTGGTTGTTCACCGTCGCGAGGACGACCGGGACGTTGTAGACTGCGGCGAAGGTCATCGCACTGTGGAAGTCGCCCTCCGCGGTGGCGCCGTCTCCGATCCAGCCCATTGCGATCCGGCTGTCGCCCTTGATCGCAGCGCCCATCGCCCACCCGACCGCCTGCGGAAATTGCGTGCCGAGGTTCCCGGAAATCGAGAAGAAGCCGTGCGCCTTGTCCGAATACATGATCGGGAGCTGGCGGCCGTGAAGCTTGTCGCCCCTGTTCGAATAGATCTGGCACATCATTTCCGTCAGCGGATAGCCGCGCGCCACGAGCAGTCCCTGCTGGCGGTAGGTCGGGAAGTGCATGTCGTCCCTGTCGAGCGCGGCTGCCGCCGCCACTCCGATCGCCTCCTCGCCCGTGCACTTCATGTAGAAGCTGGTCTTCCCCTGCCTCTGGGCGCGGTACATGCGGTCGTCGAAGATCCGAACGGTGACCATGTCACGGAGCATCTTGAGCAAGGAGTCGGAATCGAGCTTCGGATCCCATGCGCCAATTGCCTTGTTGTCCTCGCCAAGGACCCGGACGAGCGCGGAGGTCAGCGGATAGGTCTCGGACGCGGCCACGCTGCTGTCGGGGCGCGGTGCCTCGCCGGCTCCCGGGATCTTCAGTGACGAAAAGTCAGGCGTGTCGCCCGGTCGGAATGCCGGCTCGGGAACGTGCAACGCCAGGCGAGGTGCGTTGCGGCGCAGCGATGGGTCCTTGTCGCTCATGGTCGAGCGAGCGCTTAGTCCTGACTGGCCGAGGCGGCAACTGGCGGAGTAAAGTATACTTTACATCGGATTTCGAAGGGATTGTCGGGCGCCGCCTGGCCGCTCATCGAAAATCGCTTTGCACAGGGTCTCGAAGCGCGCGAAACGCCCGTTTCATGCAGAGGTTCTTCGCCTTCCTCGTTGCGCTCTTCCTCGCAACGTCCACGTCCGTCGCCGCCTATGCGGCCGATACCATCTTCGTGATGCGTCACCTCCAGAAGGCGGACGGGAGCGACCCGCCCCTCTCGAGCGAAGGGAGGGCCAATGCGAAGGCCTTGTCGGATCTCCTCGCCAAGAGCGGGATCAAGGCCATTTTCGCGACTCCTACGCGCCGCGCAATGGAAACCGCCGAGCCGCTCGCTTCGAGGCTCAAGATCAAGATCAGGACCTATGATCCGGATAATCCGCAAGCGCTGATCGCGACCGTCGATTCGATCAGGGGGGCGGTGCTGGTGGTAGGCCACAGCAACACGGTCGGCGATCTCGTCGCGAGGTTCGGCGGCAAGCAGCCCGTCAGCTTGACCGAGGAGGATTATGGCACCGTCTTCGTGGTCAGCCACGACGATGGCAGCGTCAGCCAGATCAAGGTTCAGCGCGCACCCTGAAGTTGCGAGGGGAGGGCGCGCTGGCTAATGCGGCCGGCATGGCCGACCAGAACAGCGACACACCTCCCGACCGACTCTCGCTCGATCCCAGGAGCGAGTTCTTCGACGAAGCGCTGCTTTCCCGCGGCGTCGGGATCAAGTTCAACGGCCAGGAAAAGACCAACGTCATTGAATATTCGATCTCCGAAGGGTGGATCAGGGTCGCGGCCGGGCGCAGCCGCGACCGCTATGGCCAGCCGATGACGATCAAGCTCTCGGGCACGGTCGAGCCTTATTTCGAAAACCCGCCCGAGGGCGGGGATCAGGAAACCGGCGCGTCCGAGGGATAAGTGGGGTTGGAGCGGCGCTTCCTGCGCCACTTCTTGAGCGCCCATCCGCCAAGCGCGACCGCCGCAAGGGCCGGCACGCTTCGCTTCGCAAGCGAGGCAGCGCCATAACCGAGGATGGCGCCTTTCGCGCCTTGATGCTCGCCCGCGATCTTCTCGCCCAGCCACGCACCCAATAGCTTACCGATCATCCCTCGAAACTCCTTCGTCCATCCGTAAGCGCAAGAGCGCCGGGGACGTGGCGAATGTTCCCAATCGATCGTTGGCAAAATCTCCCAAGTCTTGGTCGCGAAATGCGCCAACTCCCGTGCGCCACTGACGATTTTCCTTAGTTTTCCGGGATTGGCACGCTCCTTGATTAGCTAGTTGGCGTCGGCCCCGGAAACGAACGGCCGGCGAAAAAGGAGAGATCAAATGTCGTCGCAGTCGCCTTTCACCCGCACCCTCGTCGCGATCGCAGCGGCGCTCGCCATGAGCACCATCGCGATCGGCGCAGCCGTCGGCCCGGCCCAGGCCAATGCCAATACCGTGAAGGTCTCCGTCAATGCCTGAACTCGAAGTTCTTGAAGCCAAGGTCCCGGTCCGCACCCCTCGCCTGATCGAGGTCGAGACCGAGCCGAAGAGCGGGCGTTTCGCCCCGGTCGCCGGCTGGCTCAGCGGACCAGTGTTCAGCCGCGCACGTGACATATTCGCGGCGAACATGACCGAGCTTCTCGACCGGGCCGAAGACCCGGCGCGGATGATCCGGATGATCATCCTCGAGATGGAGGAAACGCTGGTCGAAGTCCGGGCAACCGCTGCCCGCTCGATTGCCGACATCAAGGAGATGCGTCGGGCCGTGACCAGGCTCGACGAGCTCCAGTCGGACTGGACAGCCAAGGCGGAGCTCGCGCTCAGCAAGGACCGAGAGGACCTTGCCAAGGCGGCGCTCGTCGAACGGCAGAAGGCCGGAGAGATGGCCGACAGCCTTCGCGGCGAGCTTGACCAGATGGAACAGGTGCTTCGCGGTTACGAGGCCGATATCGGCAAGCTCCAGGCGAAGCTTCGTGAGGCCCGCGCCCGGCAGAACGCGATCTGCGCGCGGTTCGAGAGCGCGGTCACCCGGGCCAAGGCTCGAGAGGCGATGCACGGAAGCCGGGCTCTCGATGCCTTCGCCAAGTTCGAGCTTCTCGAACGGCGCGCCGACTTCGCCGAAGGGCGTTGCGAGGCGCTCGGCATCAGCAGCCTCGAGGACGAGATCGACCAGCTTCGGGCGTCCGAGGCGATCGACGCCGAGCTCGAAGCGATGAAGTCCGCGCTGAAGGCGCGAGTGAACTAAGAAAGGGAAGGGGAACAATGACGATGGCACGAAAGATTTACCCGTATTCGCTCGATCGGAAGGACGCGAAGATCGCGGGCGTCTGCTCGACGCTCGGCGGGATCAGCGGGATCGACCCGACATTCATCCGAATCGCGTTCGTTGCCGCGGCGATCTTTCTCAGCTTCAAGCTGACCCTGCTCGCTTATTGCGGCATCGGCATCTATCTCGCGGTCCAGAAGAAGCGTTCGACCATCGGTGACAGCCGAATGAGCGATTTCGACCGGATGGACCTGGTCTCGAAGCGCAAGCCGACCGTTCACGCGATGCGCACCGAGCTCGACGAGACCGACCGTCGGCTGATGGCGATCGATCATCACATCAACAGTCAGAACGAAGAGCTGGCGCGCGAAATTGAAGCGCTCCGCCAGGAGGAGAAGTGATGGAACCGGTGACTCTTGTAGTCCTCAGCGCGAGCATCATCGTCGGGCTTGCCGGCATTGGTCTCGCCGCGCTGAGAGCCTGGAACGGATGGCTCGAGCTGAAGAAGATGGAGCTGACCCAGGTCGCCGGCGAGCGAGGACTTCCTCCCGCGACGGGCCGGATCGAGATGGCGGACCTCAAGGAGAGGGTCCGCAAGCTCGAAGCGATCGCTGCCGGGATCGACATCTGAATTTTTCCAGCGCGGTTCGCTCCCCAGACGCGCTGCCGAGGGGCGGTCCGGATCCCCTTCCCGGACCGCCCCTTTCTTTTCATCCCTAGAGTTTCAGCCCGAATCTCGGACCAGCCCAGGTCATCAGCAGGTAGAGCGCGATCGTCAGCGCACAGCCAATCGCCAGCGATGGCCAAAAGCCGACGCCGTGGCGAAGGAGCGCAGGCATCAAGAGGAACATCGGGAGCGAGGGAAGGACGAACCAGAAGGTGGCCTCGACATGCGCCGCCATGTTGGGAACGTCGGGCTTGTCGTGCCACAGCCAGATCATGCCGAGGACCGAGACGAGTGGAAGTGAGGCGATCAGCGCACCGAAACCGGGATAGCGCTTGGCCACTTCCGAGACGATCGCGATGATGATGCCGGAAAGGCCGGCCTTGATTGCGAGATAGAGCATCAAAATGGTCCCCGGGTGACTTTGGACCAGGGGCTTAGCGCAGCTTCCAATGGCAGTCGAAGCCGGCGCCGGACACGCTCCCGGGCACGCCCCCTTGACCTCGTACCATGGTACGGCCGCTAAACGAGTGCCGACGAGACTCTATTCTTAAGGAGCATTGAGACGTGTCGGCCCCTGTTCAAGGCCGTCCATATCGGCAAGCGCGAACTCAACTGCGCCTGCGTCGGGGGCTCGAGAAACGTGCCGCTCGGATTGGTCTCCTTGACCCAGAATCTCGTGGTGATCGCGGGTCGCAGTCTGGATGATGCGGCTGTGAGCGGCTATGTTCCGCTGGTGCAATCGGCGCTCGTCAGGCTCGTGACCCTTATCGCGGTATTCTTGATGCCGTTGTCAATGACGGCGGCTCCAGCCGTCGCCCACGAGCCTTCCATGATGGGAATGGCGATGGGCCATTGCGACGAGGGAACCGCCAAGCACCAGCCAAAAGGCGGGCTTGGCGAATGCACAATGGCCTGCTCGGCCGCGCTTCCCGCGGTTGAAGAGCCTAGGGACGAGCAGCCCTCCTTTCCCCCGATCCCGTTTCAACCAGCCTTGGCGCAGGTTCTTCACGGTCTTCATCCCGACACCGCCACGCCGCCTCCGAAGCGCTCCTGAATTTCCGACTTTTTGGTTCATTCGAATTCAGGAGATTTGAAATGATCATCATGATCGCTGCGACGGCGCTTGCCGCCGCTCAGCCCAATGCCGCGCCGGCTCCTTCGGGGGCGATGGCGGAGCACGCAATGCACGGCGAAGCGGGAGGGCATCCTTCCGCACCAGCCGATTGTTGCAAACACTGCTGCAAGGACATGGCCGCCAAGCATGAGGGCCATGCCGAGCAGAAGGATCATTCAGGCGAATAGCTGAAGAAGGAAGTGGGGAGGGGCGTCGAACGACGGCGCCTCTCCTTCCTGGAGGTTGCTCCCAAGTGAAATTGAGATTGTTCGTGGCGGCGAGCGCGTTCGCGCTCACCAACATCCCTGCACCCTTGGCGGCGCAGATGAATATGCCGGGAATGGCGATGCCGGCCCACTCGAAGACGCCGAGGAAGACTTCCAGCACGTCGGTGAAAAAGAGAGAGGCGGCGAAGAAGGAAGAGGCGGCGAAGAAGGCAAAGACGACCGCGGGGCACAAGACGGCCTCGCCCCCGACCGGGCAAGGCGCAGGAGCCATGCCGGTCGAGCACCAGGGGATGTCGATGCCTTCGCAGCCTCAATCGGCGACAGCACCGGCGAAACCAATGACCATGGACCGGGGCGCCATGGACATGGGTCGGATGGACAGGATCGAGATGCCGGGCGGTGACCATGCGATGCACGCCATGGCAATGACGGGCGCCCTCGGAAGCTACCCGATGGAGCGTGAAAGCTCGGGAACCTCGTGGCAGCCCGACGCGAGCGACGAGGCCGGGATTCACGTGATGAGCGGCGAGTGGATGCTGATGGCGCATGGCCTCGTGAACCTCGTCTACGACCAGCAGGCGGGGTCGCGGGGCGCCAGCAAGGCCTTTGCAAGCGGTATGCTCATGGGAATGGCGAGAAGGCCGCTGGGGACGGGAACGCTGCAATTGAAAGCGATGGTTAGCCCCGAGCCGCTCATGGGGCCGAAAGGCTATCCGCTGCTGCTCGCGAGCGGCGAGACTGCGAACGGCCACGACCGCCTCGTCGACCGCCAGCATCCGCACGACTTCTTCATGGAAATCTCGGCCTCTCTATCGACGGACATCTCGTCGAAGAGCAGTCTTTTCCTGTACGCGGGGCTTCCTGGAGAGCCTGCATTCGGCCCCCCTGCCTTCATGCACCGCGAGTCGATCCTCGATTCGCCGGAGGCCCCAATCACCCATCATTGGCTGGATTCGACGCACATCACGTTCGGGGTCGTGACCGCGGGACTCGTGCTCGGCAACGTCAAGCTGGAAGCGAGCCGGTTCAACGGGCGGGAGCCCGACCAGCATCGATGGAATATCGAGACGGGAGCGTTGGACTCCTCCTCTCTTCGCCTCTCCTTCAATCCTTCGAAATCGCTTTCGCTTCAGGGGAGCTGGGCGCACCTCACGGATCCCGAACAGCTCGAAAGAGGGATCGACCAGACCCGCTGGTCGGCGAGCGCGCTTTTCGCGAAGGACGTCGCGCCGGGCTGGCATGCGGCGGCAACGCTCGCCTGGGGACGCAAGTCGAGCGCGGGAAAGAATGACGATGCAATTGCGGCCGAGGCCTCGATCAGGCACTCCGACTGGACGATCTTCTCGCGCGCGGAATGGATCGAGAACCGGGAATTGCTCGATGTGCCCGAGGGCCCGGCGTACCGGGTGGGGAAGGTCTCGGTTGGCGTCATACGGGATTGGAGGATAGCCGGTCATCTCTCGCTCGGAGCTGGCGGGCTCGCATCACTCAACTTTCTCCCAGGCGCCCTCGAGCCGCTCTACGGAGGGGCCAACCCGATCGGGGCCATGGCTTTCGTTCGACTCCGGCTGAACTGAAGCTTGTCGGACAGGGTTTGAGTTCAGTGGCGGGCCTCGGCTAGGGCTCCAATCGTGCACGCTCATTCCCATGGTCACGACCACTCCCATGAGCCGGCGAGCTTCGGACGGGCGTTTGCGATCGGTATCGCGCTCAACATCGGCTTCGTCGTGGCGGAGGTCGTCTTCGGCTTTCTTGCCAATTCCATGTCCTTGCTGGCTGATGCGGGGCACAATCTTTCCGACGTCCTCGGACTGATCCTCGCCTGGGGCGCGGCGATCATGGCTCGGCGGGCGGCCTCGCCGCGGTTCACCTATGGATTGAAGAAGGCGCCGATCCTCGCGGCGCTCGCCAACTCGCTCCTCCTTCTCGTCGCCGTCGGAGCAATCGGCGCCGAGGCCGTGAGGCGGCTATTCCATCCCTCCGCAACCGAAGGCGGAATGGTGATGATCGTCGCCGGGACCGGGGTCATCATCAACGGGGTCACGGCGCTGCTCTTTGCAAGGGGACGCGAGCGCGACCTCAATATCGAGGGCGCCTACCTGCACATGGCCGCAGACGCCCTGGTTTCGCTCGCGGTCGTCATTGCCGGGCTCGTGATCCTGTGGACCGGCCAGCAATGGGTCGACCCGGCGATGAGCCTCGCCGTCGCCGTGGTCATCCTTTGGAGCAGCGTCGGTCTCCTCAAGGAATCGACCTGGATGACGCTTGCCGGAGTTCCCAAGGGCATCGACGTCGACGAGGTTGCAGTCGCGCTCTCCGAGCTCGAGGGCGTCGAAGGCGTGCACGACCTCCATATCTGGCCGTTGAGCACGACCGAGACTGCGCTGACGGCCCATATCGTCACTGCGCAGGCCGATCATCCCGACGTCCTCCTCGAAGCTGCCCGCGCGCTTCTTCATGACAGGTTCCACATCGAGCATTGCACCATCCAGGTCGAACGCGACCATCCCGCCCACCACAGTGACTGTTAGCGCATGAACGTAACCCACCTCGAATGCTCGCTGACAGGCGAGCGATACGAAGCATCACGTCCGCACAATCTCAGCAAGGCCGGAAAGCCACTTCTGGTCCGCTATGATCTCGAGGCCGCGAGGCGGACACTCACTCGCGACAGCATCGCCAATCGTGGGTCCGGCATGTGGAAATGGCGCGAGATCCTTCCCTTCGACGGCGAGCCCGTCAGCCTCGGCGAGCCGGAAACCCCGATCCTGCCGCTCTCAAGGGTGGCGGCTCGAGACGGAAGCTCGTCCTTGTTCGTAAAGGACGAAGGGCGGCTTCCGACCGGTTCTTTCAAGGCGCGCGGCCTGGCGATGGCCGTGACCATGGCGAAAGAGTTCGGGATCGATCGGATCGCCATGCCGACAAACGGCAACGCGGGCGCGGCGCTCGCCGCTTATGGCGCCCGCGCAGGCATTGAGACCATCGTCATCTGCCCTTCGGAAACGCCCGCGATCAACGTCACCGAGACCGCTGCTTATGGCGCCAGGGTCTATGTCGCCGACGGCCAGATCGACGAATGTGGAGCGCTGGTCGGAAAGGGAGCGGCCGATGGGCTATGGTTCGACTTCTCCACCCTCAAAGAGCCCTATCGGATCGAGGGGAAGAAGACGATGGGACTGGAGCTCGCCGAGCAGTTCGGCTGGGAGCTTCCCGATGCGATCTTCTATCCGACCGGCGGCGGCACTGGCCTCATCGGCATGTGGAAAGCGTTCGAGGAACTGGAAGCGCTCGGCCTCATCGGATCGAAGCGGCCGCGGATGTACGCGGTCCAGGCCGAGGGCTGCGCGCCCATGGTCCGTGCTTTCGAGCGCGGCGAGGAATTTGCCGAGCGGTGGGAGGACGCAGCGACGATCGCGACCGGGATCCGGGTGCCCAAGGCGGTTGGTGATTTCCTGATCCTTCGGGCGGTGCGCGAAAGCGGCGGGGCAGCGATCGCGGTCAGCGAAGATGCGATCCTCGAAGCAGTCGAGGACGCCGCCCGGGAGGACGGCTTCCTCCTCTGCCCCGAAGGAGGCGCGGTGCTCGCCGGGTGGCGCAAGGCGCTTGGCAAAGGGCTGGTGGAGAAGGACGAGCGCGTTCTCCTCTTCAACTGCGCCAACGGAAACAAATATCCGCTTCCGGACCGGTCGAAGCGTCTGAAGCTTGGAGAGGCGAGGCCTGGAGCGCTCTAGCCCACATACGAGTAGCCCCGGCAGGTTTGACCCTGCCGGGGCACCATGCTTAGTTCGTCTTGCGACTCCCTAAGCACAAAACAACAATACACCGCCGCGACGGTTGTTCCAGCCCTAAATGACCCGAACAAGAAGATAACTGTGGGGGATTCGGTGGACGACTCGGTGCACAAGTCCGGCGACTCGCGGGTGCGCCTCGAAAATGAGCCCCGACAGGCTTGTGGCCTGACGGGGCTCTCCATGCTTCCTCCACGTATCGCGCCATCGACGAAGCCGATCCGCGGACCTTTCGGCCCGGGTTCCGCCCCGGAGACACGCCTCGGTGGACCCGAAGCACGGCAATAGAACCCAAACGGCGGCAGATTGTTCCTGAGCCATGGCGAAACGGCGCTTGAGGATCGCGACCTACAACATCAACGGGATCAACTCGCGGCTGCACGTGCTGACCCGCTGGCTCGAGGAATATCAACCGGACATCGCCGGCCTTCAGGAGCTGAAGTGCACCGACGAGCAGTTCCCGCGCGAAGCGATCGAGTCGCTCGGCTATTCGGCGATCTGGCACGGGCAGAAGAGCTG
>DASZYL010000223.1:0-31374 GCA_035545385.1 Sphingomicrobium sp. | reverse complement strand
GCTGAACAGCGGCGCACCGGCGATGGTGTTCGCGAGTGTCCCCGACGGCGATTTCCTGTGGACCAAGGGAGCGGACAGGATCCGCTCGGTGAGATCCTCATCCTTCGGGCACCGCGAATTTTGCGGGGAATGCGGAACGCCCTTCCTGATGAAGGTCGACCATCAACCCGAAACAGTCGATTTCAGCGTGGCGACGCTCGACGAGCCGGAAAGGATTTCCCCAGCTTTTCACATTTTCTGGGGTAGCCGGATCGCCTGGTTCGAGCCGAAGGACGAACTCCCCCGGCACGAGAGATTCAGGCCCGATACCCGGGGGCTCGAGGGAACCGAGCCGCCCGAGTGAGCTCGTCTCGGGCTCAGGCGGCGCCCGACTGCGGCGCCGCGTCGAGATTGCTCTCGACCCACTGCTGGATCTGGCTCCGCGGCGCAGCTCCGACCTTCTGCGCGACCGGCTGGCCGCCCTTGAACAGGAGCATCGTCGGGATTCCGCGCACGCCATAGCGTCCAGGAGTGTCCGGGTTCTCGTCGATGTTGAGCTTGGCGACAGTGAGCTTGTCGCCGAGGTCGTTCGCGATCTCTTCGAGCGCCGGAGCGATCATTCGGCACGGGCCGCACCATTCCGCCCAGAAATCGACGAGAACGGGCCCATCGGCGCCGAGGACGTCGTTGGCAAAGCTCTGATCGGTGACGGTCTTGGTGGCCATGGCGGACAATTCTCCTGGCAGGGGATCAAAAGTTAACATCCATATGGGCGCTCCCCTCCCCGCTCTCAAGCCACGACTTCAATCAGTTTGGGACCGGCCGTGTAAAGCAGGGCCGCGCGGACGTCGCGCCCCGGAAAAATGACCTCCAGCGCCTCTGTGTAGGCATTCATCTGGGCACGGTGGGCCAGCGGGATCGCGCCGTCGCTATCCGGCACACGGCCCGTCTTGAAGTCGATCACCAGGATCCGGTCGTGCTCGACGAGCAGTCGATCGACGGTCCCGGCGATTACCCGGCCATCTGGCAAAGTCGCGGCGAGCGGTGCTTCGCCCAATGATCCCTCGCCGAACAGAGGGGAGAATCGCGCATCGGCGATGATCGAGCAAACCTGCTCGACGATTTCAGAGCGCATCGACGCGTCGGAGATTTGCGCAAAGCGCTCGAGCCAGCGATCGGCCGCTTCGCGGCGGATGTCCTCCTCCACCCCCGGCAAGCGTTCGAGGAGCTGGTGGATCCACGTGCCCCGGAGCGCTGCAGCGCGCATCGCCTCGCTCGGCGGAGGAGCGCTCTCGTCATCGACAGCAATCGCCGAAGGTGCGAGCGGCCGCGGAGGCCGCGATTCGGGCGGCGCGGCTCTAAGGGCCCACTCAGGAACGAGGACGGGCGTGAGCGGCGTCTTCTTCCCCTTCCTCGGCTTTCCGGACCTGGCCGAGCCGTGAACGAGTCCGGAACCCCATCTTCCATGGTCCGCCGCCTCGGCTCCGAGCGCCGCCATCGCCCGTTCGACGACCACGTGCCAGCAATTGGCCGGGCGGGCTTCCGAGCCGTCCTTCCTGGGCTTGGGCGCGACCCCGGCGACGATCAGCCGGTCCGCTGCCCTTGTGAGGGCGACGTAGAGCAGCCGCCAATGCTCCTCGAGGTCGCGCTTCTCCTGGGCCTCGATCAGCTCCTCGAAGGGCGCGCAACGCTCCTCCTTCTTGGGTCGAATGAGCGGCGCCGGGCCCTTCGACCCGAGCTCGAAATCGAGGGTGATCGGTGTGCGCCCCAGCTTCGCGGGGTCCGCGGTCGCGTCGGCGAGAATGACGACCGGAGCCTCCAGCCCCTTCGCGCCGTGCACGGTCATCACCCGGACCTCGTTCCCGGGCCGTCCGGGATCCCGCTGGACGTCGACCGTGCCGCGCGAGAACCAGAATAAGAAGCGGTCGAGCGAAGGCGTTTCGTTGCGTTCGAACTCGAGCGCGCTGTTCATCACCTCGTCGATCGGATCGCGCGCCGCCATTCCGAGCCGCGAATAGAGCTTTCGCCGGCCGTCCATCGGCCCCGAAAGGATCGTCTCCAGGAAGACCGATGGCGTCGTGAAGTCGGCGATCCTCAGCAATTCCGAGAGCGAAGAATAAGCAGCGGCGAACTCCTCCTCCTCATGCGCCCGAGCCCGAAGCTCGCGCCACAGGCTCGATTTTCGACCATAAGCGAGCGCGCGCAACCGGTCCTGGTCCCACCCGATCAGCGGCGAGACGAGCAGCGACGCAAGGCTGAGGTCATCGTTCGGCTGGACCGCGAACTTCACTGCCGCGAGCAGGTCCTGGACCGCGAGCGGCTCGTGGAGGTGCAAACGGTCGACCCCCGCCACGGGCACTCCTGCCAAGAACAGCCGGGCAACGATGAGCGAGGCAAGCTCTCCGCGGCTTCGAACGAGCACGAGAATGTCGCCGGGCGTGAGCGTTCGCCCGGTCGAGGGAAGGTGCGGCGCTTCCTCGACGAGGTCATGGATCCGTTCGGCGAGCGCATCGGCATATTGCCGCGCCCGAAGCGACACCCAGGTCTCTTCGCCTTCGTCGCCCTCCTCGTCGAATTCGGGCGCGAATGGCTGCCACAGCTCCACCTGCCCCGGCCTTTCGCGATGATGAGCGATATGGGCAGGCGGCGCTTCGCCAAGCGCCAAGGCGCCAAAGCCGAGCTCGCCGATCACCGAGTCGACGACGTCGAGCACGGGCTGCGACGAGCGGAAGCTCGCCGCGATCGACAGGTCCCGGAACTCGCGCGCCCGCCGCCTGAAGAGGTCGAGCGTGTCGTCGCTGTCGCGAAGCTCGTCCGAGCGTCGCCTGAATTCCCGGCGAGCCACCTCGAACCGTTTGGGGTCGGTCCCCTGGAAGCCGTAGATCGCCTGCTTCATGTCCCCGACCATGAAGAGCGTCCGGTGCCGCTCCTCGCTTTCGCTCGATCCGCTGAAATATTCCTCGACGAGGCGCTCGATGATCTCCCATTGCGCGGCGTTGGTGTCCTGCGCCTCGTCGACGAGCACATGGTCGACCTCGCGATCGAGCTTGTAGCGGACCCAGTCGCCCATCCCCGGGGTCGACAGGAGCTTCCTCGCCCAGTCGATAAGATCGTTGAAGTCGGCGACGCCTGCCGCGCGCTTGGCTCGGGTATAGGCCTCGGCGAATGCCTGCCCGGCACGAAGCCCCGCTCCGATATCCGCGGCGAGCCGGCCGCCGTTCTGGATCCGGAGCAGCTCGCCGATGAGATTGGCAAGACGTCCCGCATGGTCTTCATAATGCGGGTCAGCCTTTGATTGGCCGGGCGAAACCCGGATCGTGTCCTTCTCCGTCACCACCACCTTGCGAAGCTCGCCGAGGCGTGCAGCGCGCTCGATGGGCGTCAGCGCCAGCCAGTTCTCGATCACCTCGGCGTGACCAAGGCCCTTCTGCGCCCCCCACCTCCTGTTCGCGGCCGCGACGCCCTTCAACAGGTCGCAGTCGAGGCGATCGTCACCGCAACTGTGAGCGATATAATCGTCGACCGATTCTTCAGGCAGGCTCATCAGGGCGCGGATCCGAGGCTCGATGGTCGAGGGAGACCCCAGCTCCTTCATCGCTTCCGCCTTCCTCGCGCATTCCTGCAGATATTCGATCGCCCCCGCTTCCCCGAGCCGGCGGCTGAGCCGCTGGACGTCCCTCATGAGCACTCCATCGCCCCTGGCCTCGGCGTCGGCCATCAGCTCCGCGAGGGTCCGCCGGACCAGCTCCTGCTCGGCCCGCCCCTCGATCGGCTGGAAGCCTGGAGTGATCCCCGCTTCGGCCGGGAACGCCGCGAGCAGCGACTGCGCAAAAGCGTGAATCGTCTGGATCTTCTGTCCGCCCGGACAATCGAGCACCCGGGCAAAGAGCTGGCGCGCCCGCTCGCGGGTTTTCGAATCGTCGCTCTCGGAGAGCGCGTACAGGTCCTTCCTGAGGAGCTTGTCGGGCAAGCGCACCCAGGCCGCGAGCCGGGCTCCGATGCGGTTCGCCATCTCGGCTGCTGCTGCCTTCGTGAACGTGAGGCAGAGGATCGATTCCGGACGGGCGCCCTGGAGCAGCAGGCGAAGCACGCGTGCGGTGAGGACTTGCGTCTTGCCGGTCCCTGCCGATGCCGACAGCGCGGCGTGGGCGCTGGGGTCGGCGGCAAGCGCCTGGGGCCCCTCGAGCTCCGGGAGAAGGCTGAAGCGCGCGCTCATTCGGCTTCCAAAGCTGCGCCGAAGGCCATAGAGACGGCGCAATGAGTGACAGCAACGATGAAGCAGACAAGGCGAGCGAAGACCGCCGCAACAAGCTGGTGAAGGCCGGAGTCGCGGTCGGAATCGGCTCGGCGGCGATCGTCGCAGCGCTGCTCTATGCGTCCAAGGTCAAGAAGAAGCCGCGAAGATAAGAGGCTCATTTGCGGCCGTACCATTCTTCGAGCCGCATCAGCTGATCATAGTCGCGGTAAGGAGCGTAGGCCGGGTTGAGCTTGGCGGTGAAGGGCTCGTTTCCATTGAGCCACTTTGACGCGGCATCCGCAAAGGCGGCGTAGGCGCGCTCGAGGAACTCGCCGGGATCCATGTTCTTGTCGGCGCGCACGCACTTTCCAAAGCTGCCGCGATCACGGATCAGAGACCAATATTCGAATGCCCTGGGTTCGCCGGTGATGCCCTCGAAACCGCCCTCGCGCGCGATCAGGCCGAGGAGGCCGAGCTGGAGAGCGAAGCCGGCCTCGATCGCCTTTTTCGAAGGCGGCTTTCCGGTCTTGTAATCGATGATTCCAAGCCCGCCGTCCGCCAGGCGGTCGATCCGGTCGGCGCGCCCGTGAACCAGGATTCCTGAAAGCGACGTCTCGCCTCTGATCTCGGCCTTGAGGGGCTTGCGTCCCTCCGCCTGGTTGTTCCGCTCCAGCTCGGCGATCCAGTCGATTGCTTCCAGCAGCCGAGGTGCCCACAAGGCGCGAAGCATGGGATGGATGGCCTGGTCCTCGAGCAGCTGCTCGGCCCTGGTTCGAAGCTTGTCCGGATCGCACTCGTCGTGGATGAGCCAATCCTCGAAGACCTTGTGGACCGCCTCGCCCTTCCAGCGGGCGGTATGGTCGGCATCGACCGGGTCTTCGACCTTCAGATCGAGGATCGAATTCGCATAGAAGGCGAACGGGTCGGCCTTCAGCCGGTCGACCGCCGTCACCGAGATCTTCTTGGGCCGTTCTTCGGCGGTAGGAACGGGAGCAGGTCGATCGACCGGGCGCGAAAGCCCGGGATCGTCGAGCGCACGGGTGATGCGCTCGAGCAGGCGATCGCGAGGAAGGCCGCTACTGATCGCGTCGAGGCGAAGCAGGAACCTTGAGGCAATCGTCGGCGACCGGCTGTCGCGCCTGGCACGCGTGATGAGCACTTCGGGTGCCCCGAGCGCGCTTGCAAAATCGTGCGCGGCAAGCCCGATCCGAAATTCCAGGGTCGGCATCTTGAGGGTTGAGCGGACCTTGGGCGGAAGCCACGGATCGGGAGAAGGGAGCGCTGGCCAGACGCCCTCGTTGAGGCCGCCAAGAACGAGGAGGTCCGCGCGCTGGAGGCGGGCCTCGAGAAGACCCCAGATGAAGATCCGGGGATGCCCCCCATAAGGCGGCCTGACGGCACGCTCGTCGAGGAGCTGGCGGAGGAGCGGAACCGCCTCGTCGGCGGTGACGGCGAGGCGCTCGGCCGATTGCGAGGCCTCGAGCTCGGCGATGAGCTCGGCGGCCATTCGGCCGTCGGGGCCGCGCCACGCGGCATCGCCCGCAAGCTTGGTCGCGGCCTCGCCGAGGAGGCGCGCGAAGCGCGCGAGTGAAATCGGCTCGAGAAGGAGACCTTCGAGATCCTCGACCCGAGGCCGAACGGCTTCCCAGCTTTTTGTCGCCTTTTTGTCTTCGAACCGGGCATCCAGTCCTTCGAGCCCCGCGGGTGGACGGGGCCCCCGTAGCGCACGGTCAAGGGACCGCACCTTCTCGAGCCACTGGGCCCGCTCATCTTCCTTGCCGCCCACCAGCGGATGCTTGAGAAGCGCAAGCAAGGGCACTGGAGCAAGTTCTTCTGCCGCGGCCGAGGCGATGCCAAGGAGAAGAGTTCCCGCCGCGAGCTGCGACAAGGGCCTGCCGGCGCTGTCATCGGCTTCGATCCCCCATCGGCGAAGAAGCGCGGAAACGCGTCCTGCAAGCTGCCGGTCGGGCGTTACCAGTGCTGCTGTTTTCCCCCGAGTTTCAAGCGCTTCACGCAATGCGAGAGCGATCGCCTGGGCTTCGGCGGCAGGATCGGGAAGCTCGGCAACCCGGATCGATCCAAGACGCCGTTCGGAAGGCCGAAGAATCTCCCATTTGTGCGAGAAACCGGGCGAGGCCATTGCGTTGGCGACGGCCCGCGATCGTGCCGGCGGCGATGCTGCCCGTCCCGACCAGCGCCAGCGCTGGACCTCCTCGCGGGCAACCCCGATCCGGTCGAGCAGCAGCTTCAGATGGAATTGGGGATGGGTTGCCTCGCCTCGACCGCTCTCATCCGGCCCAAGCGAATCCCATTCAGCGTCCGGAAACAGATCGGCGAGCCAAAGGCCGGGAAGGACGACCAGGCCGTCCGGCATTCGGGCAACGCGCCCGACGAGCGCCGCCACGGCCGGCGCTGCGGTCGTGATACCGGCGGCAACGGTAAAGCCTTGGGGCGGATCGTCCTTCCACCGCCGAGCGAGCTCGTGAAGAAGCCGGTTGCGCCGCTCGGCAAGGTCGATGACGCCCATCCCCGCCGTGATCTGCGGCCAGGCCTCGTAAATCAGCTCCAGCTTTTCGAGCGACTTCTCCCAGTGCCTCGCCAGCTCGACCGTCTCGCTGACGGCATCGCGAAGCCTGGCCGGCGCGATTTCCTCGACGAGCAAGGCGTCGAGGGTCCGGGCGAGGTCCGCGGCGAGCCGAAGGCCCTCGGCCGAGCCTTGTGAACCAACGATCGAGGCGAGCCGAAGCAGACGCTCGGTCGAATCTATGGCCGGCAGGACCGGCGCGTTCATGGGTTCGAGGGCGCCGCCTATCCGCTCGTCGATCTCGGGATCGCCGATGGGAACGAGGCGTGGAAGCAAGAGCCCGCCCCCGCTCTCGCGGACAAAGGCATCGGTTACGGCTCGCACGGCACGGTTGTTGGGAAGGAGGATCCGTCCCCTCGCAAGACCCAGCGGATCTTTTCCAAAACGGGCGATGAGACCTGCCGCGAGCGCATCGGCGAATGAGCGATGGGATGGTATCGAATAGACGGCGACCCGCTCCGGGTCAGACATTCTCGAGCGCCGTTTCCGTCAGTTGAATCGATTGGGGGGTGCCGACATCGAACCACAGGCCCTGGTGGACCGCCCCGAAACAGCGCCCCTCCTCGATCGCCCGGTCCCACAGGATGTTGGTCGAGAAGGGACCTTCCGGGGCGTCCCTCAGCAGGCGCTTCGAGACGATCTGGATCCCGGTGAACACGAACGGGGCGACATGGCTCTTCTCGCGACGCCGGAGGCGGCCCGTGCGATCCATGTGGAAGTCGCCCATCCCCTTGTGGTTGAGCGCCCGCGCCAGAGGCACGAGGAGGAGGAGCGCGTCCATCTTGTTGTCGTCCCAGTGCGAAGCAAGAAGCTTCAGGGTATCGGCGGGACCGTCGATCCAGAGATTGTCGCTGTTGAGAGCGATGAAGGGGTCGCTGTCGATGAGTGGTGCGGCCTTGACCAGGCCGCCGCCGGTTTCCAGCAGGAGGTCGCGCTCGTCGGAAATGACGACCTCGAGCCCGTGGTCGCGGCTCTTGAGGTGCGCTTCGAGGGCCTCGGCGAGATAGTGGACGTTGACGACCACCTTCTTCACCCCCGCCACGCGCAGTTTCTCGAGCACATGGTCGAGCAGGGCCTTTCCACCAACCTCGATCAGCGGCTTGGGGCGGGTCGCCGTAAGCGGGCGCATCCGCTTGCCGAGCCCAGCGGCCATGATCATGGCCGTCGAGGGGACCTCGGCCGGAACTTCGGCACGCAGCCTCAAGGCGCGCTTTGCGGTGCTCATGCCGCCTGCTTCCAGGGCTCCCGCCGGTGCTCTGGCGCGATATTCTCGTCGAACCAGTCGCGTACGGGGGCGAGATGTGGCTGGGCGAGATCGCGCTCGAGCAAGCCCCACATCCGCGGCTGGAAGCGCCGGTAGTGCGGCTTGTCGTCCCTCTTCCACAGGCGCGTGAACACCCCGAGGATCCTGGTATTGCGCTGCGCCGCCAGTGCCCAATAGGCCCGTTCGAACAGCTCGCCGTGGCCAGTCGCGCGGATGTAGCGATCGATCATTGCGCGCTCGAGCCCGGGCGGAACATCGCGCCTCGCGTCCTCAAGGACCGATGCGAGGTCGTAGGCCGGATGGCCTGCGAGCGCGTCCTGGAAATCCAGGAGCCCGAAATGCGCGACCCCGTCGCGGCCCTCGACGAGCATGATGTTCTCGGCGTGGTAGTCGCGAAGGACGGTCACTGCACCGAGGCCATCGGCAGCGACCGGTTCCAGCACTTCGCGCCACGCCCGCTGGTAGGAATCGACGTCGACGGCCGCGCCGACCGCCGGGCAATACCAATCGGTGAAGAGCTTCAGCTCCTCGAGCCACTGGTCGAGGCCGTGGGGCAAGAGCCCCGGCATCGGCGGATGCTGGTGAAGGTGAACGAGAACGTCGGTCGCGAGCTCGTAGAGCTCGCGTTCGCGGTGAGGATCGGTGTCGAGGGTCTCTCTTAGCCTCGAATTGCCGAAATCGCCGAGAAGGAGCAGCCCGCGCTCCAGATCGCGCGCCAGGATCTCGGGGGCGCTGAGGCCTCGCGACAGGAGCCATTCGGAAACGGCAATGAACGGCCTCGGGTCCTCGTGCGGCGGCGGGGCGTCCATGAGGACGGCGGAGCGACCGCCTTCGACGACTCGGAAATAGCGCCGGAACGATGCATCTCCCGCGAGCGGGAGGATCTCGGCCCCTCCCCATCCCGAAGCGGCAAGGAATTCAGGAGCATGGGCGGGCGGTTTCATCGTCGAGGCCATCGCCCCTCCCATGACGGGGGCACCTTCGCTGTCAAGATTCTCTCGCCCGTTGGTCCAAAGTCGAGCGACAGGGCGAGTGCTCCTGGCCAGCCATTCGGGCCCAGGCGCTCGGGCCATTCGACGAGAAGCACCGCTTCGGAGGCAGAATCGAGGCCGAGCTCGTCGATCTCGGACGAGTCTTCGATCCGGTAGAGGTCGACGTGCCACAGCGGCGGAACGAGGTCCTCATAGGGCTGCACGATCGCAAAGCTCGGGCTCGGCACCTCTCCTCGATAGCCAAGCGCAAGGATCAATCCACGAGCGAGAGCCGTCTTTCCAACCCCGAGCGGCCCCGAGAGTGTGACCACATCGCCGGGTCGAACGAGCGAGGCGAGCTCGGCGCCGAGGCGCGCGGTTTCTTCCTCGTTGGCGAGGATCATCGAGAGCCGCGCGGGATGGTGAGGGTCACCGTCGTGCCCTTGCCCTTCTTGGATTCAAGTTCGACACTGCCGCCATGGGCCTCGACGAACTGGCGAGTGAGTGGAAGCCCAAGGCCGAGGGCCGCTTCGCCGCGGAAGCCGGCTTCGTTGACCCTGTGGAACCGGTCGAACACCCGCGGCACGTCTTCAGGGGCAATTCCGGTTCCATTGTCCATGATCTTGATGACGGCCTTCTCCTCGTCCCCCTCGGCGGTAAGGGTGATTCGTCCCTTCCGATCGCTGTAGCCGACGGCATTCTGGAGGACATGCTCGACCGCCTCGCGAAGACGCCGCGCATCGCCGAACACGTGTCCGGCGGTTGGCGAGATATTCGCTTCGACCTTCTGTTCCTTCTCGGCGGCGCGGGACTTGGCGGTATCGACTGCTGCGCGGCAGAGGCCGGCAATGTCGACCCGCTCCTTTTCGAGCGCGACCCCGCGCGTGTCGCCGGTCGTGAGATCGAGCACGTCATTGATGAGCTTCGACAGTCGGTCGACCGATTCGAGGATCGCTCCCACATAATCCTTCGCCTTGGCGGTAAGGTCACCCGCGTAGCCGCCACCGAGAAGCTCGGCGAAGCCTCCGATCGAGGTCAGCGGGGTCCTTAGCTCGTAGCTCATGTTGGCAACGAAGTCGGTCTTGACCCGGTCGGCTTCCTCGAGCGCGGTCGCCCGCTCGCGAAGAGCCGCCTCGATCCGGGTCGAATCGGTGACGTCGACCATGGTGAAGAGCGCGTTCCCGTCGGGAAGCGGGACCGCTGCGAACTGGAAATGACGGCCGTCGGTCATCGAGATCCGGCCGCTGGCGGACTCCCGCTCGTTGGTCGTCTGGCGAACCATCTCCCGGATCTGGGCGGCCGCGGTCGGGTTGACGAGCTTTCGAGCCATCGCCGGGACGAGTTCGTCCACTCGCGGATGGGTCGAGAGCCATTCTTCATCGAGCTCCCAGTCTTCGAGGAATCGCCGGTTCCAGAGATAAAGGCGCCCGTCGCTCGCGAAGACGCTGATCGCCTCGAAGAGGTTGTCGAAGGTCGCAGTGCGTACTCGAAGCAGCGTGTCGCGGGCGGAGGCGAGCCGCAGCTGCTCGGTTCGGTCTTCCAGGAACAGCCTGAGACCGCCATCGGGAAGAGGCTGGGCGACGACCCGCAGGTGGTCGCCGCCGGGAAGCATCCACTCTTCTTCAATGACTTCGTCGGCGCTCGTGAACCAATGCCTTCGCTCTTCCTTCCACGCCGGAAAATCGCGGGCCTCAGGCAGGCGCTGATTGTCGCGCATGCGGTCGATCACCCGGTCGAACTCGGGCTTTTCGGCGAGCCAGTCAGGATCGAGCTGGCTCATGATCGCGAAAGGCCGGTTGAAGAAGCTCAAGGTGCGGTCGGCCTCGAACTGGGCTGTCCCCGCAGTCATCCTGTCCGCAAGCTCGCGCTGGGATTCACGGTGGCGGGCAAGTTCGGCCCTCGCGTCCTCGAGGTCCTGGACGTCGACGGCAAAGCCAGCAACGGCCCCGGTCGATAGCGGAACGTTGACGATCCTCAGCATTCGCCGCTCGCCGTGAATGATCGCCGGCTGCATTTTCGAGACGATGCGGCCACCTTCCTGCGCCTCGCGCGCCGTGGCCACGGCATTGTCCTCGCCCTGCCCGTCGATCAGCTCGGCGGATCGCTCGATGACGTCCTGTGCGTCTCGTCCTTCGACGGCGTTCACGAACGCGCTGTTGACGAGGCCGAGCTTGAGGTCGGGTCCGCGATACCACATCGGGAAAGGCGCGGCCTCGATCAGGTGGGTCAGCGAATTGAGCGCGGCCTCGGTCTGGCGAAGGCGGAGCGCGAGCTTTGCCCGCTCCTCTTCGCCGACACTCATGTCGAAGAACCAGAGGAGCAGGGTTCCCGGCGGTTCGGGCGCCGGGGCGGGAGCCCCCCTGACCTCGAAGACCCTGGCGGAGCCCTCGACGCGCGCCTTCGCCATTATCCGCGTGGCCGAGGCCCTCGCCGTCTCGATCTCGGCGGCGAGTGCTGCAAGGTCTTCGGGGAGGATCCCGCTGTCGTTGCCGTGGAGGTCGGCCAATGTCCTTGGCTGCGACTTCAATCCCAACTCTCTCAAGAGCTGGGGATCGATCTCGACGCGGTCATCGCTGCGAACCACGAGGGGCCGCGCCGGCGAAATCTCGAGGAGGGTCGCGTTCGAACGCGCAGCGCCGAGCACTTGTTCGGCCAGTCTCAAGCGACGTGCCGCGACAAGCGAAAGCGCAACCGCGATGAGGATCCAAAGCGCTGCAAGCGCGGCGGCAATTACGCCAGTCGTCGCAAGCCCAGCCACGCCTCTGCCCCCTCGCTCATCGCCATTTCATATGCGGAGCGGCATTCAAAACAAAGGGTTGGAGAGCGTTTCTGCTCTCCAACCCTTCAAGTGCTTCGACCTCTGTTCTGATCAGAACTTCGGCAGGGCTGCCCTGACGCTGACGAAGATACGACGGCCAAGATAGTCGTAGTAGCTTCCGAGCAGCGGCACCTGGCCAAAGGTGCTGATCGGGGCTCCGACAGTCGAGACGTACGGCGGCTTCTTGTCGAAGATATTCGACATACCGACGAGGAAGCTCATGTCATGAGTGACCTGAAGCTCGACCGAGAGGCTGTGGTAGGCAACGCGCGGCAGCTTGTAGACCGGGCAATATGGTCCGCCACGAAGCGCGTAGGCTGCTGCGGTTGCGAGGCAGTTATCCTCGGTCAGGTTGGTGCCGCCGACATCCTGCAGGTTGTGGAAGTCATTGGTCTTGGCAATGACGTTGAGACCATAGGTCACCGTCCACGGGGCCTTGGCCCAGGTGACGTTGAGGTCCGCGACCCACTTCGGATCACCCGCACGACCGTTGTTGGTGGTCGTGATGCCTTGGAACAGCGTGAACTTGTCCTTCAGCTGGTAGGTCATCTGGCCAAGCAGCGAGAGCGTGCCCCAGCTGCCCATTTTCTGGCGGAAACGGGTGGTGAAATCGAGGCTCTTGCTGAGCTGTTCGTTGATGTTGAGGTAGGGGTCCTGAACGGTCAGGATGTTGAACTCGTTCGGGGCACCCGCCGGGGCACGCGTGAACAGCGAGCAGAGCGGATCGCTCGGGAAGCTGTCGGACGTATAGCATCCATTGAGGATGTTGGTCGCGCCCAGCTGCGTGATCTGGTTCTTCACGTCGATGTCGATGTAGTCGACCGCAAAGCTGAACTGTGCATCGCGCCACAGCCAGCCGTCGGGCGTGAAGATCGCGCTCAGGGTCAGTGCCTTCGAGGTTTCGGGCTCGAGGTGGCCGACGCCGCCGCCCGAGAAGGTCTCGAGTGAGCTTCCGACACCTTGGTAATCGCCGGGAATGCCCTGCGCGGCGCAGTTCGCGGCGATCTCCGCATTGTCCTTCTGGTCGTAGCGGATGCAGGGGTCGACGCTCTGGCCGAGGAAGCCGGATTCGTCGGCCAGGAACTCCTCGAAGAGGGCCGGTGAACGGAACGACGTGCCGTAGGTGGCGCGCAGTCGCATCCAGGTCGTCGGCGAGTAGTTACCGGCGACCTTGTAGGTCCAGTTGCCGTTGTTCTTCTGGCTCTCACCATCGTGCCGGCGGGCATAGGTGTTGGTGAGACGCGCAGCGCCGTTGAGGGTGAAGTCCTGGATACCCGGGATGTTCTTTATTACGGGGATTTCGACCTCGCCGAAGAGCTCCTTGGTCGTCTCGTAACCGGCGGTCCTTCCTGCGGTCGTGCTTCCCCAGATGTTGTCCATCAGGTCCGGATCTTTGGATTCGCCCGGCACGTCGTCGATTGAATCGCGCCGGTACTGCCCGCCAAGGGCAAAGCGCAGCGGACCATAGGGAAGCTTGAACGCATCGCCGCCGAAGGAAAATTCGGCCGTGTCCTGCTTGTAGAGCGTGTTGCCCTTGTCGACGCCGAAGAGGAACGCCTGCTCGGCCGGAGTGAAGTTGCCGGCAAGAACACGCGGGTCCGTATAATCGATGTCCATGCAGGGGATGCCGCGGATCGCGGTCACAGTCCCGGCGCAGCTCTGCGTACGCCAGGCGGCGACGCCGAAGTCGATGGCGTCGTCGAAGATGATGTCGCGCGAATAGTCACCGTCCGACCGGCTGTGCTGGAAGTAGAAGTCCGCAAAGCCATGCGGGAGGATGTTCGTGAGATCCGCATGGGCCCCGCCAAGGAGGCGAAGATACTTGACGTCCGTGCTCGAGTTGAACGGAGCGATGATCACCGGCTCGAGGAGCTGGTCGCCGCTGAACTCGGTGTTGAACGGGTCGCCCGGACGGAAGTTGCAGTCCGGCGACTGTCCTGACGGCCCGCAGAAATAATAGGGCAGGAACGAATTACCGGTGAACTGGTAGAAGAACAGCTGCCTGTGGGCCGTCGTCTGCGTCTTGCGGCGGTTGTACAGCCCTTCGAAATAGAGGCTGACGTTATCCGTCAGATCGTAGCCGCCTTCACCATAAATGGTGAAACGGGTCGTCTTCGGGATGATCGAGTCCTGGTCGAGCTGGTGATTGTAGTTGTGCGAGAGCGCGAGCGCATCCGCATTGTAAGCGCCGACCGGGAAGAAGCCATTCGGAGCCGAAAGGCATGCGCCAAAAATGTCAACTGTCGGGTCGCAGGACCCCAGCGGGCTCAGGAACTGGTCGAGGTTGTCGCCCGGCCGATTGAACTGGATCGAGGTGATCGGCCGGCGGGTGAATCCACCGCCCTTTGCCGGAACCGGCGGGCCGAGGAGGTTCGTGCTTCCGTCCAGCGTGAAATAGGGCGCGAAGTCCGTGAGGAAGATCTGGTCGTTGGCGAAGAGGCCGCAATAGGGCTTGCCCGTATTGGGATTGATCGGGTCGGCACGCCCACCTCCCTGGTGGAACACATGCTCTTCTTCGCAGCCGAGGAACCTGCGGTCGCCTCGGGTCAGCGCTTCCTGCTTGTCGTAGTTCGCGCTGATCATCACGTGACCACGGTCGCCGAGGCCAAGCCCGTAGATCCCCGAAAGGCTGTATTCGCCGCCACCGCCATGGGTCGGCCAGGTCGAGAACCCACGGACCTGGAGACCGCGAAGGTCCTTCTTGGTGATGAGGTTGACGACGCCCGCGATCGCGTCCGAACCGTAGACGGAGGACGCGCCGGTCTTGAGGATTTCGACGGACTGGATCGCGTCCTGCGGAATGACGTTGAGGTCGAAGGCGCCGACGCCGCCGCGGGTACCCGCGGGGCCAGCCCGGCGACCGTTCAGAAGCACCAGGGTGCGGCTCGGTCCGAGGCCGCGAAGGTCGATGTTCTCGACACCCTCACCGCCGTTGATCACGAAATTCGTCGAGATCGCCGAGGTTATCTGGGTCGAACCCTGCGCCAGCGGAGAGGTCTGGAGGATCTCGGCCGTGTTCAGCCTGCCCTCGCGGTTCTGGACATTCGGGTCAATGACGCTGACGGGATCCGGGCTGGTCCGCTCGTCGCGGTGCAGGCGGGAGCCGGTGACGACGATCGCCTGGTCCCCCGCACCAGTGGAATTCGCATTGGCTGCACCCCCCGCGGTCGGGCTCGTGGCAAGCTCGCCCTGGTTCGCATTGGGGTCGACCTGGGCCGCTGCTGCATCGGCACAAGCCTGCTTCGCGGCGGCATCGGCGATGTTCGCGCAATCCTGCGGCGCCGGAGCCTGCGCCAGCGCAGGACTCGCCCATGCAGCACCAAAGGCGATCACGGACGCGGATATCGAGAATCGCGACGCGGTCGAAATAAAACGCATTGTACGGGTCCCCTTCAAAGCTGTTGGGACCCGCATTACCTGCAGACAGAAGTGAGGCAACAGAACGGCTTAACGCTCGTCAAGGATTCCTGACGGCTGTAGCATTAATGCAACATTCATGTTGTGTAAGCGGGCCGACACTTCGCGTTTGTCGAGTTTCGGCGCTGCTTTGCAGAAAATCAGTAGCGATAATGATCGGGCTTGAACGGCCCTTCGGGCGAGACGCCAATATAGGCCGCCTGCTTTTCCGATAGCGTCGTCAGCTTCACTCCAAGCTTGTCGAGGTGAAGCCGCGCAACCTTCTCGTCGAGGTGCTTGGGCAGCACGTAGACGTCGTTCTTGTACTGGTCGGACTTGGTGAAGAGCTCGATCTGGGCCAGTACCTGGTTGGTGAAGCTCGAGCTCATGACGAAGCTCGGGTGGCCGGTCGCGTTGCCGAGGTTCACGAGGCGTCCCTTCGAAAGGACGATGATCTTCTTGCCGTCCGGGAACTCGACCTCGTCGACCTGCGGCTTGATCTCGGTCCATTTCATGTTGGCAAGAGCGCCGATCTGGATCTCGCTATCGAAGTGCCCGATGTTGGCGACGATCGCCATGTTCTTCATGGCGCGCATGTGATCGAGGGTGATCACGTCCATGTTCCCGGTCGCGGTCACGAAGATGTCGGCGCGCTTGGTCGCTTCCTCCATCGTCACCACCTCGTAGCCCTCCATCGCTGCCTGGAGAGCGCAGATCGGGTCGATTTCGGTGACGAGGACTCGAGCTCCGCCGTTACGCAGCGACTGCGCCGAGCCCTTGCCGACATCGCCGAAGCCAGCGACGCAGGCGACCTTGCCGGCAAGCATCACGTCGGTAGCGCGACGGATCGCGTCGACCAGGCTCTCGCGGCAGCCATAGAGATTGTCGAACTTGGACTTGGTCACGCTGTCGTTGACGTTGATCGCCGGGAACGGGAGCTTCCCCTGCTTTGCAAGGTCATAGAGGCGATGGACGCCCGTGGTCGTCTCTTCCGAAACACCCTTGATCGCCTCTACGGTCTTCGTGAGATAGCCGGGTCGCTCGGCGAGGAACCGCTTGAGAGTCGCGCAGAAGATTTCCTCTTCCTCGTTGGAGGGAGTGAACAATTCTTCGCCCTGCTCGACGCGGTAGCCCCAGAGTGCGAACATGGTCGCATCGCCGCCATCGTCGAGGATCATGTTGGCGGTCGTGTCGTGACCCCAGTCGAAGATCCGGCAGACATATTCCCAATAATCCTCGAGCGTCTCGCCCTTGACCGCGAAGACCGGGATGTGGCGCGCCGCGATCGCGGCCGCAGCATGGTCCTGCGTCGAGAAGATGTTGCAGCTCGCCCAGCGCACATGCGCGCCAAGTTCGGTCAGGGTTTCGATGAGGACCGCGGTCTGGATCGTCATGTGAAGCGAGCCGGTGATCCTTGCGCCCTTCAGCGGCTTGGAGGCACCGAACTCCTGGCGAAGCGCCATCAGGCCCGGCATCTCGGTCTCGGCGATCTCGATCTCTTTGCGACCGAAGTCGGCAAGGCCGAGGTCCTTCACGACAAAGTCGTTGAAACGGGTTTCAGCCTGGGTAGCCACGTCGAGGATCTCCGGAAGAATTTGGGTATGCGCGTGGGTGCGCAAGGGTTCGCCGCAGCCGTTAGCCGCGAGATCCCCCAAAGGCAAATATAAAGAATTCTTTATATGTGCTCGGATGTTGCCGGTGCCAAGGTTTCGGCTACTAGGCATCCAACCGATTTATAGGGAATTTCATGTGACTAGCGCCAGCGGCGAGCCGCTCGTTCAAACCCGCGGAGGAAGCTACGAAGATGGCCTCCTGAACGGCCATCGCCTGCTTGCCGAGCATCCGGCGGTCGCCCTCCAGCAGGCGGAGACATTGCTTCGATCTGGCGCGGAGCCGCGCGCATTCGAGCTCGCCGCTGCTGCGCTGAGGCGACTTGGACGGACCGACGAGGCCGAAAAGGCCGAACTTTCGGGTATCAGCGCGAGCTTCGCGATCCGCCAGCTCGACGCTGCAGCGGTCGCGAACGTGGAAGGAAGAGGCGCGGAGTCGCGCGCCATGGTCGAGCAGTTCCTGAGCGCTCGACCCACCAGCCTGCTTGCACTGACAATGGCCGCGGAAATGGACATCGAGGATTGGAAGCTCACCCGCGCCGAGGAACGGCTGAGGTCTGTCCTCGAGCGGGCACCGAGCTTCCTTCGCGCCATCATGCTGCTTGCGAAGTGCCTCTCCAACGAAGCGAAGCTCCAGGAAGCCATCGACGTCGTCGAGGGCGTCGTTAAGCGCAAGCCAAACAACCCCATCGCCCTTCGAAACCTCGCACAGGCCCTTGGCGAGGCGAACCAGCACGACAAAGCCGCCGAAATCTACGCGCGCCTCCTCGAACTTAATCCCGAGCAGCTCGATATCCTCATCATCTACGCCCAGGAACTTCGGATGCTGGGCCGCAAGGAGGAGAGCAAGGCGGCGTTCCGGCGAGCACTTGCGCTCGATCCCAACAGTGGAGCGGCCTGGTGGGGCCTCGCGAACTATTTCGCCTCCGACCTTGGCGAACTCGATGTCGAAGCGATGGAACGCGCCCTCGCGACGTCGGGCGAGAACGCGCCGGAAGCGGCGCCGCTCAGTATTTCCCTGGGGCTGATGGCAGAACGCCGAGGCGACCATGCGAGCGCATTTCGCCACATATCGGAAGGCAAGCGGCTCCTCGTCGAGGCCCACCCTTACGATTCAGCGGCGGCTTCGGAGAAAATCGACGAGATCATCGCGACCTTCAGCCCGGACCTTTTCGCCAAGCGCAAGTCCGAGGGACTAAGCAACAATTCCCCCATCTTCATCGTCGGCATGCCAAGGTCGGGCACCACCTTGCTCGAGCGGATCCTCAGCCGGCATTCCCAGATCGAAGCCGGCGGCGAGCTCCCGATCCTTCCACGTCTCGAGGAATGGCTCCGCAACGAGGGAGAGGGAAGCTACGCCGAGCGGATCGCCTCGCTCGAACCCGACGAAATTCGCCGCATCGGCGAGCGCTATGTCAGTTCGACGCGCGACTACCGAAGCTCCGACAAGCCCAGGATCATCGACAAGCTCAACTACAATTGGACGCGAACGGGGCTCATCCGCCTCGTGCTTCCCGATGCGAAGATCATCGATCTTCGGCGCAATGCGCTCGATTGCTGCTGGTCCAATTTCAAGATGATGTTCGCCGAAGGCCATGTCGCAGCGAACGACCAGCGCGCCATTGCCCAATTCTATCGCGACTATGTTCGGATGATCGAGACGATCGATACCGCTTCGCCGGGCGGGATCCTGAAGGTCCGCTACGAGGAGCTGGTCGACGACGTCGAGGGGGAGGCACGAAGGATCCTCGATTTTCTCGGCCTCGAATGGGAGCCGGCCTGCGTCGATTTCCATCTTGCAACGGAAGCCGTCGCGACTCCGAGCAGCGAGCAGGTCCGTCGGCCGATCAACCGCGACAGCATCGGCTCCGCCGAGCCTTATCGGCAATGGCTCGGCCCAATGATCGAAGCGCTCGGGGACCTCGCGCACTAGCCAGCGCGGCGGGATCGGTCGGCATGGCCTTTGCGTAAGCTTCAGGCGACTCCAGTCTCACTGGTGAGAAGGCGTGGGTCAATGCCTTCGGCCTTGAATGCGGCCGCCCAGCGTTCGTCGGTCGGGGTGTCGAAGATGATCTTCGCCTCGGATCTCGCTGCAAACCAGCCGTGTCTCGTCATCTCTTCCTCGAGCTGGCCTTCGCCCCAGCCGGCATAACCCAGCGCGGCGATCCAGCGCGATGGCCCCTTCCCTTCCGCGATCGCCCTCAGGATATCGATCGTCCCGGTCATCACGAAGACGTTGCCGTCCTCGGCGTTCACCTGGACACTGTCCTGTCCGCCCCAGTCGGCCGAATGGAGGATGAAGCCCCGACCGGGTTCGACCGGGCCGCCGTGATGAACCGCGCAATCGGGCGCTTCTCCGGGATCGATGTCGAGCTGGCGAAGCAGCCCGCGGAACGTGATCCCGGCGCGCTTGTGCCCGACCCCAATACCGATCGCCCCGTTCTCGTCGTGGATGCACATGATGATTACCGCGCGCTCAAACCGCGGATCCGACATCCCCGGCATGGCCAACAAGAGCTTGCCGGAAAGAAAGTTGGACTGCTCCACCATCGATCCGACAATGGGACGGCGCGGCTCGCCGGGCAATACTTGAGGGCACCGTATGGCGGGCCTATCTGCCGTTTCGACTGACCAAGGAGATGTTTGATGACGATCCAAGTGGGCGAGCGCCTGCCCGATGTGCCGCTGACAGTTGCAACTGCCGATGGTCCGAAGCCGACCACGGCAAGCGACTATTTCAAGGGCAAGCGCGTGGCCCTGTTCGCCGTTCCTGGCGCCTTCACTCCGACTTGTTCAGCGCGCCACCTCCCCTCGTATGTCGAGAAGGCCGGCGAGCTCAAAGCCAGGGGCATCGACGAGATCGCCTGCATTTCGGTCAACGATCCCTTCGTCATGGCGGCCTGGGGCCAGCGCGACGGAAGCGAGGACATCACCATGCTTTCGGACGGCAATGGCGACTTCGCCGAGGCGACCGGCCTCGTGATGGACGCAAGCAAGTTCGGGATGGGAAAACGCTCGCAGCGTTACTCGATGATCGTCGAGGACGGCGTCGTCGAGCAGCTCAACATCGAAGCGCCGGGCGAATATCGCGCCTCGAGCGCTGAGAACATGCTCGAGCAGCTGGCGACCGCGTAACAAATCCTACGGCTGGCCGCTGGGTCGTCTCTCCTCGTCGCGCATCGCCCCGCATGGGCGAACGGCGCGCGCTCACAATCGTTTTACCGGTTGAGAGCGAAACATTTTCCAGAGGAGATAGAGATGCCCAGAAACAAGAGTCGCGGCGGCCGGAACAACAACCCCAGTGGCCGCAACCAGTATAGCGACTGGGGCGTGATGGAAATGGCGCGGGAGCGCCCGATCGCCGCTGCTGCTGCAGCCGCAGGTGCGGCCGCGGCGGGCTTGTTCCTGTGGTCCAAGCGCAGCCAGATCACCCAGCAGCTCAGCGATCTCACCGACCAGTTCGGTGAGTGGAAGGACAAGAATCCCGAGATGGATGATACGGCAGGTCTAACCACCAGCCGCTCGACGGTGCGCTCGGGCGCGGGTTCGCGCTCGGCGACCGGGACCCGCGGCCGGACCACGACGAGCCGGCAGCGGGGAATGAGCGAGACGGGTGGCGGGAACGCCAGCCTCGGAGCTCAGACCGGAAGCCCAGCAACAACCACGAGCAGGACCGGGCGCGGACGCGCGGGCGACAACAGCTAGGGAAAAAGGCAATTGCATAAGAAAAGGGGCGACCCCTTCGGGGGGCGCCCCTTTTTCATGCGACGAGGAAGCGAGCGATCGCTTCTCCGAGCTCGGGCTTGGTGACCGAGCTCATGTGAGTCCCCGGGACTTCCTCGAAAATGGCATTGGGGAGGACGTTCGCTAGCTCTTCTGCGGAGCCGTTGTCGTGATCCTCGCTTCCACACACGACCAGGGTCGGCATGGTGAAGGCGTTGAGCCACCCGACGAAGGCGTCCTCGAAGCTCTCGAGAAGCTCTGCCGCGGCGACCCGGTCGACCCGCTGGCTCTTCATGAACTGGATCGAGAGCCAGTGCGGGTCACCTCTCTGGGCATGGTCGAACATTTCGATCGCCTCGAGGAAGAAGGTCTTCCTGTTCTTCCAGTTTCGAAGGCCCTCGAGCCCGGCGCCGCCGAGGATCGCCCTCCTCGGCCGAAGACCCTCGCCCACGGCTTCGACCGTCGTTCGGGCCCCAAGGGAGAAGCCGCCAAGATCGAAGTCGCCAATGCCAAGGAGGGCAACGAGCTCCTGGAGGTCCCTCGCGAGAATCCCCTTGGGGTAGAATTCTTCGCCGTGGGGCCGCTCGCTCAGGCCGTGGGCGCGAAGGTCCGGCATGATCAGCCGGAAGCCTTCGGCGGCAATTCGCGAAGCGTGACCGAACCTGATCCAGTTCATGTTGGCGTCGGAAAAGAGGCCGTGGAGGAGGATGACGACAGGTCCCTCCCCAAGCTCATGATAGGCGAGCTTCACCCCGTCCGAGGCGGTCCAATAGTGGACGCTTGGCTCGCTCATCCGGGAAACTTTCCCGTCGCTTCGACCCATTTGTCGACGAGCTTCTGGTAATCCTGGGTACGCTTCTCGGGCAGGCCCTCGGTGTTGAGCCAGGCGCGATGCATGTTCTCGGCGCCAAAATGGTGTCTCGGGACGAAGCGCGAGGGATCATCGAAGCTCGCGACCGCGAGGTCCATGTTCTCGCTCCCTTCCTTGAACTGGAAGCCGAGCGAGGTGCCGCATTCACGGCAATAGGGACGCCTCGCGATCGGCGAGCTTTCATACCAGTCGGGTTCGTGGCTCCACTCGACCTCGGCCTGCTTCACGTTCTTGAACGCGATCGAGACCGACCCCGTCGAACGCTGGCACATCCGGCAGTGGCAGAGGTAGGCATCATCGTCGTGGACCGTCGCGCGAAACCGAACCCGTCCGCAGGCGCAGCCGCCGGTCATCTCATCAGCCATTCCGATCCTCCCTTGGTGGGGGGCTCATGCGCGGCTAAGTGGCACCATGTCCAGCGCTCCAACGGCCGAGGAAATCGCGCGCGATGCGACCTGGCTCGCCCAGGCGCTCGACCCCGGCGAAGGGCTGGTACGCCTCGTCGCGATGGACGAGGAAAGCTACCGCCTGGAGAGCTTCCTCGACGACCGCCTCCTCCAGAGGCCAGTCGACGCGCAGATCCTTCCCTGGCCGACGATCGAAGAGGCGATAACCAGCGACCTTCGCTCCGACTGCCGCTGGATCTTCCACATCGGCCACGTCGGGTCGACCCTCGTTTCGCGCCTCCTTGGCGAAATTGAAGGCGTGCTCGCGATCCGCGAACCGAGACTTCTTCGTGACCTCGCGCTCACGCCTTCCGAAATGCGCCGGCGCTATCTCGAGCCCGTTGCGAGGCTCATGTCTCGAACCTTCGGGCCGTCTCAATTCGCCTGCGTCAAGGCGACGAGCTTCGCGAGCGAGATCGCCGACGCGCTCGTTCCAGCCGGCGAGCGCGCGCTCTTCATGTTCACGAGCCCGGTCAATTATGTCGCGAGCATCCTTGCCGGCGAGAACAGCATCAAGGAACTGCACCTTCTCGCCGGAAGCCGCGCGCAACGCCTCAATTCACGGGGGCTCTACCTTCCGGTGCAAAACGAGGCCGGTCTCGCGGCGGCGGCCTGGGCATGCGAAATGACCTCGCTCGAACAAGCTGCAGAGCGCATGGCCGACCGCAAGATCGAATGGGCGGACTTCGACGCGATGCTGGGTGACATGGAGCCAGCCCTCGAGCGCATCGCCCTCTTCTTCGGCTTCGAGTCCGGCCGGCTCCCAGAGATCGTGGCGGGGCCTCTCATGGGCCGCTACTCCAAGGCCATGGAGCATCAATATAGCACGGGCCTGAGGCGCGACTTGATCGGGGAAGCCCATGAGCGCTTCTCGGCCGAGATCAAGGACGCCCTTGCCATGCTTCAAGGCGCGGCCGAAAAGTCGCCGTTGCTGGCCCGGGCACTGGCCCGGGCCCGGGAGGGCTGATGTACAGAGTTCTGGAAATCCTGACCCAAGACGAAGTCGCCGAGTGCCGCCGGATCGCTGCAAGCGCGCCGTTCGTCGACGGCCGAATCAGCAACCCTCACAACAAGGCCAAGCAGAACGAGCAGCTGCACGAGCCGGCAGCTTATCAGAAGAGTTCGGATCTATTGCGCAAAGCCATGCTTCGCTCGCCCGAGTTCATGGAGTTCGCATTCCCGGTCTCGATGGCGCCGCCGATGATGACCAGGTACAAGCCAGGAATGAAATATGGCGCGCATGCCGATGCCGCCTACATCCAGCTTCCCGGAGCAACGATCAGAAGCGATCTCAGCTGCACCATCTTCCTCAACGATCCGGGCGACTATGACGGCGGTGAGCTCAGCATCAGCCTCGGGGACGCGCGGATCGGCTTCAAGCTGAAACCCGGCGAGGCCGTCGTCTATCCCTCGGACACCTTCCACCAGGTCATCCCCGTGACGCGCGGCGAGCGGCTCGTTGCGATCACCTTCATCCAGAGCCGAATTTCCGACCCGTTCCGCCGCAACCTCCTCTTTGAACTGAACGAGGTCGCCGCGCTCGAAGGACTGAAGATGGACCCGGAGAACTTCTCCCGGCTTCAGCTCGTCCAGCAGCAGCTGCTGCGATACTGGGGCGACATGCCCTAGAGGCTGGCCTCAGGGCTGGCCGGACGGCGTCGGGGGCATGGACACGTGCTCGTGGACGATCTTCCAGCTTCCGTCGCGCTGCCGCTGGAAGACGTCGGTGAAGCGCGCACTGACGGTCGGCCTCGCATTTCCCGCCTGGATGGTGAACACCTCGGTGCCCGAGCTTATGAAAGCGTCCGGCCCGACGACCTGGATGTGGCGATCCGGGACGTTGTAGGCGGAGGGCTTCATGCTGACGAACGTCCTCGCCCAGCCGGTCTGAACCTTGCGGTCGGTGCTTGGCGCCGCGTTCGACGCGTCGATCATGACCGCCCCATTTGCATATTGGTTCATGATCGCCTCGGCGTTGCCGCTCGTGAAGCTTGCCTCGGCTCGCTCGGCGATCGCGCTCGCCTCGGCCTCGGTGACCGGGGAGTGCGTCGACTGCTCTCTGTCGCAGGCGGCAAGGCTTCCAACAAGGGCAATGCAGGAAAGGGCCCGGCCCAAGCTCAGGCCGCCTTCTGAAGGTGCTTGCGCCCGAGGAGCTCGGCGATCTGAACGGCGTTCAGAGCCGCGCCCTTGCGCAAATTGTCGCTGACGACCCAGAGGCTAAGCCCGTTCTCGACAGTCGGGTCCTCGCGAATGCGGCTGACATAGGTCGCATAATCGCCGACCGCTTCGACCGGAGTCACGTAGCCACCGTCCTCGCGCTTGTCGACGACGATCACTCCGGGCGCCTCGCGGAGCAGCTCGCGCGCCTCGTCGGCGGAGATCTCGCGCTCGAATTCGATGTTCACGGCTTCGGAATGGCCAACGAAGACCGGTACCCTGACGCAGGTCGCCGCGAGCTTGATCGCGGGATCGAGGATCTTCTTGGTCTCGACGACCATCTTCCATTCCTCCTTGGTCGACCCGTCGTCGAGGAACTTGTCGATATGCGGGATGACGTTGAAGGCAATCTGCTTGGTGAAGAATGCGGGCTCATTGGCGTCGCCGACGAAGATGTTGCGCGACTGCTCGAACAATTCATCCATGCCCTGCTTCCCGGCCCCCGAGACCGACTGGTAGGTCGCAACGACGACGCGCTTGATCTTCGCTGCGTCGTGGAGAGGCTTCAGTGCGACGACGAGCTGGGCGGTCGAACAGTTCGGGTTCGCGATGATGTTCTTCTTTCGATATCCCGAGATCGCCTCGGAATTCACCTCCGGGACGATGAGTGGAACGTCAGGGTCCATCCGGTAGAGCGACGAATTGTCGATGACGGTGCAGCCGGCAGCGGCCGCCTTGGGAGCATAGACCTTCGAGACTTCCGACCCCGCCGCGAACAGGGCGATGTCCCAGCCCGAAAAATCGAAATGCTCGAGGTTCCTGACGCGAAGCGTCTCGCCGCTGTCGCCAAAGTCGATCTCGTCCCCCGTCGAGCGCGCCGAGGCCAAGGCCGCGACCTCGTCGAGCGGGAATTGCCGCTCGGCCAGGATGTTGAGCATCTCTCGCCCGACATTCCCGGTCGCACCAACCACTGCAACCCGGTAGCCCATCATCATCTCTCCACTTCAGCTGAGCCCGCCTATCGCATGCGGCGGCTCAAGGCGATATGGCTCCACGACTTGTACGCACAAGGGGGGAGCATGCGGCGCGACACTTTGCTGGCGCTTGGGATCGTCATTCTGGTGCTTGCGGCACTCACCGCAAAATCGCTGATGCTCTCGATGCCGCCTTCTCCCCGCGGGTCGAGCGAGTTCAACGCCGAGCGCGCCAAGGCACGGCTCGCCTATATCCTCGGGGACGAGCGGCCCCACCCCGCGGATTCGGCGGCCGACGACCTCGTCCGGGCCCGGCTCGTTACGACGCTTCGCCAGATGGGCCTCGAGCCCATCGTGCGCGACCAGACGGCGTGCAACGAGTTCCAGAAGGCGCGCCTCGTCGCCTGCACCCGCGTCCGAAACGTGATCGCGATAATCGGCCCCTCCAGGGGAAAGGCGCTGCTTCTCAGCTCCCATTATGACAGCGTCCCGGTTGGACCTGGGGCTGCGGACGACGGGATTGGGGTTGCGACCATGCTCGAGGTGGGCTCGATCCTCAAGGATCGTCCGCTGAAGCGACCCGTCATCCTCCTTTTCAACGAAGGCGAAGAATTGGGCCTCGTCGGAGCGCGCGCCTTTCTTGCCGATCCCCTGAGCCGCAATGTCGACAGCCTCCTCAATTTCGAAGCCCGGGGCGTCACTGGCCCAGTTACGATGTTCGAGACCAACCAGCCCAATGGCGCTGCGATCGAGACCTATGGCGACGTCGTCCGCCGGCCGTTCGCAAGCAGCCTCTCGACCGACGTTGCCCGGCTCATTCCCAACGATACCGATGTCACGACCTACAAGGAGCGCGGCTGGCTCACTCTCAATTCGGCGATCACTGGGAACGAGACCCATTATCACAGCCCCGGCGATGACCTTTCGAGCCTCGATCTCGGGAGCCTCCAGGACATGGGCGACGAGGCGCTTGCGCTTGCCTCGAAGCTTTCCGCCGGCACTCCATCGGCGAAGGCCAACCGCATCTTCTTCGATTTCCTCGGGCGTTTCTTCATCGAGATGCCGCTTGCCCTTGGTGCGGGCTGTCTTCTCTTCCTCCTGGCGGCATTCGCGGCAATCGGGTGGAAGCGCCGAGCGCTCCTCTCGGGAGCTCCTGTCGCTCTTGGCGCGATCGTCGCAGGGAGCGCTCTTGCCTGGCTCGCGGTCACGATCATGGGCGCGCTACGCGCGGGCACCTATTGGCGGGCGCACCCTGAATTGAGCTTCGTCGCAATCTACGCGACGACCCTCTTGGGAGTGCTCGTGGTCCTCGCCGCTCTCGGGGCAAAGCTCGAGCCGCGGCGCCTTCGAACGGGATTCTGGTTCCTCTTCCTGCTGCTCGGCTCCGCGCTCGCGCTTCTTGCGCCGGGAGGCATCATCTATTTCCTCTTTCCCCCTGCCCTTCTCCTCGCCGGGATGATCCTTTCTCGGTGGTATCCGCCTTCGGAGACCCTCGGAGCATTTGCAGCAGCGCTGTTGCTCTTCCTCACCTGGGGCGAGCTGCTTGCGGCGCTCGAGGAATTGTTCAGCCCGGGCCCGCTCTGGATCGTCGCGCCGGTGGCGGCGGTCATCATCACTGCGCTATTGATCGAGGCGAAGGGGCTATTCGCCCGCTCGAACCGGAAGGCGCTCTTTGCGGGTTCGGCGCTTCTCGTCCTTCTCGCATGGCTGAGCGCTGGAATTGCTCCTGCTTATTCGAAGGAGCGCCAGCAGCGCTTCACGATCGAGCATCTCACCATGTTCCCATCGGGCCGAAGCTACTGGTCCATCCTCAACGACGGCGCACCGCTGCCCCGTTCCTACCAGCAGCTCGGACAGTGGAAGAGAGGTAAGCTCCCCTTCTCGGAGCGCCGCCGCTGGTTCCTCTCGGGTCCGCCTGAGCCGTCGGCCCAACCTCCCTCGGTCGAGGTCATCGAATCGCTCGCGAACGGCTCTGAGCGAAGGGTAAGGCTCCGCCTCAGGCCTCGTGGTTCGGAGCGCCTGCTCCTTATCGCTCCGAGCGAGGCCTATCTCCGTTCGGCCGGCGTCAAAGGCTTCGTCCGGCCGATCGGGAGCGCCGATTCGCAAGGCGAGTTCACCATCTCCTGCACCGGGCGGAGCTGCGACGGGATGGAGATGTCGATCGACCTCAACACTGCAAAACCCGTTGTCTTCACTCTTGTCGGAGCGAAGAATGGCTTGCCTCGAAGCGCCGCAATGCTGGTCCGCGACCGCGGCGAATTCGCCCGGCCGCAATATACGCCCGACGAAACCGTCGCCATCTCGCGCGTCAAGCTGTGACCGACTCGCGCTTCATGTGCTAAGGCCTGCCGCGGCGCCCGGCGCCTAGCGCCGGACGGCACCCGTCGAAGGAGGTGTCATGGCGACCCAGAGCATGTCAGCGCCGCGTTCAGCGCGCACCAAGGCCATTCCCGTTCGCACGATCAGCGACGAGGACCTCAGATCCTCGCTGAGGCAGGGCTGGGAGGATTTCATGGACCTCCGGGGAGACCTCGTTTTTGCCGGGCTCATCTATACGTTGATCGGCCTTGCAGCGGTCGTGATGACGACCAGCCGGCCCCTCATTCCCTTCTTCTATCCGGTCGTCGCCGGAGTGGCGCTCCTGGGACCGGTCGCCGCCGCCGGCTTCTACGAGCTCGCCCGCCGGAGGGAGCTCGGCGAAGAGGTTCACTGGTTCAACTTCCTCGATGTCCGAAAGCGCCCCACCCTCGACGACATGGGAATGGTCGCGGGACTTCTGCTTCTCCTCTTCGTCGGCTGGCTGATTGCAGCCGGAGCGCTTTACGCGCTGCTGTTCGGCTTTGCGACGCCGACGTCGATAGAAGGCTTTCTCTCGGCCATCTTCACGACTCCAAGAGGCTGGGCGCTCATCATTTCAGGCGCCCTCGTCGGCGCCATCTTCGGCTGGTTCGTCCTCGCGCTGAGCGTCGTCTCGTTGCCGATGCTTGTCGATTGCGACGTCAGCGCGGCCGAAGCAGTATCGACGTCCTGGCGTGCAGCTCACGCCAACAAGAGCGTGATGATCCGCTGGGGCGCGATCGTGACCGCGCTCCTCATTCTTGGCTCGATCCCGCTCTTCGTCGGGCTCGCAGTCGTCCTTCCCTGGCTCGGCTACTCGACCTGGCACCTCTACACGCGCCTCGTCGATCGCGACGCGATCCCTTCGAGGCGACGCCGGCGAGGCTAATCGGCCTTTCGCAGCACCTTCTCGTCGAGGAAGCGCTCGATCGTCTTCTGGACATGCGCCTGGCGCCCCTCCCCGGCCGGGCGGTGGGTCTGACCCACGTAGAACATCATGTCGAAGGGGTGATCGGCAGCCTGGAGTTCATCGGCAAGGAGGGTCGAGTTCTCGAACACGACATTGTCGTCCGACATGCCATGGATGAGGAGCAGGGGTTCCTTGATCTTGAGCGCGTCGGCGAGGGCGTCCGATGACTGGTAGGGCCCCTTGTCTTTCGAGGGATTGCCGAGATAGCGCTCGGTATAATGGGTGTCGTAAAGTTCCCACTTGGTGACGGGGGCCCCGACGACCCCGGCCGCATATAGCCCATCGGGGGCCTTCTCCAGCATCTTGAGGCTCATGTAGCCGCCGTAGGACCAGCCGTAGATCGCGATTCTGTTACGGTCGACAAAGGGCTGCTTCTGGAGCCAGCGGGCCGCCGTCGCCTGGTCGGTGACCTCGACCGAGCCCATGGCGTGGTAGATCTGGTCCTCGAACGCTCGCCCGCGGTTGGGCGAGCCGCGGTTGTCGATCTGGAAATAGATCCAGCCCCTGCTCACCCAATATTGCGCCATTGGGTTCATCCACGCCCGCCGCACCTGCTGTGAACCAGGCCCGCCATAATGCTCGAAATAGACGGGGTACTTCTTGCCGGCCTTGAGCGGCGGAGTGATCATCTCCCAGTAAAGACTGCTCCCGTCCTCTGCCTTCATGGTCCCGAACTTCGCCTCGCGATGCTCGGCCAGATAGGGAGCATAAGGATGGGCGGAATCGAGCCTGTTTTCCTCGACCCACGCCAGCCTCCTCCCCTCGTCATCGGCAAGGTAGGTTTGCGGCGGCTGCGCCGGTGAAGACCTCGAGACAAGGAGGCGCGTTCCTCCCCTGTCCATCTTGGCGGAGTTCCAATAGCCTTTCTCGGTCAGCCGGCGGGGTTCGCCGGGATTGAGATAATCGACCTCGTAGACGTGGCTCTCGAGAACTCCGTCCCTGTTTCCGGTGAAGAAGAGGCGGTGATGCGCCTCGTCGACTCCAACGAGGCCGGTCATCACCCAGTCGCCGCTGGTGACCGGCGCCAGCCTTCCATCGAGCCAGCGATAGAGGTGGTGGAAACCGCTCCTCTCGGATCCCCAGATGAAGCTTCCGTCCTTCAGCGGATGGAAGTCGTCATTGAGGTTGATCCACGTCTTCTCCCTTTCGGTGAGCACGATCCGGCTCGCGCCCGTCGCCGGGTCGATCGCGAGGAGGTCGAGCTGCTTCTGGTCCCTCGACTCGCGCTGCACGTAGAGCGTCCGGCCGTCCTTCGACCAGTCGACGCGGGCGAGATAGATGTCGGGGTCGGAGCCGAGATCGACCCTGGTTCGGCCGCTGCCGTCGGGGTTCATCACGAAGAGCGAGACGGCGACATTCGCCGTTCCGGCCGAAGGATAGCGCTGGTCGAAGACCTTGGTCCCGTTCGCGCCGATCGCGGCCCTTGTCACGACCGCCACCTTCGATTCGTCGAAGCATTCGACCGCGACCCGGCTGTCACCCGGCGCCCACCAGGTGCCCGTCCTGCGGTCCATTTCCTCCTGGGCGACGAACTCGGCGGTGCCGCAGGTGACATTGTCCCTGCCCTCGCTGGTCAATTGTCGCTCGGCGCCCGTTGCAAGGTCGATCGCATAGAGGTTCTGGTCGCGAACGAAGCTCACGAACTTCGAGCCTTCGGAAACGTGAGCGTCGATCTCTGTCTGGGGAGTGCTCGTCAGCCGGCGGACCGAGCCCCTTGCGACATCGGCAAGGTAGAGGTCGCCGTCGACCGGGGCGAGCACCGACTTGCCGTCCGGAGACCATTCATATTCGACGATGCCCCTGGTGCCACCGACGCGCGCACGTTCACGCCGCATCTTCTCGGCCTCGCTGATTTCGCCGCCGCCGATCTTGGTCGAATCGACGAGCATCCTTCGTTCGCCCGTGGAGGTGTCGACCGCCCAAAGGTCGAAGCGTTCACGCTCATTCGGACGCGGCTCGAGCAAAGTCGCGTAGCGGCCGTCAGGCGAAAGCTCGAGGAGACGCGGCGAAGCCCCCGAAATCGGGGGGCTCGCGAAGATCCGCTCGATGGTGAGCTTCTTCTGGGGAACTCCGGGAGGTGGAGCGAGGGCGATCAGAAAGGGCGCAACAGCAGCCGCAACAAGGAAACGCATGCCGCTGTCGTAGCGGCTGCGTTCCTCGTCGCAATGATTTGATGAAGTCTTAGGCTTCCGGTGCGTTCTCGGCGCGCTTGGCCTCGGTCTCGGCGCCCTGGCCGCCGGTCACGTCGCGACGCAGGTCGCGCCGCTCGGCAATGCGGGCCGCCTTGCCCGTGCGTCCGCGCAGGTAATAAAGCTTGGCACGCCTGACGTCGCCGCGGCGAACGACCTCGATCGAATCGATGATCGGCGAATAGAGCGGGAAGACGCGCTCGACGCCCTCGCCGAAGCTGATCTTGCGAACGGTGAAGCTCGAGCCGACTCCCTTGTTCGAGCGAGCGATGCATACGCCCTCGAAGGCCTGGACCCGGCTGCGGTCACCCTCGATGACCTTGACGCCAACGCGAAGCGTGTCGCCGGGACGGAATTCAGGGACCTTCTTGTCCGCGGTGAGCGCTTCGATGGCCTCGCGCTCGAGAGTCTCGATCAGGTTCATTTCAAGTCAGCCTTCGTATCTCGTTGCCGCGCGCCAGAGGGCGGTGCCTGCGATGCGCCCCCGTGGCGCTCGATCAGGTCCGGCCGCCTTAGCCGTGTTTCTTCGATCGCGCGCTCGTGTCGCCACGCCGCGATCTTCGCATGATCCCCCGACCGCAGCACTTCGGGGATCGTGCGCCCTTCCCACTCTACAGGTCGGGTATAGTGCGGATATTCGAGAAGCCCCGTCTCGAAGCTTTCCTCCTCTCCGCTGGAGGCCGCGCCCATTACCCCGGGAAGCAGCCTCACGCAAGCATCGAGGATGACCATCGCGCCGAGCTCTCCGCCCGAGAGGACATAATCGCCGACGGAGACGCCCTCGAGGGCGCGCGCGTCGAAGATCCGCTCGTCGAATCCCTCGAAACGGCCGGAGAGTAGGATGACCT
>DASZYL010000222.1:0-6970 GCA_035545385.1 Sphingomicrobium sp. | reverse complement strand
TCGGCTGCGAAACCGTAAATGCGCGCCAAGACGGCGGCCGCGGCCGAGATCGTCACGAGGTTCGTGAGGAACAGCAGCGCCGACCCCGCGAGCACGTCCCAGTCTGCCGTCGCGAGACCAAAACCCACCACGGCCAGCGGGGGCATCAGCGCCGTCGCTATCGCCACGCCGACGATCGCTCCATGGCGCCCGCGTATCATCGCGTAGGTACCGGCCAATCCCGAGAATAGCGCAACCAGGAGGTCGAACAGGTTCGGCCGCGTGCGGGAGGAAATTTCCGACGTCACCGTTTGCAGCGGGGACAAGAGTACGATGACGGCGCAAAATAGGAGCGCGAGGCCGATACCGATCGCGAGAGGGATGAGCGATCTGCGGATTTCCCGCCAGTCGAACGTCGCGATTCCGAAGCCAAGCCCGATGATCGGACCCATCAGCGGCGAGATCAGCATGGCTCCAATCACGACGGCGGGAGAGGACAGCAGCAGTCCGAGTATCGCGATCCCGGCTGACAGGAGGGTCATCACCGCAAAGTGACTGGACCAGCCCGAGTCCTCGTAAACGCGTTGTACGACCGCTGCGTGGTCTACTCCGGCAATGACCTCGCGACCCCACCAGCGAGTGAGCGGCCAGCGGTCGTGGCCAGCTGGGCCTTCGCTGGTTCGGACGTCCATCCGAATTGGCTAGGTGAGAGCTCCTCCAACTGCAACGTGTCAGCGCGCCCGGCAGCGTCTCCGAAAAGGCGAGCCGATCAGCCGGTAGCAGTCGAGATCTTCCTCCGAAGCTGGCGTATGACAACTTCATATTGAGTGACCTGGTTCAAATAGCTGGACACGGTGGCGAGATGCTGCCGAAGCTCGCCGACCAGCTCGGGGTGCCGGCGCAAAGCGGCCGCCGTCAAAGTGACCTCGCGTGGGTCCAGTATCACGTCGCACCGCTCCGGGAGCCTGAAGTCCCCCGTATCTCCACGCAGCGTGTCGCCGCAGGCTTTCCGGATCCGCTGCTGAAGGTCGTCCGGAATGATTTTTCGAACGTCGTCGCGATAGGGGGTCATGACGTAATTGGAATTGAGATTCTCGATATTGAAGGACATCAGCCTGCCGAGCGGCCCGCGAAGCTCCGGATCATCGATATTGTGGAGCTCGTCGCCACCGAACACGATCGTCCAGTTGGTGCTGTTGTTGAGGCCATGGATCTGGCTGGCCTGGTAGGCGGCGACCACGAAATCTTGATCGGTTACGCTCGGCTCTGTCGCCCACCCGGCGAAGGCAGTGTCGGCAAAGCGTCGCGTAGTCGCGTAATAAGCGCGAACGTTCTGCGTGAAGTCGAGGATACGGTCGAGTTCGGGCTGCAGCTGGATGAGAAGGTGTTGGCTTTCGCGTCGCGCCATCCGATCCTGGTTCCAGTTGGCGACCCAGGTGCCGATGAAGACGCCCACGATCACGATCGCGAGCTCGATGCTGATCGCGAGCCAATCCTGTGCTCTCAGTTTCGCGATCGCCCGCTTGAAGATCATCCCCACCCCAGCACCGAGAAGCTAGCATAACGGCAAAGGGCCGCAACGGTCGGAAGCTCGAACGCGCTCAGGGCAGTTGTCGTCGAATCCTTCCGGCAAGAGGCGCGAGCGCAACTTCGGCACTATCGCGAGCAGCGGCGTGCCTGGGTGGTGGTAAGCCCGCACCTCTTTCAGCTAGGGTGCATTTCGTGAGGGAAAGCCGATGACCAGGACATCGCCTGTCGAGCGAGCGTTCGCCTTGGCCCGGTCCGGTCAATGCCGGAGCATTTCGGAAATCCTCCGCCGCTTGCCGGACGAGGACAGAGACGCCGTCGAAGCCCATCTCGCCGTTCCGTCGGCGAGGCGTGAACTCATCCTGATCTGCAGCGATGCCTGGCTCGCAGCACGTTAGCGGCGCTTGAAAGGTATGGTCAGGGATCGGACTTGCCCGTAGAGGGTCGCCGGCAGCCGCTCCTAGCTCAACCGGATAGAGCGCCGGGCTTCGAACCCGGAGGTTGGGGGTTCAAGTCCCTCGGAGCGGGCCACCCTCCCAATGTGTACGTTTTCGTCAGCGCCTCGCAAGCGGCCCGTTTGGCGGGGGCGCCGCGAATTCAAGTGGCGGCACTGCCGAGCCCGGCGAATCCGCAGTGACGACGCGGTACAGCGCGACGCCAAGACCGCTGTAGGTGATCGCCTCGATTAGAATGAAGGTCGCGATCATGGCCGCGATTCCGCGGCCCCAGGCAGGGTGAACCCGTCCAGTTTGCCGCAGGTCGGCAGCGACACCCGCGATCGGGAAGACCATGCCGGCCGCGAAGGACGCTTCCCATCCCCAGGGGCGTAGCAGGGGCAGGGGCAGCAGACGGCCAAAACCCGGCCCCATCAACATCGCCATGCCGCATAAATGGAGACGCCGATGCCAATCGGTCCGCCGCCGGAGGACAATCGCCGACCCCGTCAGTCCCGCAAAGGCCAGCACCGAGACGGGATCGAACACGAGGAAATGAAGCGGCTGAAAGAAGAATGGCACCTCGCCGCGTCTGACCCTCGCCAGCGTTACCCCGAAACCGAGAACGATCATGGGGACAATCCAGCCCGCGGCGACCCATCCGAGGCGCCGGTGAATGTCCATTCGACCGCTTGCGACGAGGATGTTCTGGGCCAGATAGATGGCCACCCAGCCCATGAAGATGATCGCATGGGCGTGGACGAGCGGCGGCGAATAGAAGCTCGACCGGCCCGTCGCCAGCTGCATCGAGAAGCCGGCAACGATGACCAGGGTCATCGCGACGGCTGCATAAAGGAAGAAGCGCTCATCGCCCGAGCGCGATGAAGGTGGTGCGCCGACGAGAGTGGCCACGGCAATCCCCTCACTTACCGTCCGAACGATGAGCCTAGCGCAGCTGCAGGGATCATTCAAAATCTCAGGAAGGCGGCTTCCTGCTGCTCGATCCGCCGCCAGCAGGACATTTGTTCTGCCACCTGAATTATGTCAGTGAGCACCTGCAAGCCAGGCACGGGGATTATGCTGATTGCGCGCGGTCAGCGCTCGTCAGAAACTCCCCGGGCCACTCGGGGGAATCGGATGCGCGCCCTTGCGCTTGGACCGCTGTTGCTCTTGCTCGCCGCAACGTCGGATTCCGGCGAAATAGGTCGCATCAAGTCGAGCGTCGGAACCGCGAACGTCGAAAGGGGAGCGGCCTCGCTGTCGGCCTCCATTGGCCAGGAACTGATGCCCGGAGACTGGCTGGTCACGGGCAAGGACGGGCGAATGAGCCTGACGTTCGTCGACGACACGCGCTTCGCCGTCGGCCCCGACAGCCGAATCGGGCTCAAGAAATTCGAATATGATCCGACCACCCAGAAAGGCTCGTTCATCGCCAAGGTCGAGCGGGGCTCGATCGCAGTCGTCTCGGGCCGGATCACCAAGTCCGGCCGCAGCGGGATGCAGATCGAAACGCCCGATTCGGTGCTCGAGCCCCATGGCACGCGGTTCATCGTCGTGGTGCGCAAATGAGGCGTGGCCTGCTCATTGGATCCCTGGTCCTGCTTCTTTCAGGATGCGCCCATTCCTCGATGGTCCTGCTGCCCGACGAGGATGGCGGTCATGGAGAAGTCTCGATCCTCAAGGCCGGTGGCTCCGAAACGCTCGTCAGCGAGCCGAACACCCGAGCGACGATCGATGGAGCACGCCCCTCGATCCATCCCCTGGGCGCGAAAGGGCTCAGGCCCGAGGAAGCATCGCTGCTTGGCGCCCTCCCCCCTCCTTCGAAGAGCTTCACGCTCTATTTCCTCGAGGGAACGACCGAGATGACGGCGGATTCCGCCCCCGTCCTCGATGCTCTGCGTGCCGAGATCGCGAGCCGACCTGGGGCTGAAGTCCAGGTGACCGGCCACACCGACACCGTCGGAAGCGAATCCGAAAATGACGCGCTCTCGCTCAAGCGAGCGGAGGAAATCCGCAGCCTGCTCGCGAGCAGGGGCTTCGATCTTTCGATCATGACGGCCGTCGGGCGCGGAGAGCGGGAGCTCAAGGTCCCGACCGCCGATAATGTCAGCAGCCCCGTCAACCGGCGGGTCGAAGTCATCGTTCGCTAGCTGGAACTCAGGCCAGCGCTTCGGCGATCAGCCTTCGGCTGTTCTCGATTCCGTAGAGCGCAATGAAGCTCCCCATGCGCGGACCCTGGCTCGACCCGAGGAGAGTCTCGTAAAGCGCCTGGAACCATGCGCGCAGGTTCTCGAACGGGTGGCGCTTGCCGACTTCGAAAACCTGGGTCTGGATATCCTCCGCCGATGCGTCCGGCGGAAGCTTCGCGAGCTCTGAATCGAGGTCTCTTAGCGCCTCGGCCTCCATCTCTGTCGGCTTGCGGCGCTTCAGCGTCGGGGCGACGCGGTCGCGCGCATAATTGACTGCAAGGCCGATCAGCTCGTCGAGCTCGGGATCATGCTCGGGCGAAGACCCGGGCGCATAGCGCTGCACGAACTTCCACGCGGTCTCCTTGTCGGCGATCCCGGGGAGGCTGACGAGGTTCAACAGGAGTCCGTAGGTGAGCGGCAGGGTCTCGCTCGGCACCTTTCCGGCATGAATGTGATGCACCGGATTGCCGAGCTTCTGCTCAATGGGCTGGGACGGATAGTTGGTTCGGAACTGCCAATATTCGTCGACCGCGCGCGGGATCACGCCAATGTGCAGGCTCTTGGCGCGCTTGGGCTCGCGGTAGATGTAGAAGGCGAGGCTCGGCTCGCTGCCGTAGCGCAGCCATTCCTCGAGGCTGAGGCCGTTGCCCTTCGACTTGGAGATCTTCTCGCCGTTCGCGTCGAGGAACATCTCGTAATTGAAGCCTTCCGGTGGCCGGCCGCCGAGGATCCGGGCGATCTTGCCGGACTGGACGACACTGTCGATGAGATCCTTCCCGGCCATCTCGTAGTCGACACCAAGCGCGACCCAGCGCGCCGCCCAGTCGACCTTCCACTGGAGCTTTGCGGCTCCCCCGAACGCTGACTGCTGGACCCTGGACCCGTCCTCGTCGTCAAAGGCGATCAGGCCCGCCTCGGCGTCGATCACGTCGACCGGGACCTGGAGCACACGGCCGCTCGTGGGCGAGATCGGAAGGACTGGCGAATAGGTCTTCCGGCGGTCTTCCCTCAAGGTCGGGAGCATCACTCCCATGATAGCCTCGAACGCGATGAGCACCTTGCGGATGACCGCGTCGAACCGGCCGCTCGTGTAGCAGTCGGTCGCCGACAGGAATTCATAGTCGAAGCCGTAGCGGTCGAGGAAGCGCCGGAGCATGGCGTTGTTGTGGGCAGCGAAGCTCTCATGTTCGCCGAAGGGATCGGGGATCCTCGTCAGGGGCTTTCCGAGATTATCCTCGAGCAGTTTCTGGTTCGGAACGTTCTCCGGTACCTTGCGAAGCCCGTCCATGTCGTCGCTGAAGGCGATGAGGCGGGTCGGTGCGCCCCCGGTCAGCTCCTCGTAGGCGTGGCGAACGAAGCTCGTCCGGGCGACCTCGTTGAAGGTCCCGATGTGCGGAAGGCCCGAGGGGCCATAGCCCGTCTCGAATATCACCGGGTCGCCCGCAGGCTTGCCCTCTGGCCAGCGCTTGAGGAGCTTTCGCGCCTCCTCGTAGGGCCAGGCTTTGGACGCGAGGGCGGCGGAACGGAGGTCTTGGACGTCAGGCATTTGCCCGCGCTCCTAGCGAAGGGGCGGCGGCGCTGCTAGCCGAAGGACATGCAGCCGGTCGCCGAATATGAGCCGATGGATCGGGAGCGCTTCGAGCGCGAGATCGTGCCGAAGGGCGAGCCTGCCGTGCTTCGCGGGCTCGTCGACGAGTGGCCGGTGGTGAAGGCGGCAAAGGAGGGTCCAGAGGCCCTCGCCGGGCTGCTTCGCTTCGCTTCGACCGACGAGCCGTTCCAGACCTGGTTCGCGCTTCCAGAGGTCGAAGGCCGGTTCAGCTACAATTCGGACTTCAGCGGGTTCAACTTCGAACGGAAGCTGGCGACGGTCGACCAGCTGCTCGACCTGCTCCTTCGCCAGAGGGGGCATGCGAGGCCCTATTCGATGTACGCGGGCGGGATTCCCATCCGGAAGCACCTCCCGGCGCTCATCCCGAACATCCCGGTGACGATGCTGGACATGAAGCGCGACACGCTCATCTCGCTCTGGCTCGGCAACCGCACCCATACCGCGACTCACTGGGACCAGTCGCAGAACCTCGCGTGCGTGGTCGCCGGCCGGCGACGGTTCACGTTGTTCCCGCCCGACCAGCTCAACAACCTCTACGTCGGTCCGCTCGACAATACGCTCGCGGGGCAGCCGATCAGCCTCGTCGATATCGATTCGCCCGACCTTGCGACCTACCCGCGCTTCGCCGAGGCGCTCAAGACCGCGCGGCGCACGGAACTTGGCCCCGGCGACGCCCTCTACCTTCCCGCGCTCTGGTGGCACGACGTCCTCTCGCTCGAGGATTTCGGCTGCCTGATCAACTTCTGGTGGCGCGACGCGAAGCCGCCGCTCATGACCCCGCTCAACGCGCTCTATCACGCGATCATCACGGTGAGGGACCTTCCTCCCAACGAGCTCGCCGCGTGGCGCAACATGTTCAATCACTATGTCTTCGGGGATAATGGCGATCCGGTCGAATATCTTCCGGAACAGGCGCGCGGAGTCCTTGGCAAGCGAACTCCCGAGCTTGTGGCGAGAGTGAAAAAGCTGCTCGTGGACGCGCTCAGCCGCTAATCGGCCGTTCCATTTTCGTTCCACTTTGGACTAAGTTGCATCCCGTGCGTCCTCCTCCCCTTCCAGCGCTCCACGCGACCCACGCCGGGATCTGGCTGGCGGGAACAGATGGCGAGGTGCGCGAGGCGAGTCGCGGCGAGGCGATCGCGCGGGCGGCGGAGACCCCGCACATCATCCTCAACGCGCCGCTCGTCGGCCAGAGGCTCGGCTATCCCGAGCTCAGCGGGCTCGACCTCCTC
>DASZYL010000221.1:0-1605 GCA_035545385.1 Sphingomicrobium sp. | reverse complement strand
AGCAGATCCTCTGCGTCGAGACGGGCGTCGCTCGCATCGGCAAAGCCGTGGCCGGCGAGCTCGCGCTCGAGGCCTGCGAGCGGGACCAACCGCCTCGTCCTCCTGAAATGGTCGATCATCTTGTAGCGGGCGATCGCGAATAGCCATGCGGTGAAGCTGCGGTTGCGGTCATAGGTCGCGCGCTTCGAATGCACAGCAATGAGCGTCTCCTGGACGAGATCCTCGATGTCGCCATCGCCGCCTCCGAGCCGGGCGCCATAATAAGAGCGAAGAATGGGAGCGAGCGCTCGCAGCAGCTGCGCGTGTTCGGCGCTTCTGCCGTCGAGCCCGGAGATCATCCACGCCCGCAATTGCTTCTCGCTCGCCCGCATCGTCTACTTGGCGCCAGGTTCGTTAAGGAGCAGCGGATGGTTACACGCGCCGCCCGGAAGGTGGAACTTTTCGGGAGAAACGTAACCTCGAGCCGCTCCACCACGAATGATGGGCGCTTCTCAGGGAGGGAAGCGGATATGATCCCACGTTCCTTCTTCGCGCTTCTGTCCGCCGAGAGGCTGGAGGTGCCGCCCGACTGGTACGCGCTGCCGCTTCGGCTGATCGTCGGCTTCGGCTTCCTCGAGCATGGCTATGCGAAGCTGGCGCGGGGGCCCGATCATTTCATCGCGATCCTGAACGCGATCGGGGTTCCGCTCCCGGGGCTGCTCGGCTGGGCGACAATCCTTGTCGAGGTCCTCGGCGGCCTCATGGTGCTCGCCGGCATATTTGTTCCTCTCGTTTCCGTGCCGATGATCACGGTCCTCCTGGTCGCTATCATTACAGTGCACCTTCCGAACGGATTCAGCTCGATTAAACTGATGTCGTTCGATTCCGTGGGCGCACATTTCGGGCAGCCCGGATACGAAACCGATCTCCTCTATCTTGGCGGCATCGTCGCACTTTGCGTCGGCGGCGCTGGACCCTTGTCGCTGCAGCGCCTCCTTTGTCCCCGGAATAATCTCCAGGACGGCCGCCGAACGGCAGCGGCTCTCCAGAACAATTCGCCAGCCCGGGAATAAATCGGCTTCCCGGCGAGTCATCGCATCGAACCCTCGTGAAAAGGATGGTCGATGTTCGATGCAGATGACGAGAGCAGGCGCGACTTCTTGAAGTGCATGGCCTGGGCGGGCACCGGCGCCCTCTTCACCCTGGAGGCGGGTATCTCAAGCTCCATCGCGCTCGACGGCGCGCTGGCAGCTCCGCTCCACCCCACGGGAACCAGGCCTTTCACCTTTGTCCAGCTGAGCGACAGCCATATCGGCTTCAACAAGCCACCCAACCCGGATGCGCGCGCCACCTTCCGCGAGGCGATCGCGAAGGTGAAGGCGCTCCCCGTCCAGCCCGATTTCGTCATCCACACCGGCGACGTCTCGCAGCTCTCGCGCGACGACGAGTTCGATGATGCGGACCAGATGCTGAAAGAGCTTCGGCTTCCGGTGTTCTTCATTCCCGGCGAGCACGACATGCTCGATCCCGAGAACGGCAAGGCCTTCCTCGATCGCTTCGGCAAAGGCTCGATAGGATCAGGCTGGTACAGCTTCGATCACAAGGGCGTGCACTTCGTCGCGCTCG
>DASZYL010000220.1:0-2331 GCA_035545385.1 Sphingomicrobium sp. | reverse complement strand
GATCTCCTCGCCCTGGGCGCTCTTCGGGGGACTTGCGATCTTCCTCTACGTCGGCGCCGAGGTCGCGATCGGCACCCAGATGGCTCTCTTCCTCAACAGCAATTACGTCTGGAACGTGCCGCTCGAGACCGCGGGCAAGTTCGTCAGCCTCTACTGGGGCGGAGCAATGGTCGGGAGGCTGGTCGGATCGGCGCTCCTGACGAAGGTCCCGGCGCCACGCCTGCTGACGGTCTTTACCGCGCTCGCCTGCCTCCTGTGCCTGTTCGTCTTCAGCGTCGGCGGTATTGCCGGCGGCTACGCGGCGCTCTCGATCGGCCTTTTCAACTCGATCATGTTCCCGGTCATCTTCACCATCACCCTCGAGCGCTCGACCGCGTCGGAGGAGGCAACCTCGGGCTTCCTATGCTTCTCGATCGTCGGCGGAGCGGCGATCCCGCCGCTCACCGGGCTGGTTTCGCAGCACACGAACTATGTGACGGCATTTGCCGTTCCTGCCTTTTGCTACGCCGTGCTCTGCCTGTTCGCGATCGCGTCACACCGGGCGCGCACTCACCTTAGAGACGAGCCGGCAGTCGCGACGATTCACTAGGAGAGTTCACTGGCGGCGGTAGGGAGTCCAGTCTCCGATGAAGCAGGTCGGGCCAGGAATGATCGCACCCTGTTCGAGGCCGCGGATATGGTCGCCCTTGCAATATTGGCCGCCGAGCTTGGGCTCGACGATCACGGTGCTCAGCGTCTGGATCCCGGGGCAGGGCGCTCCAAGATGAGTGACCCAGATCGTCGGGCCGTCGTCGAAAGCGAGCGTTTGGGAGTCAATGATGCGAAGATTGACGCCCTGGTGAGAGTCGATGCAACTCTTGGCCGGGCCTGCGACGCGGCCGCTTAGTTCCTGTGCGAATGCCGCATTGTTGTTGGGCGCGGCGGGCCTGGTGCAGCTCGCTAGAGCCGCAGCAGCGAGGGAAATCATCGTCAAAGCGCGCATGGCGGGCCTCCTCGAGGTGGAACGCATGAATATTCGTGACCGGTCCCGGGAGCGAGGTAGCCCGGGACCGTGTCGAAGTGAATTGATTGATACCAAGAAAGCGGGTGGCCCGGAGGAGGGTGCCCTTCAGGCAATTCGAGCTTCGAGAGGCTTTGCCAGTAAGCGATCGAGGCATCCCTCCACCATTTGCCCTCGATCCTCTGCCGCTCGAGCGTCGCCCTGACCTCCTGGTGACGCTGTCGATCGATGAACGGGCTCAATCCGTCCCACTGGCGCAACGCACTCTCGAAACTTGCAATCCCCCGATCATAGCGGGTGACCAGCGCGGTCCAGAGGTCCTCGCCCGAGCGCATCCGGTACGTCCAGGGCACATGATGAAACCACAGGAGATATTCATCGGGCACGCATTTGAGGTCGGCAAAGCAGCTCCCGAGCCCTGGTGCATATTGAGCGACAGCATCGCTTCCCGAGGCCGTCCTGTCGAAGCCGATGCCGTTGGAATCGGCCTTGCTGTAATAGCAGGGATTCCAGCTTGGCTCGGCAAGGTCGCAGACCCACGGGCCCGGCCCGTAATGGTGGTCGGTAGCCATCTGGTGGGCAAGGCCGAGCGGGGTCATGGTATCGACCATCGCCTCTCGTGAGCGCATCATGATGGCGACGATCGGGCGAACCACGCGCTCCTGATTGCCCCACGTCATCCGAGTCCATTCCTCGGCGATCTTGCGAGGGGGCAAGGCGGGATCCCAGGCGAGGCGGCCGTAGGCGTACCAGTTCGCCTGGTCGAAATGGTTGCCGGTCCAATTGCGGTCGCTTCCGATGTTCGAAACTCCAGCGATCGCCTTGATCGTGGCTCGAACCGGGGTTCCACAGCTAGGCGAACAGGTGTCGGCGGCGAGCGCCTCCGACCACATCGGTGCGAGGAACACGATTCCGCTTGCCTGCCCCAGATATTCGCGTGTGAGCTGCACTTCCATCGCGACATTCGTCCGATCCATTCGTCCGAACAGGGGATGAAAAGGTTCACGCGGCTGGAAGTCGATCGGCCCGTTCTTCACCTGCAGGATGACGTTTGGACGGAACTTCCCGTCGAGCGGACGAAACTCGTCATAGGCCTGCTTGGCGCGGTCCTCCTTGACGGTCGAATAGACAAAGGTCCGCCAGAGGACGATTCCATGATGGGGTGCGAGCGCGTCGGCGATGAGGTTCGCGCCGTCGGCGTGGGTGCGGCCGTAGAGCTGGGGACCGGGCTGTCCCTCGGCATGGGCCTTGACGAGGAAACCTCCAAAATCGGGGATGAGCCGGTAGATCTCGTCGGCCTTCGCCCGCCACCAGGCACGAACCTCCGGGTC
>DASZYL010000219.1:0-11686 GCA_035545385.1 Sphingomicrobium sp. | reverse complement strand
TTCCGCCCAAGCGCTCGCCAAGAAGCCTTTCCACGTCGGAGGCGCAACGGCCATCGATCTCCTGGGCCTCAGCCATTACCTCAGGCTGAGCAAGCGGAGCGCCTGGCTTTACGACCCGCATCGAACAGTGCCCTCATGGCTCGAGAAACTTCAGCTCGACGCGGACATCGTCGTAGTCCGCCGCAAGCTCTTCGACACGGAAGAGGTCGGCCTCGAATACAGGCCGCTCGACCTTGCCTCACGACGGGTCGGCCTCCCCGTCGAACGCCCCTCAGAACAAGGGTTGTGGCGTCAGTTCCTGCGCATGTCGGCCGCTGAGCGAGCGTCTCTGGAACTCCTTGCCGAAGTGAAGTCCGAGCCCCAGTTCGAGGCCGCCGACAGGATCTTCGAGGGACTCGCAAACCTTCGACCGGAGGTCCTGAGACGCGTCCTTCGGGCCTGCACGAACGTCAAAGCGAAACGGCTCTTCTTCTTCTTTGCCGACCGCCACGCGCACGGCTGGGCAAGGACAGTCGCTGCCGATGACTTCGACCTCGGCAGTGGCAAGCGCCAAGTGGTTGCCGCCGGACGTCTCGACGAGAAATATCAGATCACGGTTCCGCGCGGAATGATGCGCATCGACGATCATGACCGCTGAGCGCTACATCGCACAGGTCCAACTCCTGCTGCGGGCAATCCCGGAAATCGCGCGGGAGGAAATGTTCGCGCTGAAGGGCGGCACGGCGATCAACCTCTTCGTCCGGGACCTTCCCCGCCTGTCAGTCGACATCGATCTCGTCTATCTGCCGGTCGCCGATTGGACGAGTTCGCTTGCGGCGGTGCGCGATGGACTTGGTCGCGTCGGCGACCGCCTCGAAAAGCTCGGCCTCAACGTCACGCGGCAATTGCTTAAGGCCGGGAAGCGCCTCGTCGTCTCGGAAGGGACGAGTTCAATCAAGGTTGAAGTTTCGCCAGTCCTTCGGGGGACCGTGTTTGAGCCGAAAGTGCTCGCCGTCAGCGAGGCGGTTCAGGAACGTTTCGGATTCGCTGAGATGCAAGTCGTCTCGATGCCCGACCTCTATGCGGGAAAGATCGCGGCCGCGCTCGACCGGCAGCATCCGCGCGACCTGTTCGATGTTCACTTCTTGTTTGAAAATGGCGGCATCGATGAGGACCTCTTTCGTGCGTTCCTCGTCTACCTGGTCAGTCACGACCGGCCGGCCGTCGAGCTTTTGGACCCGAACCTTCAAGACCTCGCGGCCCAACATGACGAAGAGTTCGTCGGCATGACCGTCGAAGCCGTGACCCTCGCCATCGTGCTCGCCACCCGCGACCGGTTAATTGCCGAAATTCAGAAGCGGGCACGGATCGATGCCCCAAAGCGCTTTCTCACGAGCTTCCAAGTACTCGAGCCAGACTGGCGAGCGATCGGGTTTGAGGACGAAATCGGCGAGCTGCCTGCTGTGCGCTGGAAAGCGCTGAACCTCCGAAAGCTGCAGGATGCCAACTCGGCCAAGTTTGACGCTGAAGCGGAGCGCCTGGCACGCTTTCTCGGCTAGCGAACATCGATAGCGATCCCGGGCAGCCAAGTTATCGGCTATAAAAGCCGCAAGTACTGATCCAGTGCAGACCCTGCGCTACGACTGAGTGGGCAATGCCCATTCGCGGCTGGAAGTGGCCGTTGGCGGACCGTCCGAAACAGCGTGGAGCTCTGCGCGAGCAGACGTTCCCGCGCGGATGCGAGTTCCGCATCGCATAATATAGCACTGACTAAACGTGGTCGTTCAAAGTCGGAAAGACTTCGCCAAAGAGATCGAGCACCGCTTGCCATGCACGCGGCGTGTGCTTCGGGTGGTAACCGACACCGGGGACGGTGGCCATGGTGTGACTGGCGCCCTCAGCGGGCGACCCATCCGGGTTCCTTGGTCGCGCCCAGAAGGCGTGCTTGGCTCCGCCGTAGATATTCACCCGCCAGTCGAGCCCGGCCTCCTGCAGCGTGCGGCCGAACGTCAGGACATGTTCAGGGGTGCTTAGTGGGTCTTCGGAGCCCGTGCACAGAAGCAGAATGCTGGTAACATCTGTCCAGTCTTCCGCGTTCGCCTCCGGCAAGGCGGGATGGACGACGGCGACGGCCTTAAACGGAACACCAACCCTTGCGAGTTCGAGGACGATTTGGCCCCCTGCGCCGTAGCCCAGGGCCGCAATGCGGTTGGAGTCGACACCGGGTAACGCGAGAAGATTGTTGAGCGCGGCGCGGCCGATGGCCCGCATCCGTTCGACATCAGCTAACAAGGGCATCACCCGGGCCAGCATCTCATCCGGCCGATCGAAGAACACTTCACCACCGTGATAATCCATCGCCAACGCCAGATAGCCATGCGCGGCCAAATCGTCGGCCCGCTGCCGTTGGTACTCGTCGAGGCCGACGCCATCGTGCCCGATCAGCACGGCAGGCCAGGGCCCAGGACCGTCGGGCTGGGCTAGATGGCCGATCATGCGCAGGCCGTCTACGTCATAGGTGACTTCACGCATTGCAATCATCGACATCGCACATGCTATCGGCGGCGGTCAGGAGGTTAAAGCCGTAAAGGCGCGCTCCGATTTCCGTTCGCGGGCGGTGACTGCTGTTCGCGTCGAAGTGCATGTAGGTTCCCGGCCCGATGCGTCTTTCACCCTCGATCAGCTCGCCGCTCAGGATCAGCACGTCCTCGCCGCCTGGACCGTGATGGTCGACAGGGCACTGACCTGGCCCCGGTGGCCGACGCCGTGCGTAATGACGTGCAGGAGCAAAATGCAGACGGCCGCCAATCCCGTCGCGGCTTAACTTTCGATGGGCGCTGTAGTCCTCAGGTCACACCTGCCGCTGCTTCGACGGCGCGATGCCCACGGCAGGAGGAGGTCGAAGTCAGCTTTCACTGCTCTTCCGAGCTCTCGCCACAAAGCGTGCGGCACGTGGCGCCGTTTCAACTAGAAGAGGTTGATCCTCGCGCCCGCGAAGATGAAGCGCCCGGCGGGGTCGTAGAGCTGCGGGAAGGTGTTGCCGTTGCAGGTGCCGGCGCCGCTGCACGACCCGAAGAGGCCCGTCGGGACGATCGGGGGTTCACGATCGAACAGGTTGCGGACCCCGAGCCTGAACTGGAACCGCTTCGTCACCTGCGCGGTCGCGGTCAGGTCGAAATAATTCTGAGCGGGAATCTTCTGGGCGGCAGGATTGTAGATGCCGTCGAACTGCTCGGCATAGAGGTCCGCATCGACCGGGACCTCGCCGATGTGGCGCCACATGAGGGACAGCGAAAGCCCATTTTGACCGAGCCAGGTCGCTCGAAGGTTGTGCCGCCAGCGCGGAAGCGGGAAACCGCACACGGCTCCATACAATCCCGCGCAATCGTACGCCGTCGCAAGGCCGCCATTGTCGATTGTGAAATGGTGGGTCCAGGTCCCCTGGAACTCGAAATTGGCCGAGCCGACCGCGCCCAGCGAACGGGTGTAGCTCGAGCCGAAATCGATGCCGTTTGTCTTGAGGGCCCCGATATTGGCTTCGGTGTCGTCGACGAAGCCCTGCGGGCTGAGCCAGAGCGACCCCTCTCCATCGCGGTGCACTCGGTCGCAGAAGAGCGGGTCGCCGGTCTGGACGCAGGTGTTGATGATGGTCTGCGGCCCGATGAACCCGATCGCGCCTTTCAGAGTGATGTCGAACCAGTCGACGGTCATGCTGAAGCCGCGCAGGAAGCGAGGTTCAAGCACCGCGCCGATGGCCCTCGTGGTCGCGGTCTCGGGTTCGAGGTCGAGGTTCCCGCCGCTGATGGCATTGTAGCCGAGATCTTCGTCCGGCTGCCGTTCGATGTGCCCGTATTGCGCCGCCGTCACCCCGCTCGCCTCGCATTGCTCCCGGGTCGCCGGAGGCGAAAAGCCTGCGCACGGATCAATCCCGAAATTCTCGGGAAAGGTGAGAGCGAACAGCTCCTGGACATTGGCCGCCCGCACCGCTCGCTGGCTGCTCGCGCGGAAGCGAAGACCGCGCACGAGCGAGAGGTCCGCACCCACTTTCCAGCTCGATGAGCTGATCCTGCTCTCGCCATTCTTGTACCAGGAGTGGCGATATCCGCCTTCGAGCGTCAGATTGTCGATGAAGCGATGCGTGATGAGCGGCACGCGTGCTTCGGCGAAGAGTTCCTTGACCGAGGTCGAGCCGCTCAAGGGCAGTATCGGCGCTCCGATGCCGACCACGTCCGCGTTCTGGAAATGCTCGTCGGGATCGAGCGAGAGCTCGTCCTTGCGAAACTCGAAGCCAGCATTCAGCCCCGGTGCCTGCTCCGCCCACGGGCTCGTTATTCCAAAGGCGCCGAGCTCGGCGGTCATGTTGCCGTTGACGACCTGCTCCTTCACCATCCCGGCAAGGCGCGTCGTTTCCGCGAGATAGGCCGCCGCTTCGGAAGTGACGGCCCCAAGAGTGAAAATGTCCCAGGGCACGCAATCGGGATCCTCTCCCGTGACTGCCGATGCGCAGACCGGCCGGCCGTTCGCGTCTGGAACGACGTCGACCGCTCGGTTGATCCGGCTGGTCAGGAGGTCGTTGGTGTGGGTCTGGTCCTGTTTCACCCGGCTGAAGAGGTAGCTGAGGTCGTAGGAGAGCCCGCTCGCAATCTCACCCTTGAAACCGCCGAGAAGCCTTATGTCGCGATGGTGAAAGTCGTCGACCCGCGGCCCGCCCTCGACGTTCCGGCGGCTGATCCGGATCTTGCCCTTGAGGACCGGCGCTCCGGTAACCGGGTCCTGAAATACCCTCGGGTCGCCATCGATCTCGATGATGTTGCCCTCGTCGTCGGTAAACGCCTGCTGCCCGATGAAATTGCCGTTCGCGCACACGAGGCCGAGCTGCTGCGGCGAAAGGAGCGGATCGTTGCAGGGGATCGGTGCATTGACGGAAAATGCCCCTGACGGGGCGATCTGCGCCAGCGTCCGGTCGTCCATGAACATGCCTTCGACATAAGGCTTCAGCCAGTCCTTGACCTCGACGTCGGCGAAGAGGCCGGCGGTGTACCGGTGGTCGGGGCGCTGGTAGAAATTGAACGGAGCGAAGTTGAAGAAGCTGCTCCCGGGCGCAAAAACCTGCCCTTCGGCGAGATGATAGCGCTTGAACAATATCGCGAACGTTCCCTCCGCCGATGTCGTAGAGCCTCCGCAGAAAGGCGGCTCGACCGGATCGTCGGCGGTGACCGCGCAGCTGGAATAATCGCGCGAGTTCTGGGTGAATCCGCTCGACTGGCGGTATCCCGCGTAAGCCGTCACATGGCCGCGGCCGTTCGCGAACGACGTGCCGTAGGCGGCATTGATGTCCTGGATCCCGCCGTCGACGACATTGCCGTCGGGGAACAAAAAGCCCGCATCTTCAAGGATGGGCCGGATACGATTGTTGCGGTTGTCATGCTGGTAGACGCTTGCCTGGCCATCGACGCGAAGGCCTTCAAGCTTTGTCTCGAGGATGAAGTTCACCACCCCCGCGACCGCGTCCGAGCCGTAGACCGAGGAGGCGCCGCCGGTCAGCACCTCGACCCGGCTGATCAGCGAGGAAGGAACGAAGTTGATGTCGGGAGCAGGATAGGTGGCGTCCCCCGGGAGAAGGCGGCGCCCGTTGATCAGGACCAGGGTCCGGCCCGCTCCGAAGCCCCGGAGGTCGACGGTCGCGGTGCCCGTCGCACCGTTCGAGAGAAACATGCCCTGGTCGGGAACCGCCTGAGGCAGCGAGTTGATGAGGGTCTCGGTGAGAACCGCGCCCTGCAGCGTCACGTCCTTGCTGGTGAGCACCGACACCGGGCTGACCGCCGTGAGGTTCCGGCGGGGGATTCGCGAGCCGGTGACGACGATCTCGGGCTCCGGTGAAGGAGTTTGCGGGCTTGCCTCGGGGACGGGCTGAAGCGCGTCCGCTGGAGCCGGCTGCCCGGCCGCGGGCGCGGGTTCTCCAGATGATGCGAGCAGCCCCGCTGCCACCCACAATGACAATCGCGGGCGTTTTGCCCCTTGCCCCGCAATGCGCACGAGCAGGCCCCCCCAAGCTCGTTGGCGTTAATTTCCGCGAAATTACATAGCGGAACTCGCCCAATTGACAAAGCGGTCAGCATCAGGGGACAGCGACCTGTGCTATAGCGATGCGCGCGAAGGGTCGGGGGCGGCTTGGCGGACGTATTCATTTCCTATGCGCGATCGGACGAGGGTGTCGCCCGACGGGTCGCAAAGGCGCTTGGAGCGGCGGGGCTGGACGTCTGGTGGGACGCCGATCTTCCCGCGCACCGCGCCTATACGGACGTCATCGAGCGCAACCTCGAAGAGGCAAAGGCGGTCCTCGTCCTGTGGTCGAAGGCGGCGGCTGCTTCGCAATGGGTGCGGGCCGAGGCGGACTTCGGCCGCAACAAGGGCAAGCTGGTCCAGGCGCAGCTCGACGGAACCCTTCCGCCGATGCCGTTCAACCAGATCCAGTGCGCGAACCTCAAGGGCTGGCGCGGCAGCAGGACGCATGCCGGCTGGATGAAGCTCCAGGCGAGCGTCGAGGCGCTCGCCTCGGGCACGGAACAGCCGAGCAGGGAGCCCGGCAGAACCGGCTGGAGGGAGCGCCTCTCTGCTTATCGCTGGGCGATCGCCGGATTGTTCGCGCTCGTCGTCGCGGCAGGCCTCGTCTTCTATCTCACGGGATGGCGCGAAGAAGCGCGAAGGCCGGTGCTCGCCATCCTTCCGTTCCGGAGCCTCGAGGCGCAGGACGCCTCGATCGTCGCGGGCATCTGGGAGGACACGAGAACCGCGATCGGCCGCAATCCCCAGCTTGTCGTTCTTGGGCCCAATACCGCGGAGGAGCTCGCGCGGAAGGGCGAAGCTGCAACCAGTCGCGCGGCCGATTATCTGCTCCAGGCAAGCGTTCGGACCGCGGCGGACCGGGTCCGGGTCAGCGCCGAGCTCGTTCGGACGAAGGACGGCCAGCAGCTCTGGAGCCAGGATTTCGACCGAAGGCTCGACGACGTCTTTTCGCTCCAGTCGCAGATCGCAAGCGAGATCGAGGGCCGGATCCGTGGCCGCCTCGCGACGAAGGGCGGAACGATGCCCCAGCACATCGCGACGACCGGCGAAGTCTACGCACTCTACAGCGATGCGCGAGCGAAGATCCGCAAGCGGGATTATGGCTCTGCCGCGGTCGCAGCGCGCCAGGCGCTCGAACAGGTGGTGAGGAAGGACCCCAACTTCGCGCCGGGCTGGGCGGCGCTCGCGGAAGCGATCGAGATGACTCCGCCGTCCCAGCGCGGCTGGAAGCTCATCCAGCCCTCGGAAGCCTATGCCCGAAAGGCGATCGACCTTGCCCCGAACCTCGCGTCGGCGCACGCGATCCTCGCGTTCACGCTGCAGCTCAAGGGTCCCATTGCAAAGGCCGAGCTCGAGCGGGCCGTCGAACTCGATCCGAGCGACTACGAGGCATGGAACTGGCTCTCCGGGCTGCGACGGCGCGAAGGGGACCGAAGGGGATCTCTCGACGCACTGCAGCGGGCGGTCGAGATCGAGCCGCTCTTCTGGCCCGCGGTCATGAATCTTTACAACGCATTGAACGAAGTCGGCGACAAGGCCGGGATCCAGAAGCTTCTGGACACGGAAAAGAGGATTGGAGGGGACTTCCTTGCGACCTCGATCGAACTCGATCGCGCCTATGCCCAGGGCAAGCTCGCGGAGACCGCGAATATCGGGCTTCGGCGCTGGGTGTACGGCAAATCGGATTTTCCGCAGAATACCCTCGGAACGCTCTGGGTGGTGATGCTCCAGCTGGGGTTCCTCGACGAAGCGGCGAAGCTTGGTCCCGGGCCGGACTTCGCGCTCCTCCTGTGGCGCAACGATCCCAAGGGTCTCGACATGATCAAGTCGGAGAAGATCGACGCTCGAACCTTCTTCAAGCTCTCACCGCTCACCGAGAACGCTGGCCGGGTTTGTCTCCTGAGCGGCCGGGGAAAGGAGCTGGCCGAGAGTTATCTCTCACTCGACATGTCGCCCGAGGAATTCGTGGAACTCACCACTTCCGACGACCCGGAGCATTTCCTCAACATTGCCCCAATGGTCGCGATCGCCCTCAAGGCGAACGGCCAGGCGGACACGGCGTCGACGCTCCTCTCCATCGCCGAGAAGAAAGCAAGGCAAGCGGCTCTTGACGGCAAGCGGGAAAGCGCGGTGCGGCTTGCCGGGATCTACGCGGTCCAGGGCCGCAAGGACGATGCCCTGTCGCTCCTCACCAGCGCGATCAATCGCGGCTGGTTGCCGGAGCCGCCCTACCTGATGGTCGACCTCGCGAACAATCCCGCGTTTGCGAGCCTCAAAGGAGACGCGCGTTTCGAGGCGCTCCGACAGCACATTCTCAGGACGATCGCGCGCGAGCGCTCGAAAGTGGACATGTCGCTCCTCCGCCGGTTCAACGCCGCGGTGCAATAAGAGCGCGACCGCGGCGGGGTAGCTGCAGCCGAATCCTTGCGGGCTAAATGTCGAGAAGCGTCGATGCCGGTTACGTGGATTCACGCATATCGCCGCGGGAAGCAAAGACCGATGATCTTTCCCGCGAAAATCTCTGGTTCATGGGAGCAAGGCGATGAGACACGAATCGGAAGGCCAGCTCGTGATGGAGCGCCGGCAGGCATCGAACTTGACTGAGCAGCGTCCGGACTGCGCGATCAGGACGATCCTCTTTCACGTGCACGACGATGATGAAGTGATGGACAGGCTCGAGCTCGCCCTGTCAGTCGCCCGCGCCTGCAATGCTCGCCTGCATTGCCTGCATGTAACCCCCATCGAGGCCTACACTGTCGTCGACACCTTTGGCGGGACGTTCGTCAACCAGGAGATTGTCGACACCTTCCACGAGGAGGCACGCAAGCTGCGCCAGCGGATCGAGGCCGAGCTCGCGAAGGAGGACGTATACTGGGACTATGAAGAGATCACGGGCGTGCTCGTTGCGAACATCGTTCAGTCGGCAGCGCTTTGCGATCTCGTGATCACCGGCGGTGAGGCAAACCGGTCCCGGGCGATCACGCTTTGCGGCGATCTCCTCGAACAGCTCCGCACTCCCTTGCTCGTCACCGGCGAGAACCCGAAGGACTTCGATCCATTCGCCCCTGCCGTCATTGCCTGGAACGGAAGTTACGAGGCTGCAAACGCCGTCCGCTTCTCCGTCCCGCTGCTTAAGATGGCGGAGCGCGTCCAGGTCGTGGATTTCTCCGAAGAGAAGGAGGAGCTGTTCCCGTCGACGAGGCTGTTCGAATATCTTTCGAGTCACGGAATCAAGGCGGACCTCGACATGCGGCCGGTGCCGGCAGGAGGAATAGCGGCCGGGCTCGTGGATTATGCGAAAAAGCACCGTGCCGGGATCATCGTCCTTGGCGGCTACAGTCACAGTCGGGCCGGCGAATTCCTGTTCGGCGGGGTGACCCGTGCCCTACTGAAGGAATGTCCGGTGGCGCTCGTGATGGCGCACTGACAAAGCGCCTGAGGCGCACCAGGAATCTCGATCGGATGGCGCGAGCTCAGCGATCTCGAGCGCTGGTCTCGCCCCTCCGAGCTAGGGTGAGCGTCCCGGCAATCCCGCCCTCACGTAGGCAATGACAGCCCAGATGTCCTTCTGGTTGAGCCTGCCCTTGAAGGGGGGCATTTCCGACTGGAACGATTGCCCGCCTTCCGCCACGGCCCAGTACATGTAGGGCTCTGCCCGCCCCTTGGGCGTATGCGCAAGCCACTCGAGATCCGCGGGTGCCGGGACCTGGGCAAATGCATCGGGGCCATTGCCCTCCCCGCTCCATCCGTGACAGCCCGAGCAATCCCGGTCGAATATCATCCGGCCGCGCCTCAGCTTCGCAGCCGAATCGGCAAGCGGGTCGTGCATGTTCGTATAGGGACGAGGGACTCCGTTCATGATGACGAGCTGCTTCCTCACGAGGTTTGCCGCCCATCGCGGGGGACCCACGTCCTGCTGGGCGGCGGCCATCGACACCGTGGAAACAAGAATGGCCGCCGAAAGCGCATATTTCAGCATTTCACATCCTCCCGCTGCAGCAGCGAGGATGATTGGCGAGAAGCCGAGGACTGTCACTAAGTAGGACTGCGTACCCTTCAGGCGCTGCTGGCCTAGCGGCCTATTCGCCCTGGCAGGCGAACGCGATCCGGAGCGCTTCCGAGAGGCTGTGGACTCCGAGCTTGCTCATGAGATTGGCGCGGTGGATTTCGACCGTCCGCGGGCTGATGCCGAGGTCGTAGGCGATCGTCTTGTTCGGCAATCCCCTGGTGAGGCCGTCGAGGACGTCGCGCTCGCGCGGCGTCAGGGCCTGAAGCTTCACCTCGGCGTCCTTCTTGAGGTCGTTCGCGGCTTCCTTGCGTGAAAGGCGCCGGAAGCCTTCCTCGAGCGCGCTGATGAGCGCCTCCTTCGCGAACGGCTTCTCGATGAAGTCGACGGCGCCCGCCTTCATCGCCTTGACGGCCAGGCCGACGTCGCCGTGACCGGTCATGATGATGACGGGAAGCGCGATCCCCCGCTCCTGGAGCGCCTGCTGGACCTCGAGTCCGTCCATTCCCGGCATCCTGATGTCGAGGAGCACACAGCCTTGTTCGAGCTGCTTCAGGTTCTTCAGCAGCTCCTCCCCGGATTCATACGAACGAACTTGGTGGCCCGACGTCTTCAACATGAACCCGACGGACCTGCGGATCGCCGCATCGTCGTCGACAAGGTGGATGAGCTTGCTCTCGAAGTGCATCTTCACCCGCTGGGAAGAGTGGATGGATCACCGCCCTCGCTAAGGGGTTTGCACCTGATCCGCAATTCTCGCGCGCTGCGCCGCTCCAATCTCGAATGGCGAGGCGCCCCGCGCCGCCGTTCATCGGTGCTGGACTGCTGTTTGTCTTGGTCGATTGCGCTCCGTCGTTCTTTTCCGGCCGCTCACGACTTGGCGAAACGGCGGGGCCCAGTTTCGACTTATGATCCTTCCCACGTGACCAGGGGGCATGGAATATGCGTCTTGCGGCCTTTGAAGCGACCGATCGACCCTCACTTCCGCCTTCGATCGCGAAGTGCGACGCCTCCGAGGCGCTGCAGGGAACCGCGCCGCTCGGCATCGGGACGAGGCGCCAGCTGGAGCAGCAGGGACGGCGCCTGAAGCCCGGGCTTTACTGAAATCCAGCCCCCGGGGCCTCGACTCCTCGCGTCGCGTCTCACCCGCTCCTCGCGCTCATCGCCATCACGTGATGCTCCAGCTCGGCGAGTGATCCGCCGAAGAAGTCGTCGGCGAGCTTGGCGAGCGCTCTTGACCGCGCATGATCCATCGAGAGCGCCGCGATGAAGACATCGGCGCAGCCCGCGCCGCGCTTGCCGGGCCTGCGCCTCAATATGCCCTTTCGGACAAGTCGGACGAGCATCGAGCGCACCGCGCCGTTCGAAACGGGCTCGATGAGCTGGTCCTGGACATCCTTCGCGGTCGCGTAGCCGAACCGGTACACGATCGATGCGATCTCGCGCTCGCGCCAGTGAAGCTGCTCCACCTGGGGCGGAATATAGGAGAAGCCGAGCGGGACGCCGGCACCCATGCTGAAATCGTGCGCCTGCCTGTTCATGCCTGACTTGATAGTTCTAATAGCACTATGTGTATAGAGCCTTGAACGGCAGGCTTTTCCGAAGCCGGCAAACCTGTTGCGCCCATACAACAAT
>DASZYL010000218.1:0-13244 GCA_035545385.1 Sphingomicrobium sp. | reverse complement strand
GTTCACGGCGATCGAGCCCAGCCAGATGATCGAGGTGAGGTTCACGAAGACGTAGAGCGCAAGCCAGAAGATGGCCATCAGCGTGCGGATGAGGCCGCCGTACCGCCGTTCGAGGAACTGCGGCATCGTGTAGATGTGGTTCTTGAGGAAGATCGGGAGGAAGAACTTGCCGACGATCAGCAAGGTCGCGGCCGCCATCCATTCGTAGGAAGCGATCGCAAGGCCGATCGCATAGCCCGACCCTGACATTCCGACGATCTGCTCGGCCGAGATATTGGCCGCGATGAGCGACGAGCCGATCGCCCACCAAGGAAGGTTCTTGGACGCGAGGAAATAGTCGGACGTGTCCTTTTCGTGGCCCGCCTTCTCGCGGCTGACCCATTGGGCGAGGCTGAAGATCCCGATGGCGTAGGCGATGACGACAATGAGATCGATCGTCGAAAGGCTCATCCGGGCTCCCCTCCCAGCCGCGGTCGCCCGCGAAAAGAAAAGGCGAACCTATACGAGGTCGCCTCCAAGTCCAGCGGCCTCTCAGCGCTGGATTATGCTCGATTGATAGGGTTCGAGACGAAGTTCGCCCGCGATCTCGCGCCCGTCGAGGAGATCGCGCCCGCGGACGGGGTAGGTCACCTCCTGGCTCGAGAGATTGGCGATGACGAGGAGGCGCTCGCCGCCGCCCGAGCGCTCGATGACGAGGAGCGACTGGGGGCTTTCGATCACATGCTGGTCGCCAGCGGTCGCTGGATGCGCTCGCCTTAGAGCGAGGAGCCTTCGATAGTGGTTGAGGAGCGAAGCTGGATCACGATCCTCTTCGTCTACCGAGACTCCGTCGTCGTCCCTTGCGAAGCGCTGGGTCCAGTAGCTCTTTGGACCCTTATACCAATTGGCCTGGCCCGGAGCCTCGACCTTCGCGCTCCACTCGAAGGCCTCGCGGTCGCCGATATCCTTTTCATCCGACTTGTATTCGCTGCGGGGGGCGCCGCGCATTCCAAGCTCCTGGCCGTAATAAATGAGCGGCGTGCCCTTGAGCATGGTGACGAGCGTTGCGGCGGTCTTGAGCTTCTCGGGCGTGATCCCCGGATCCGAAGCGATGCGCTGCATGTCGTGGTTCTCGACGAAGATGAGCTCGTGCTTCCCCTCGGGGATGGCGCGCTCGACCTCGCTGATTGCAGCGACGATCTTCGCCTTGTCGAAGCTCCGGATCGCGCTCACCAACGGGAAGGCGAAGGCGGCGTCGACCCCGCCCCGGCGGAGGAAATCGGCGCCGTCGCCCCAGTCCCATTGCTCGGCGACCAGGCGCAGCCGTGGATTGGTGGAGCGAAGCCTCGAAAAGACCGGCTTCCAGAAATCCTCGAACAGGTTGGTCAGGATATGCTTGTTGTCGAGGTCGTCCATCATGTGGTCGAGACGGAACCCGTCGACCCCGTCGCTGAAGTCTCCATCGCCATCGGGATCGACCCAGCGGAGCAGGTAGTCACCTGCCCACTGCCTCACCTTGGGCGACTTCAGGTTGACCGTCGTGATCCCGGTCCGGTCGTTCGGAAAGCGGTCGGCGAGGGTGATCCCGAAGGGGCCCTCTTCGGGCTTGCTGTTGCTGGCGCCGTGGAAAATCAGGAAGTCGCTAAAGGGTGATCCAGGATTGTTGAGCGCCGACCTGAACCAGGGATGGTCATAGGCGACGTACTGGAATTCCTCGTCGAGATAGAGCTTCATTCCGCGCTCGTGGATCGCTTTCAGGAGGCGGCGAAAGTCCTCCATCGTCCCGAATTCGGGATCGACCCCTTCGAAGTCGCTCGCGAAATAATTGTGATAGAAATCCGATGGGTAAAGAGGGGTCAGAAGGATCGAGGTGACCCCGAGCCGCTGAAGATAGGGAAGGCTGTGCTCGATCCCCTTGAGATCGCCTTCGCCATCGCCGTTGGAGTCGCGCATCGAGCGCGTGAAGATCTGGTAGAAGACCTCGCGATCGAGTTGTGCGGGCGGGGCGGCGACGGTGGGGGCTACCGTCTGGGGTTTTGCCGCCGCGCCCGCACTGGGGACGACCATCGCCGCCCCCATGAGCATGGCAACGATGAGCTTCACGCTGCGAGCTTCGCGAAGTCTGGAGTCCTGTTCCAGCGCATCGGTGGAACTCCACCGTCGTCCGGCGGGAGGAGGCGCTCGACGCATTTGCGAAGCGGTTCGGGCCAGTCGAGGGCGGTCGCCGGGCGAGCGACGCTCGAGCGAATGTCGTCGCCGCGCATGAACCCCTTGTAGGCAAGCGCGCGCATCGGCGCCGGCATCGAGCTCCAGTGCGGCATGTACCAGAGCGTAAGGAGCGGCCGCTCTTCGACGGTTCGGTTGGCAAAGGCACTGTGAAGGAGGCGCGCATCACCCACCAGCACGTCGCCGGCCTTGACCGGGATCGCCATCTGGTCGGGATAGTCGGCGTAGGCGGGGTTCGACGGGTCCGAATAGCCCTGCATCCCTTCCGAATGCGCCGATTCAAGGTGATGGAGCGGATGGTTCGTCCGGTGCGATCCTGGAATGACCCTGAGGCAGCCGTTCTGAGGCGTGGTGTCGGTGAGATAGATCATGACGAACAATTGCTGCGCTCGACCTTCATAGCTGGTCGGATCGTCCCAGCCCCACCAGTCCTGGTGCCAGAAGAGCGGCGGCCCGCCTGCGGGCTTGGAGATGAGGAAGCCGCCCGTCCATCTCGGGTCCGTCGCCCCGCAATCGCGAAGCAGAAGCTCGATCGTGGGCGAGCCCACGATATCGGCATATTCCGGATTGTCGCCAAGGTGGATGAGCGATCCGTTCGACCGCACCGCTTCGCGGGCTTCCTGGCTCTCCCGGAACAATGTCGCCTGGGCGCGGAGCATCAGGCTGTCGATGAGCGTGGGCGAGAGCATCCCCGGCGCGTGGACGAAGCCGAATTGCTCGAGCTGCCGGGCAAGCGGCGAGGTGAAAAGGATGCGGGCCATCGCAAGAGCTTACGTCAAAGCCGTGCCCAATGGACCTTTGGGGCTGTTCCGATCTTGCGGATAAACTATCGCGGGTTTGACCAAAGGGCACATTGGCGCTGAGGGTCCGTACTTGCCTCGATGCGAATTAACTATCATTGAATTGCGTCGATGGCCCTGCGCCCGATCTGCGAGCCCGTGGAGCTCCCGCTTGGCGCGGCGGTAATCGCCGAGCATGTCACCGTGGCCGCCGATGCGCCGCAGCTTGGAAGTTTCCGGCATTTCCACGACGTTGCCGAGCTGGTCCTGTTCCGCCGGGTGAGCGGTAGGTTCATCACCGGTGGCCGGAGCCGCCCGCTTTGCGACGGAGCGATCGCTTTTGCGCCCTCGATGCAGGACCATGACTATTCACTTGGACTCGGCGAGATGGAGTGGGTGCTCGTCCAGATCGACCCGTACCTCGTCGAACGGCTCGCCACCCGGCCGAAGCTCGCGAGGCTTACGCGGCCCTTCTGCTCGGTACCGGGCCCTGAAGCCCGCGAGCGCCTCGATGGCCTTTCCGACTGGCTGGTCGAGGCTCTCGTCGACACGGCCGACCCCGCGATCGAGCGGATCGTCGAGTTGCTGCTCATAGCCGCCGCCGAGGCGCCGGAGATTGACGCAGGGCCGGCGAGCGAGGCCGCGATGCCTTTCGAGCGGCTGCTTCCGGCTCTCGAGCGGTTGAGGGCGGCGCCGGACGAGCCCATCACCCTCGAAGCCGCGGCCTCCGTCTGCGCTCTTTCGCCGGCCTATTTCTCGCGTCGCTTCAAGCAGGCGCTCGGAATGAACTTCACCGACTATGCCCGTGTCTATCGACTGCACCTTGCGGCAAGGCGGCTGGCGACGAGCGGGAATCCGGTTTCGGAAATCGGCTATTCGCTCGGGTTTTCGAGCCCGTCGCATTTCACCGCGCGATTTCGCGAACGCTTCGGTATGACTCCGCGCGACTACAGGAACAGCACACGCAGCCGCTCGGCTGCGAAAGGGGAGGGTGGATGAACAGGCCTGGAGGGATCGAGAAGCCGCGGCAGTCGGCCGCGGCATTATGGAACATCTCGTTCGGCTTCCTCGGGATCCAGGTCGGCTTTGCACTCCAGACCGCGAACATGAGCCGGATTTTCCAGTCTTTAGGATCGAGCCTCGACGATCTGCCCGCGCTCTGGATTGCCGCTCCCCTCACCGGGCTCCTCGTCCAGCCCATCATCGGTCATCTGTCCGATCGGACATGGCTTGGAAGGCTTGGACGGCGCCGGCCCTATTTCCTCGCAGGCGCAGTCCTCGCGGCGCTTTCCCTCGTCCTCATGCCCTTATCCTCGTCGCTGTTCATGGCGGCGGTTCTGCTGTGGATGCTGGATGCGAGCCTCAACATCTCGATGGAGCCCTTCAGGGCCTTCGTCGGAGACATGCTTCGAAAGGACCAGCATACGGCAGGCTATGCCGTGCAGACCGCGTTCATCGGCGTCGGAGCGGTGATCGGGTCCATTTTCCCCTGGCTGCTCGACACGGAAGGGGTCTCGAACGCCGCGTCCCACGGCATTCCCGACACGGTCCGCTACAGTTTCTGGTTCGGCGGAGCGGCCCTGTTTCTTGCCGTCCTTTGGACGGTGATCAGCACCAAGGAATATTCGCCCGACGAGATGGCCTCCTTCAATGGGGGTGACGACGAACTCGCGCAGCGGGAGACGATCGAGGCCCTCGCCAACCGGAGCTTCGGGACGAGCGTGGTCTGGGTCGCGATCGGGATCTCGGTGATCTTCTCGGTGATCGAGTGGGGTCTTGAAAAGGAAGTCTATCTCCTTGGCGCGCTCCTCATCGCCTACGGCCTTGCGAACGCCGCCGGGATCGCGCTCGCAAGACGGGGGCGCTCAAGCAACATGCTGACGAACATCGTCGGCGATTTTTCAGGAATGCCGCCGATCATGAAGCGGCTCGCACTGGCCCAGTTCTTCAGCTGGTCGGCGCTCTTCATCATGTGGATCAACACGACGCCCGTCGTTGCACGCAATTTCTACATGTCGCCCGATCCCTTGAGTTCCGGCTACCAGGATGCGGGCAACTGGGTCGGTGTCCTCTTCGCAGTCTATAACGGGGTTGCGGCGATCGCCGCGCTCGCGATCCTTCCCCCCCTTGCGCGATCCATCGGCAAGGCCCGGACCCATCTCCTTTGCCTCCTCTGTGGCGCCGCGGGCTACGCCAGCTTCTTCGTGATCAGGGATCCAAGGATGCTGGTGCTTTCCGAGGTGGGGATCGGCATCGCATGGGCCTCGATCCTCGCCATGCCCTACGCGATCCTTGCGAGCTCGCTGCCGCAGCGAAAGCTCGGGATCTACATGGGGCTCTTCAACATCTTCATCGTCATACCCCAGCTGCTCGTGGCGACGGTCATGGGATCGGTGATGAAGGCATTTTTCCCGGACGAGCCGATCTGGACCATGCTCGCTGCCGCCATAGTCATGGCGATGGCGGCCATCGCAATGCTCCGGGTGCAAAGTCTCGAAGGGGCGGAACAGGGGCGGCAAGCCTTTGCGCGGCCTCATTCGCCTCCTAGATAGTCGAGGTCATGAAACCGACGGTCGTCATCCATACCAACGACAAGCAGATGCTGGGCGCCCTCGTCTCGGCGCACAGCTATCGGCGCAACAGCCGCAGTCCGAGCTCGTTCGAGGTCCGGATCGTCAACGCCAGCGAATTCCCCGAGCTCCAGGAACGGGGGCATTCGTTCGTTCGTGGCGGGCATGTGCGCCAATGGGATCCCGAGGACCTCCAGTCCTTCACTCCCTTGAGGTTCGCGGTCCCCGGACTTCTCGGATACGAGGGCCTCGCGCTGGTTACCGATCCCGACGTCTTTGCCGTTGGTGACGTCGCCGAGCTGTTCGATCGGGACCTTGAAGGAAAAGCGATCTGGTGCAGGCCAAGGCCCGGCTATGACAAGGTCACCGACCCGCTCGCGAGCTCGGTAATGCTGCTCGATTGCGCCAAGCTTAGGCATTGGCGGTTCGAGGACGACCTCGAAGCGCTCTGGGCCCACCGGGTCGATTATCTCGACTGGATCAATCTCAAGCGCGAGAAGCTCGAGACCATCGGCATCCTCGAACCCGAGTGGAATGATTTCGACCATCTCACTTCGAAGACGAAGCTGCTCCACAATACGAAGCGGCGCACCCAGCCCTGGAAGACGGGGCTTCCGATCGACTTCACGTTCAAGGAGCGAAAGCTTCTCAATTTCGCGCTTCCGATCGTTCGCAAGCTCGCGCCCAATTACACGAGGCATCCCGACGAGAAGCAGGAGGCCTTCTTCTACGCGATGCTCGCCGATGCGCTCGACAGCGGCGCGGTGACGAAGGACGATGTCGAGCGCGAGGTCCGTCTCGGGCACGTCCGGCCGGATTCTGAAATCCTCATCGAGCGGTATCGCGGCCGGCTCTGGCCGGGTTCGGGGGAAGCTCCAAGAGCTGCCTGACTCTCCTCGCGATCTCGCCCGTAAGATCGGGCGGATCGCTCGAGCGCGGCTCGTCGATCGTCCCCCCGAAGCCATGGTCGTCGAGCGATGCCCAGAAAAAGCGTAGATCGCGCGGGAACAGGCGCTTTCCCGGGCAAATGAGATCGCCAAGGCCGGTCGCCGCCGTCCCAAGCGCGCTCTTTGCGATCGGGACGATACCGACCGGCTTCCCGCTGTTTACGGCGTCAGCGACCATCGCCACGCTGTCGGCGGTGACAAAGATCTGGTCGGCTGCCCCGATCATCGCCCGGTACGAGGGGCTGCCCTCGAGCGGCGCCATGAATGTCGGAACGTCGGCGCCCGCAAGCTCGGCCTCCACGGCCTCGAGGAGGGGGCGGGGGGTGCGGGGACTCCCGATGGCGAGGACCGATCCGCCTTCGCGCCTCGCAATGTCCAGGAGATGACCAAGCGACTTTATCATCAGGGCTGTCGGGAGCTCCCAGTAAAGCGTTGGCCCACCGAGGACGAACAGGCGGCGCGGCCGGGGAATGGCCTCGAGCACAGGATCCGGGGCCTCGAGGATCGAGCTGGCTTCGAGCCTGCTCAGCGCGAACGGGATCCTGACGACATTGGGCGCATCGGGAACAGGATATTCAGGGGTTGGGACGACAAGGTCGAAATGCGCCGGGGAAATTCTCGGATAGCCAAGGTGAACGGCGCGCATCCTTCCGCCCGACCTTTTCTTCAGCGCCCGAACGACGGGCACGCTTCGATGGCCGGTCGAAATGGTGAGGTCGGGCGGCTCGCCTTCAAGCTGGCCTCGAGCGTCGGCTGCAACGCTCATCAGCGTTGCTCCAAGAAGCGCCGGCTGGAGGCGCCTCAGCGGGTTGAACCTTAGCTGTTTCTCTTCGAATGGAAGGCCAAGCGCCTCGGCCAGCGCGATGATCTGGTTGTTGTCGCCGCGGTGCGGTCCGAGCAGCGCCCAGACGCGCATCTCCTTGCCGGTCTTGCTGTTCATGCCCGCCGTGCCCATTAAGCGGCGAAACCAGGAAAGACCATGTGCGGAATTGCGGGTTGGTACAGGCGCGGCGGTAAGGCAGTGCCGCAGGGCGCTATCGTCGCTGCGTGCGAGAAGATTCGCCACCGCGGCCCCGATGAGGACGGTTACCTGACCGATGGCGATTTCGGCTTCGGGATGCACCGGCTCAGCATCATTGACGTTGAAGGCGGCCACCAGCCGATCTTCAGCCCCGATGGGCGCCACGCGATCATCTTCAACGGGCAGATCTACAATCACCCCGAGCTTCGCCGCGAGCTCGAGGGGAATTACCAGTTCCGGACCGACCACAGCGACACCGAGACGATCCTTGCCGCATATCTTCGATGGGGTGATGATGCCTGGGCCAGGCTCGAAGGCATGTTCGCCGTTGCCATCTGGGACAAGCTCAAGAAGGAACTCGTCCTTGCCCGCGACCCGATCGGGATCAAGCCGCTCTTCATTTCCGAGCAGAATGGCGGCCTCGCCTTCGCTTCTGAAATCACGGCGCTAAGGGCGCTTCCCGATCACGCGTTCGACGTCGACGGGGAGGGGGTCGACGACTTCTTCTGCTTCGGTCACACGCTTCCTCCCCGGACGATCTTCAAGCAGGTCCAGCCGCTGGAACCCGCGCATGTCCTCCGGATCGGGCCGAAGGGAGTCCCGGAGGTCCACTGCTTCTGGAAGCCGAAGATCGAGGTTCAAAGCGGGCTTTCCGAGCGCGAATGGGTCGAGGAAACTCGAAGGCGAGTCCTTGAAACCGTCAACGCCCACATGCTCTCGGACGTGCCGGTTGGTGCCTTTCTCTCGGGCGGCGTCGATTCCTCCGCGGTCGCGGCGGCGATGGCGAGGAGCTCAAACTCCAACTTCAAGGCATTCACGGTTGGATTTCCAGGTTCGCCGCGCGATGAAACGGAGGCGGCTGCACGCATCGCAAGGCACCTCGGGATCGAACATGTCGTTCTCCCGATGCAGCCACAGACGGCAGCCGAGGTCCTGCCGGCGGTCCAGGCCGCCTTCGACGAGCCGACCGCTGCGACCTCGGCGGTGCCGCTTTGGTATCTCTCGCGCGCGGCTGCCGAACATGTGAAGGTCGTGCTCTGCGGCGAGGGTGGGGACGAGGTCTTCCTCGGCTACAACCGCCAGCGCTGGGCCGAGAGGATGGCGCGCTTCAAGCCGCTGATCGAGGCGGTTGGAGCAGGCGGCCTCGTCGGGAACCTGCCCGAGCTTCCGTGGAGAAAATGGAATTATGGCCGTCAGCTTGCCCGGCAGTTCGTCGAAGGCGCACGTCTCGGGGACGGCTACGAGCGTTTCTTTGCTGCCGTATCCATTACCACGCCCGCTCTTCGCGAACGGATCTACGATCCCTCCTTCTTCCGCAGGAACGAGGCGAGGGACAGCTTCAGCCAGCGCGCGAAAGACTATTTCCCGGCCGACGAACGCGATCGACTGACCGATCTTGAGCAATTCGTGATGGGCGATCTTAGAGTTCATCTGCCCGCATCCATGTGCCAGCGGCTCGACCGGGCAAGCATGGCTCATTCGCTCGAGGCCCGGGTCCCGTTCCTCTCGCACCGGTTCGTCGAATGGGCGCTGACCATCCCGAAAGACCTCAAGCTCAAGGGCAGCACCGGCAAATATGTCCTTCGGCGCGCAGTCGAGCCCTGGCTTCCCAAAGGTGCATTGTCCCAGCGCAAGATCGGCTTCCAGCTGCCGTTCGCCGACTGGTTCATGGGCGGCTTCAACGACTTCGCGCGCGAGGCCTGGCGTTCTTCGGGGGCGGCCGATCTCGGCTTCCTCGACGAGAAAGGCGTCGAAAGGCTTTTCGACGAGCACCGCAGGGGCGCCGCGGACCACGGACGCCTCCTCTATGCAATCGCGATGTTCAGCTGCTGGTGGGACAGGCAGCGCTCGAACGTGAGCATCGAGCCGAGGCGGGCGACGGCGGCCGTCTGCCAGTGACTCCCGCCGTTTCCGTGATCCTTCCGGCGTACAACCGCGCCGACGTGATTGCGCGCGCGGTTGGAAGCGTCCTCGACCAGGACTTCGAGGAGTTCGAGCTGATCATTGTCGATGATGGCTCGACCGACGATACGCTCGAGGTGGCGAGCTCGTTCGGGGACGAGCGGATCGGGATTATTCGCCTCGACGGGAACCGCGGCGGGAACGTTGCAAGAAACGAGGGCATCCGAGCTGCCCGGGCACCGCTCATTGCCTTTCTCGACAGCGACGATCGCTATTTGCCGGGAAAGCTCGGCTGGACAGTCGGCGAATTCCAGCGAAGACCCGAGATCGACCTCCTCGTCGACAGCTTCATCAAGGTCCAGCCGCCCGGGTCACGCAAAGCCGAAGTCATCCGCAGGAACCCGGTCATCAATGGCCGGGAGGCGTTCCGAACCGCCCTGTTCACGAGGCAGCTCTGGAAGGCGACTCCCGCGATCAGCGTGAGGAGGGAGGTCGCTCTAAGAGCGGGCCTCTTCGACGAGACGCTTCGACGGCTCCAGGATTTCGACTTCCTGATCCGAGTGTCAGACATCGCCAATTGCGCGTCGAGCGACGAGGTCCTTTGGGTCAAATATTGGGATCCAGCGGCGATCTCGGCCCAGGACAACATGATCCCCGCCAATGTCGAGCTCGTTCGCCGCCATCCCGAATATCTGGGCACGCGAGCCTATAGGCCGGGCCTCGCCTATGCGCTCCGCCTGTCGCTGTGGCGCCGGCTGAAGCGCCGCGATCTTGGAGGCATGGCGCGGGACATCCGCAGCCTTGCCCATGCCTTCGGCGGCGGCGAAGCAGCGCGTCTTGCCTTCGAATCGCTTTTCCCGAGGCCGAAGCTAGGCGGCTCGTGAGTAGCCGAAGACGGGCGAGAGGTGCGCCTCCACATAATCGTCGATTCGGCTCGCCGCGTCTTCGCCGAGCTGGGCGCGATAGCCCCCGCTGGTTCCCGTCCGGACCTTGAACGAGCGCTCGTCGCCCTTCCTCGCGGGCCGCAGCCGACGTGAAATGAAATAGCCTTCCTGCTCGCGCTGCTTCAGGCTTGGCAGTCGTGCGAACTCGACCGCGTCGGCGATGTCGGCGTCACCGACCTTAAGACCAATTGCGTCCGCAAGCCGCTTGAGCGCTTCCTCCGGCGCAATGAGGAAGTCCCTGTAGCCAATGATCGTCACTCCAGGGATCGCCGCCACCTGGTTCAGGAACTCGACGATCGAGGGGATGCCGCCCTCCTCGGCCCAGACGAAGCTCTCGATCGCCTGCGCTGCGAGTTGCCGGCGAGCCCGATTGCGGCTTCGGTGCTTGAGGTGATGGTAGCGCGAGACGGCGATATCGCCGGGATAGCGGGCGATCAACACGACCTTCTTGTGAGCAAATTGGGCCGGATTCATCCGGATTTCGCCGGGTCGCCGCATGGCGTCTCCCGCATGCGTGAAGAGGACCCTCGGAACCTCGCGCGCCGCACGGCGGAACAGAGGGAACTCGAGGAGGTGGCGCTCGTCGATCCCGAAACGGCGTTGATACAGCCTTGCAAGCATGGCCCGGACGAAGGTCCGGCCGGACTTTGGATAGGAAACGACGACGGCATCGGCTTGGCTCAGCCACGCGGAATCGCGCAAGTCGCGCTTCAGCCGAAGCGCCGTCTTTCCGGGCATGAAACGAAGCGCGCGCGCAGCAGCGAGTTTCGCAAGGTTGGTCACACGATGGTTCCGCACGGGGGTGCTGATTATCCAAAATCTGGGGAATCGGACAGCCCTTGCGCGCCAATGTCATGAACTGTTCATGAGCGGGACCCGGCGGAAGCCTTGCATCCACAAGCGTGGGCCGTGCTGATCGAGCAGCGCCCCTCAGCCTCCCGGACTGGCGACGTCGAGCCGGATGATCGTGCCCTTGCCGAACGAACGGGCGGCAGCGGCGAGGTCGGCTGGCCCGATCTCGTCGAGGAGCGAACGAAGCTCCTCGTGCGAACGCAATTTCCCGGTCTCGGCGAACTGGCGGGCAAGCCGATCGGCAAGCTCGTCATTGCTCTGCGCGGCGCTCAAGTCGCGGCCGAGAATGTGGTTGCGGGCCGCATCGACTTCGGACGGGGTCGGCGGCGAGGTCACGAGCCTTCCAAGCTCGGTTCGAAGTTCGGCTTCCATCGAATCGGCGCTTGTAGGATCGACGCCCGTCGAGATCGTCGCCCAGGTCCTGGTACCGTCGGTTAGAATCCTGCTCCCAATATAATAGACGATCCCCTTGTCCCTGATCGCGGAGAGGCCGAGACGCCCCGAATAATCGTGGGTGAGGACGTAAAGCAGCATCTGCCAGGCGAGGGCCTCGCGGGTCCCCGCGCGAGGACCCTCGACCACGTAAGCGAGGCCCCCTTGAGCGAAAGGCTTATCGATCTTTTCGCGAACCATCGCCGGCGATCGGGACGGCAAGGAAGAACTGTTCGCGCCCAGTCTTGCAGGAGCGATCCGGCCCAGCCGTCGTTCGAGGATTTCGAACGCGCGCTCTTCATCGACATTTCCGCTGACGATGATTGCGAGCGGTCTTGGCCTCTCCTTGCCATCTTTTTCGATTTGCGAACGGATCAATTGCTCAAGGCGGGTTGCCGGGTCGCCGCTTCGTTCCTGCGCCTTCCGCCTAGCCTTCAGCGCGTCGGCAGCGGCGCTGCCGACGAGGGCGTCGAGGTCTTCGGCCGCTCCCGACCTTGAGATTGCGCCGAGCGAGACGAGGCCGTCGCTCTGGTTACCCCCTTCGGCGGGCGCCGAAAGGAGCAGTTCGACGGTCACGCTGCCCGAAAGGGGATTGTCCTGGACGATGGCCGGCAATCCGCCCGCAAGCCGGCGCAGCCGCGGCGGCCCTGCAGGCCTCGTGGCAACGCTCTTTCCGGGGCGATCGGGCGAGGCCTTCGGATCGCCGCTTCCGGGGCGTGACCTCGGCGCTTTCCCGGGATCCATCCAGCCGACCGTTAGCCCCTGGGGCCTGAGATAGATGCCCGCGACGCGCTCGACGTCGGCGGAGCTCACGCCTCTGATCCGCTCGGGCATTTCAAGGAGCGCATCTAGCGCTCCAACGCCCTCGAAAAAGGCGAGCTGGTGAGCCGCGTCCTCGGTAGTCTGGACATCGTCTTCAAGCGCCCGAAGAACGGCCGCCTTGGCGGTCTCGAGACGGGTCTCGTCGACCGGCCGATCGGCCATTTGCGCGATCCGGCCAAGAATCTCGCGCTCGAGGGAATCGCGGTCCGCGTCCACCGGTATCGAGCCGCTGATCGTGAACAGGAAGGATTGCCGCGTCGGGGGAAGGAAGCTCGCCATGTCGTCGGCGAGTCCATGGAGAAGAGAGTTGCTGGCCGAGGGCGTTCCTGACCAGTCGCTCTGGTGAAGGTTGAGCCCCGATCCCCCCGACAGGATCTCCTGGAGGACCATGAACGCCGGAAAGTCGGCGCTGGAGGCTGCGGGCGAGGGATAGGCGAAAAGGAAATATCGGCGCTCGACCGCGCCTTCGAGGCGGATCCTTCGTTCGCCGCTCTGGGGCAATTCCGCCGTCAAACGGGAAAGTGCGATCTTTCTTGCGGGAACGTCCGCGAAATCGCGCTCGACGAGGAGGCGCGCCTCAGGCGCCTTGAAGTCGCCGACAATGGCGAGGACGGCATTTCCAGGAGCGTAGTGGCTCGAATAATAGTCGATTGCGTCTTCTGCCGTGAGGTTCCTCACGTCATCGACATAGCCAGCCATCGGGCTGCCGTAGGGATGCGCCTCGATCGCGGCTCTCGTGACCGAGTCCTGGAGCACCGAGGCGGGATCGT
>DASZYL010000217.1:0-13845 GCA_035545385.1 Sphingomicrobium sp. | reverse complement strand
GCAGAATTCCGCGCACGGGCCGCGGAAGATCCCGGTCTTGCGGGGAACGATCGTGATGTCGTTCTGGCGTCCCGGGATGAGGTCCTCCTTTCCGGCAAGGCTCGGCACCCAGAAGCTGTGGATCACGTCGTTCGAATTGAGGAGGATTCGCGCTGGAACGCCGAGCGGCAGGTGAAGCTCGTTCGCGGTACGCAGCGTCCTGGACGGGTCGTTCGAATTGTAGGTGATGTCCCACCACCATTGATTGCCCGTCACGGTGACTGAGAGCTTCTCGTTGGCCGCCGAGCGCGCCATCGAGCGCTCGGCAAAGAAGCTTGCCACCGTGAGAGCCGCGAGCCCGATGCCGATGAGCGAGGCCCAGAAGATGAGTGCGGATCGCATCATCGGGTGGGACCCGTGATGGCGCCCGCTCTCGACGACGTTCGCCTCGGTCGAACGTCGCAGCATCCCGGCAAGGAGAAATGCGAGGACGAGAAGGTACATGACGCCGCAGACGACCAGGAAAATCGCAAAGAGGGTCAGGAATTGGCTGTCCTCGATCGAGGCGCCACCCAATTCGCTCTGGTAATGCTGGGATGCGCAGCCGCCGACGAGGAGTGCAGGAAGCCCGGTCGCCAGGCGTCGCGCCGACCTCATCGCCCGGCGGTGTCCGAGCTCTTGATGGTGCCGTGGGGCTTCAGCGTCAGCGGAGTGCCGCTATTCATCGACTCCGAACGGCTCGAAACGGCATCCTTGCTCGGAAGGCCCGAGAGGGAACGAACATAGGCGGCAAGATCCCAGATCTGGTCGGAGGTGAGCTTGCCCTTCCACGAGGGCATCCCATTGGGCCGTCCCTCGGCAATGCTCGCCGCGACCTGGTCGATCCGTCCGCCATAGCGCCATTCGTCATCCATCAGCGCCGGGCCCATTCCGCCGCCGCCATGGGCATGACAGCCGACGCAGTTCATCATCGTGTAGAGCTGCTGGCCCGTGGAGATCGCGTCGGCATTGTTGTCGTAGAGCTTGGCCCGCGCATCGAGCGGCGCGGGCATGGAGCCGCCGGGGAAGATCGTGTCCGGGCTCTCGCTGCCCGGAAGCGTTTCGCCGATTGGCTTCGAGCGGCTGTGGTGCTCCTCGCGGTCGCAGGCGCCAAGGATCAGCGCGACCGACGAGAAGAGGAAGAGGCTAGCGCGGGAGTGCGAAGACATAGAGCATGCCTCCCGGCGTGGTCTTGTTCGGCAGGTCCTTGACCGCGTTGGCGAAGCCCAGCGCCGCGGTTGGGTCACGCGCATCGAGCTTGGAATCGACAATTCCGCCTGCCCAGCCACCGACGCCCGCGACGACGGCAATATATTGCCGGCCATCGGGCCCCCGGTAGCTGATCGGCTGACCGATGATCCCGCTTCCCGCCTTGAACTTCCAGACGAGCTTCCCGCTCCTCGCGTCGAGCGCTTTGAACCAGCCGTCGAGGGTGCCGTAGAAGACCAGTCCGCCAGCGGTCGCGAGCGCCGGACTCCAGATCGGGAGGTCTTCCTTCACCTCCCACACGGCCTTGCGGTGAATGGGGTCCCAGGCGGTGACCACGCCGCGATAGCCGCCCGGCCCGCCGTACATCGTCACGTCGGCGCCGACGAACGGAGTGCCGGCGATGTAATTTGCGTGCTGCGGGCCTTCGTCCATGCAGAGGTTGATGTGCGGGATGTAGACGAGCCCGGTGACCGGGCTGAAAGCCGAGGGATTCCAGTCCTTCATTCCCGGCGCCGCGGGACAGATGTCGCGAGTGATCCGTCCCTCCTTCGGGACCTTGTCGGGATTGACGATGATCCTTCCCGACTTGAGATCGACCCCGCGATAGCCGTTCATGGGGCCATAGGGCGTCGCTGAAAGGACCTGCCCCGTGCGCCGGTCCATGACGTAGAAGAAGCCATTTCGTCCCGGGCGAAGGAGCACGCCGCGGCGGCCCTTGCCCCATGGAATATCAGCGAGGATCGATTCGTTGATGTCGTCGTGGTCGAAGATGTCGTGAGGGGTTGTCTGATAGAACCACAAGGCTTCGCCGCTATTGACGTCGCGAGCGAACACGCCGGTCGTCCACTTGTTGTCGCCGGGCCTCTGGTCGGCGTTCCATGGCCCCGGATTTCCAGTGCCATAGTAGATCGCATGCGCCTGAGGATCGTAGCTGATCCAGCCCCACATCGGGCCGCCGCCGAGCTTCCAGATCTCGGGCGGCCAGGTCTTCACTCCAAGGTCCTTGCCCTGGTCGGCGGGGTAGAACGGCTTGAACTTCGAACCGATCAGGACGTCCTTGTCGGGCCCGGTATGATAGGCTTTCCAGACGAGCTTGCCGCTGCCTTCATCGAGCGCTGCAAGCCAGCCACGCACTCCCATTTCGCCACCGGAGTTGCCGACGAGCACTTTGCCACTCGCGACGAGCGGCGCCATGGTGATGGTCTCGCCCTTCTGGATATTGGCGAGCTGGGTTCGCCAGATCTGCTGCCCGCTCTTGGAATCGACCGCGATCGTCTGACCGTCGAGCGTGTTGAAGATGATCTTCCCGTTCGAATAGACGGCACCGCGGTTGACGGTTCCGCAGCAGGCCACGCCCTGGGAAGCGGCGGCGGGCTTGGGACTGAACGTCCATTTGAGCGGAGCCCCCGGCTTGGTGAGATCGAGGGCATAAAGGTCATTGGGGTAGGGGGTGATGAGGTACATCGTCCCGTCGACGACGAGCGGCGGGGCCTCGTATCCGTGGGTCGTCGCCGTCGAAAAGGTGAAGACGATCCCGAGACGGCCGATGTTCGCCGGGGTAACCTGCTTCAGCGCCGAGAACCTTGTCGACGCATAATCCTTTCCGGGCATCACCCAGTTCCCGTCGTCGGGCGGGGAGGCGGAAGCGGACGCGATCGCGTGGGAGGTGCCTTCTATGGCGGACGTGCCCTCGGGAGCGCCTCGATTTTCGGGGGGCTTCCTGTTGCACGAAACCAGAACGGCAGCGGCGAGGACTGTCACAACAGTAAGTGCGGTAGATACTCGCCGCATTACGCCCCCTGCCTGAAGACGGTGCTTCGTTGCGATCACCTGAGTTGATCCTGCAGGGCTGCATAATGGTCACCGCTTACCGAGGTTCCGGATCTGCAATAGATTTGACGCCGGGCAGCAATTCATGAGCCGTTTCGAACGACAGTTCCTAACCTCCATCAGCATTATGAACCGCGGGAAACTGGCGGCGTTTCCGAACCGCCAATCCGGCAATGGGAGACAGAACGATGCCAACGACGAGGAGCGGCGGCTCGAAGCGCGGTTTTGCGGCGATGGATCCTGCAAAGCAGCGCGAAATCGCAAGCAAGGGCGGCAAGGCGAGCCACGGCGGCGGCCGCAAGAGCAGCTCGAGCCGCTAGCCACTATCCCCACGTTTGAAGAAGCGCCGAGCGCAACACCTTCGCCCGGCGCTTTTTCCTGCCGTCTAGAGCGTGCCGCAACGCCTGTCGTGGGATGGCGTTAGTAAAGGCGTGGCTTATCGAACCAATATCAATACGCGCGATCGCGGCGGAGCGGTCGCAGGCGTGATCGCGATCCATGCCGCCTTGCTGTTCATGCTCCTCCATCTTTCACCCGACATGAACCTGCCGGGGCCGCAGAGCGTCATGCGCGTGTTCGACGTCAGTGAAACGCCTCCTCCACCCCCGCCTCCGCCGCCTCCAAAGCAGAAGCAGCAGCCGCGGCCCAAAGAGAAGGAGGGAGGCTCGGCTCCGCCCAACATCAAGAGCGAAGCGACTCCGGTCCAGGCGCCGAGGCCAAGGATCGTCCTTCCTCCAGTGCCCCAGATCGCCGCGAGCGAAACGCCGCGCGAGGGTACGATGCCGACCCAGGGATCGGCGCCGGTCGCCGGGCCCGGTACCGGGGCGGGCGGTGTTGGTACCGGGACCGGAAGCGGTGCCGGAGGAAACGGACCCGGAGGCGGCGGGGATGGCGGCGTCGCCGAGCCGCCGCACCTCGTTTCACCGGTTCTCACCGGTCGCGACATCCCGAGCGAACTTCTCGATCAATGGCCGCGGGGAGCAACGGTCTACCTCCGCCTGCGGGTTGATACTCGCGGCTATGTCAGCGAATGCACGGTGGATCGCGGCACGGGAGTAGCGACGATCGATTCGGCGCTATGCAATCTTGCCCACGACCGCCTCCGCTTCCGCCCGGCGCTCGGTCGAAACGGCCAGCCTGTTGCAGGTTGGTTCGGATACGCGCAACGAGCGCCGCGATAAGGCGAAAAGGAATCACATGATCGAAGCGGAATGGTGGGAGTATGATTCCCTGGACGAGCTCGCTGACGCGGTCTCGGGCGATGTCGGGTTCATCATCGGAAGCGCCGTCGACGCCAGGGATGCGTCGCTGATCGCCATCCCTGGGGGGAAGACCGGGCCGGCCGTCTACCGAAAGCTCGCCGAGCAGAAGCTCCCCTGGAAGAAAGTGACCGTGATCCCGACCGACGATCGGCTCGTCGCGGTCGACAGCGAGCTCTCGAACGTCCGGGAGCTTGCCCGGACTTTCCTTCCGCTGGGCGCGCGCGTGGTCCCACTGACGAGCGAGGCCGCCACGGACTACAAGCTTGCCGGGAGTGCTGCCGATGCGCGCCTGCAGGACTTGCCCTGGCCCCCCGACCTCGTCTGGCTCGGGATGGGAAACGACGGGCACACCGCCTCGATATTTGCAGGACCGGACCTTCAATCGGCGCTCGATGCGCCCAAGGCGCGTCGAGCGATCGGCGTCCTTCCGGACCCCCTGCCCATGGAGGCCGAGGTTGCGCGAGTGACCCTTACTCGTGCGTCGATCCTTTCGGCCCGGACCGTCCTCATCACCATCACCGGCGAAAAGAAGCGCGAACTGCTCGAGCAGGCGATTGCCGACGGGCATAGTTCGAAGCTTCCGATCGGCCGGGTGCTCGCCGAGGCCGAGCAGCCGATCGACATCCACTGGTGCCCCTGAGCTCAAACGGGTCAGGACTGGCGCTTGGCGTTCCGGGCGAGCGTCTTGAACCGGTCTCCATTGTCCTGCCGGACCGTGATCGTGACGTGACCTGTCTTGCTCGTGTGAAGGTCCTCGACGGTTCCGGATTTTCCGGAGTGAGTCCCGTCAACGACAGTGCACCGATCTCCGTTGGAAAGGCTGTCGGTCGTCATGATGAGCTCCAGCGGACCTAGACTTCCTCGAGGCGCCTTCCGGCGGTTTCCTTGAGGAAGATCAGTGAGACGATGACCGAGATGCCCGTGAAGAGCACCGCGTACCACAGTCCAGCGTAGATATTTCCGGTGATCGCGACGATGGCGAAGCTGGTGACGGGCAGGAACCCGCCGACCCAGCCCGTTCCCACATGGTATGGGAATGACATCGCGGTGTAGCGAATTCGCGTCGGGAACATCTCGACGAGCGCTGCTGCCTGCGGCCCGTAAAGCGCGGTTGCTGCAACGACGAAGGCGAGGAGGATCACGATGAGGAGCGTCATGTTCGACTTTGCCGGGTCGGCGGACCTCGGATAGCCCGCAGCAAGCAACTCGGTGCCGATCGCCTCGGCGGTCGCCGCCTTGAAGTTCTTGAGCTGGGCGCCGCTCAGGCCCTCTCCGCCTTTGATCGGGACTGCCTCGGTCCCGATGATCACGCGCGTGCTTCCGTCGGTCGACGATCGGGTGCCGAACGAGATTCCCCTCGTCACCAGCGTGCTCTTGGCGATGTCGCAGGCGCTGACGAACCTTGCAGTTCCGACAGGATCGAACTGGACGGAGCATGACCTGGGGTCGGTCTCGACCACGACCGGAGTGGAACGCTGCGCCTCGACCAGCGCCGGGTTGGCGGCCGCGGCGATCCAGTGCGAGCCCGGGAAATAGAGGCATAGCGCAAGGAGCATGCCCGCGATCATCACGAACTTGCGGCCGAGGCGGTCGCTCAGCCAGCCGAAGAAGACGTAGAGCGGAGCACTGACCACCGTCATGACGATCAGGAGGAGGTCCTTGGTCTCGGCAGGAACTCCAAGCGATTTTTCGAGGAACACCTGGAGATAGAAGAAAGCGAAGTACCAGACTGCGCCTTGCGCGCACATGATCCCGAAGAAGGCGATCAAGACTTTCTTGAGGTTGCGCCACCTGCCGAACGATTCGCGAAGAGGGGCCTTGGCGATCTCGCCCTCTTCCTGCAGCCTGGCGAAGTGCGGGCTCTCGGTGAGCTTTGCACGCATCCACACCGAGATCGCGAGCAGGAGTGCGGAGACGAGGAAGGGGATTCGCCAGCCCCAGGCGGCGAACGCATCCTCGCCGACGCTATCGCGGGTGGCGACGATGACGAGGAGGGCCGCAAGGAGGCCGAACGAGGCCGAGGACTGGATCCAGCCAGTCGAAGCGCCGCGCTTGTCGTTGGGCGCATGTTCGGCGACGTAAATGGCGGCCCCGCCATATTCCCCGCCCAACGCTATCCCCTGGCAGATGCGAAGGATGATGAGGAGCGTCGGAGCGAGGACTCCAGACTGAGCGTAGGTCGGAAGAAAGCCGATGAGGAAGGTCGAAGCGCCCATCAGGCTGACGGTGATGAGGAAGGCGCCCTTGCGGCCGAGCCGGTCTCCGACAACTCCGAAGATGAGGGCGCCAAGCGGGCGGAAGGCGAAGCCGGCGGCGAAGAGCGCGAGCGCAGCAATGAGCGCGGGGGTTGGATCGAGACCGGCGAAGAAGACCCTCGAGATGACCGGCGCGAGAGAGCCGAAGATAAAGAAGTCGTACCATTCGAAGGCGGTTCCAGCCGACGACGCCACGATGACTCGAGCCATCGACCAGGACTTGCCGTCACGCCCCCGAGCAATCGTCGCCATCGCGCCTCCCCGAGACGAGGGATAGCAGCGCTCGCCTTTCAGTCCAACTTGCGGATCGTCTCTTCGAAGCGGGCGACGGTGATCCCGAACCGAGTGATCTTGATCTGGTCGTGAACTTCCGTGTCGCTGACGGGCTTCAGGAACTGGTCGAAGTTGAGATGGTCCTTGCCGGTATAGCGGATGCGGATTCCGTCCTTCATCACGTCGACGCGCACCGGAGTGGCGGCATCGGTGAGCGTGCCCTCGAACCGGTCGGGGGCAGTCTGTCTCAATCTCCAGTAGCGCGTTCGCGGCGGCTTGCCGGGTTCGTGAACCACCTGCTCGAGCACCAGCGAACCGTCCTTGTCGGCGCGGCCCTCGCTGTCGACGGTCATCTTCTTGGGCGACTGGAAGATGATCTTGAGCATGCCCTCGCCATGCGTCTTGCCGCGGAAGAACTCGACCGGGTTGAATGCCGCGTGCAAGGGCGCGGCAGCGACGAGCAGGATGAATGCGGCGACGGCCGCCCTCACTGGCGACCCGCTAGCAACGCGTCGACGATGGTCGGATCGGCGAGTGTCGAAGTGTCGCCAAGGCCACTCGTCGCCCCCTCGGCGATCTTCCTCAAGATGCGCCGCATGATCTTTCCCGACCGGGTCTTGGGAAGCGCGGGCGTGAAGTGGATCTTCTCCGGCGCGGCGAATGCGCCGATGTCATGGCGGACTTCCTGGATCAGTTCTTTCCTGAGGCTGTCGTCCCCTTCTTCTCCGGCATTGAGGGTGACGAAGGCGTAGATCGCCTGCCCCTTGATGTCGTGAGGGATGCCGACGACCGCGGCTTCCGCCACCTTGGGGTGGGAGACCAGCGAGCTTTCGACCTCGGCCGTGCCGATCCGGTGCCCCGAAACGTTGATCACGTCGTCGACCCGGCCGGTGATCCAATAATAGCCGTCCTCGTCGCGGCGACAGCCATCGCCCGTGAAATAGAGTCCCGGATAGGCCTTGAAATAGGTCTCGAAGAAGCGGCCGTGATCATTCCAGACGGTCCGCATCTGCCCGGGCCAGGAGGAGGCGAGACAGAGGTTCCCGCTCGCTGGCCCTTCGAGTTCCTTGTGGTTGGCATCGACGAGCAACGCCTTGATCCCGGGCAGCGGCTTTGTCGCCGATCCCGGTTTCAGTTCGGTGGCGCCCGGGAACGGCGAGATGATGATCCCCCCGGTCTCGGTCTGCCACCAGGTGTCGACGACCGGGCAGCGGCAGTCACCGACCGTCCGCCAGTACCATTCCCAGGCATCCGGATTGATCGGCTCCCCGACCGTCCCCAGGAGGCGAAGGGACTTGCGGCTGTAGCGCTTCACCGGCTCGTCGCCTTCGCGCTCGAGAGCGCGGATTGCAGTCGGAGCCGTGTAGAAGATTGTCACCTTGAGGCGGTCCACCGTTTCCCAGAAGCGACCGAAGTCGGGATAGTTGGGAACGCCGTCGAACATGACGCTGGTCGCGCCCATGGCGAGAGGCCCGTAGACGACATAGGTGTGGCCGGTGATCCAGCCGATGTCGGCGGTGCACCAGAAGATATCGTCGGGGCGGTAGTCGAAGACCCAGTCGAAGGTGGTTGCTGCCCAGGTGGCATATCCGCCCGTCGTATGAACGACCCCCTTGGGCTTCCCCGTCGATCCCGAGGTATAGAGGATGAAGAGCGGATCTTCGGCCTTCATGATCTCGGGATTGCAATCCGTCGAAAGCCTTTCGCGCACGTCGGAATAGCGAAGGTCCCGGCCTTCCTTCATCGGAACGTCGGCGCCGGTGCGCGTGACGACGATGACGGTTTCGACGTCCCTTTCGGCAAGGGCCTCGTCGACGTTGCGCTTCAATGGGATCCTCTTTCCTCCGCGGACGCCTTCATCGGCAGTGATGATTGCACAGGCGTCGCAATCGCTGATCCTTCCGGCGACGCTCTCGGGCGAGAAGCCTCCGAACACGACCGAGTGGATCGCTCCGATGCGCGCGCAGGCGAGCATCGCCGCGGCCGCCTCGGGGATCATCGGCATGTAGATCATCACCCGATCGCCGCGCCCGATCCCACGCTCCTTCAGGAGGTTCGCGAAGCGGCAGGTCTCCTCGTAGAGTTCGCGATATGTCCAGCGATGGCCGTGACCGGGCTCGTCGGCCTCGAAGATGAGCGCGGTGCGATCGCCATGTTCGGCAAGGTGCCGGTCGAGGCAGTTGACCGAAAGATTGAGTTCGCCGTCCGAATACCATTGGATGTGAAAGTCATCCTCGTCGAACGACCAGTCGCCGGCCTGCGTCGGGAACCGGTTCCAGGTGAGCCTCCGCGCCTGGTCGAGCCAGAAGCGCTCCGGATCGGACCGCGCAAGGTCGCGAAGCTCTTCGAGCTCGGCCGGGCCGATACGTGCGTTGAAGTCGGACGGGACTGGATGCACGGCGTCGGCCATTTGTTACTCCCTCGCGGCTTGTTCCAGAACGCGCCGGGCCTGCACGAGATGCGGACGGTCGACCATCTTCCCGCCGACGGAAAGCACTCCGGCGTCGGGTCGTGCCTCGAACGCGGCGACGATGGCCTCGGCGTGGCGCACTTCCTCATCCGAGGGCGTGAACGCCGAATTGATCACTGCCACCTGCGCCGGGTGGATTGCGAGCTTGCCAGTGAAGCCTTCCCGGCGGGCCGCACCGGCTTCCGAACGAAGCCCGTCTTCGTCGCGGAAATCGGCGAAGACGCCGTCGACCGGCTGGACTCCTGCTGCAACCGCTCCGGCAAGGCAAAGCGATCGGGCGAGCTTGTAAGTGAAGCTCAGCTCGCCGTTCTCGTCATATTTGGAGGAGGCGCCAAGCGCTGCCGACAGGTCCTCGGCGCCCCAGCTCATCGCCGCCAGCGGCGACTTGGGGTCGCGATAGGAATGAAGGCCAAACAGGCTGGCGGCGGTCTCGGTCACGATCGCATGGATCGGGATGTTGCCGGTGCGGTGGGCGAGCTGGGTGATGTCCGTCCCGCTTTCAGCCTTGGGCAGCACGATCCCGTGGATGTCGGCGACGCCGAGGAGCTTTAGGTCCTCCCTGATGAATTCGCTGGCGAGCGGATTGATCCGAACCCACCATTGCGGGCCCCCGGAACGCTTCAGCAGGTTGCGCAGCACGTCGCGCGCCACCTTCTTCATCGGCGGGGCTACGCTGTCCTCGAGATCGAAGATGATGGCGTCAGCGTCGCTATCGAGCGCGCGAGTGATCTTTCTTTCGCTGTCTGCCGGGACGAACAGCCAGCTGCGCGGCTGCATCAGGAAGGCTTCTTGAGGATGAGTGCGGTGCGAGTGCATTCGCACACCAGCTCGGCACGCTGGTTGAAGGCGCGCATCGCCCAGGTGACGATGCCCGCATTGGGGCGCGACCTGCTTTCGCGAAGAGCGACGCACTCGCTTTCGCAGCGGAGCGTGTCTCCGGCAAAAACGGGCTTTGGGAAGACGACCTTGTCATAACCGAGGTTCGCGACGAGCGTGCCGAGGGTCGTGTCGTGAACGCTCACTCCGACGAGCAGGCTGAACGTGAAGCAGCTGTTGACCAGCGGCTTCTTGAACTCGGTCTTTGAGGCGGCTTCATAGTCGAGGTGAAGCGGCTGCGGATTGTGGGTCAGGGTCGTAATGAGGATGTTATCGGTTTCGGTGACCGTCCGGGTGATCTCGTGCGCGACCTTGTCGCCCACCTTCCAGTCATCGAAATATCGCCCCGCCATGCACGCTTCCTAGGCAGGGAGCAGAAGCTCGGCAACGGCCTCTGTGATCGCGGCGCCGTCGAGCCGGTAGGCGGCATAGAGATCAGGAAGGCTGCCGGTCTGTCCGAATTTCTCTATCCCGAGCGGAGCGACGCGCTGGCCGAGCACTCCGCCAAGCCAGGAGAGCGAGGCGGGAGCCGCGTCCGCGATCGTGACGAGGCCGCTCTTGGGGGAGAGCCTCGAAAGCAGCTCCTCGACATGGCTCGGCTTTCGTTCGCCCTGCCAGCGACCGGCCTGGGCAGCGGTCCAGCCGCGATGCAGCAGGTCAGGGGAAGTTACAGCAAGAAGTCCAAGGCCCTCGATATCCTCGCGAAGCTCGTCCCAGGCCGCGAGCGCCTCGGGCATGACGGCACCCATGGCGACGATCGCAGCTTCCGACCGGGGTCCGGGCTCGCGAAGCCAGTAGCCACCCTTCAGCGCACCTTCGCGCCAGCTGTCGTCGGTGCGATCGACCTGGGGGATGCTCCTTGTCGAGAGCCTCAAGTAGGAACTTTCGCCATCGGGATCGTCGATCAGCCTGAAGGCCTCTTCGATCATCGCTGCGAGCTCGTCGGCATAAGCCGGTTCGTAGTGGCGAAGACCAGGTTGGCCGAGCGCGATCAACGGCGGGTTGATCGACTGGTGTGCGCCGCCCTCGGGCCCGAGTGTGATCCCGCTGGGAGTCGCGACGAGAAGGAAACGCGCGTCCTGGTAACAGGCATAATTGAGGGCATCGAGGCCCCGCGCGATGAAGGGGTCGTAGAGCGTCCCTATGGGAAAGAGGCGGCTGCCGAAAAGGTCTTCCGAAAGGCCCGCTGCAGCGAGCATGAGGAAGAGGTTGCTCTCGGCGATGCCGAGTTCGATATGCTGGCCCTTGTTGCTCCCGCTCCACTTTTGCGCAGAGGCGATCTTCGCTCGTGCAAAGACGTCGGGCATCTCGCTTCGCCGGAACAAACCCCGCTGGTTCACCCAGGCGCCGAGGTTCGTCGACACCGTGACATCGGGTGAGGTCGTGACGATCCTGTCGGCGAGCTCACCGCCTGCCTTTGAAAGATCGAGGAGGATCCGCCCGAAGGCCGCCTGGGTCGATTGCTCCTCGCCCGCCGGCGCCGGAATCCCGGGTACGGGAACGCTCCTGAACCTGCGAGCTTGCTTGGCCCTTGCGATCGGGGAGCTCTCGAGCAGGGCCTCGATTGCCGGCCGTGCATTGTCGCCGACGCCTTCGAAGGGCTCCCACTCCTTTCCCTCACGCACGCCCATCGCCTCGCGAAGAGCCGAAAGCTGCGTCGGATTCATGAGCCCGGCATGGTTGTCCTTGTGGCCTGCAAAGGGCAGCCCGAATCCCTTGATCGTCCAGGCGATGAAGAGAGTGGGGACATCGTCCCTCGCTTCATCGAACGCCTCGACGAGGGTTTCCATGCAATGCCCTCCAAGGTCGGTGAAAAGATCGGCGATGGCGGCGTCATCATGCTCCTCGAGGAAGCTCGCGGCCTTTTTTCCGAGGTCGGTTTCGATCCGGCTCCGCCACGCGGATCCACCCTGGTAATGGAGTGTGGAAAGCTCGGCGTTCGAGAGATTTTCGAACCAGCCTGCAAGAGCGCTATTGCCAGCCAGCGCCCGCCCGAGCCGCTTTCCATGTCGAAGCTCCACAACCCTCCAGCCGCAGCTTCTGAAGATCTCGTCGAACCGCTCGAACATGCGGTCGGCGCTGGTCGAATCGAGGCTCTGGCGGTTGTAGTCGATGATCCACCAGAGGTTTCGGACATCGTGCTTCGCTCCCTCGATGATGGCTTCATAGATGTTGCCTTCGTCGAGCTCGGCATCGCCGATGAGGGCCACGAAGCGGCCGCGCTGGGGTTGGTTCAGCCAGCCATGCTCAGAGAGATAGTCCTGGACCAGGCTCGCGAAGAGGGTGACAGCAACTCCGAGCCCCACGGAACCGGTGGAGAAATCGACCGGGATCCGGTCCTTGGTTCGGCTCGGATAACTTTGCGCGCCGCCAAGTCCGCGAAAGTTCTCGAGCGCTTCGACCGATTGCGAGCCGAGGAGGTAGTGGATCGCATGGAGCACCGGGCCCGCGTGCGGCTTCACGGCGACTTTGTCATCCGGCCCCAGCGCATGGAAATAGAGCGCCGCCATGATCGCTGTCATCGATGCGCAGCTCGCCTGGTGTCCGCCGACCTTGAGGCCATCCTTGTTCTCGCGAACGTGATTGGCATGATGGATGGTCCAGGCCGAGAGCCAGCGCAGCCGCTCCTCGAGGATCTTCAGGGCTTCGATGTCGGTGGTGACGGGCTTCAGCATGGTGCCCGTCTAGCTTCAGTGTCAGGCGTCCGGAAGCGCCTGAAATGAATCGATCGACTGGAAGATCGCCGAGACGGCCTGGCGTTCTGCGTCGCTGAGCTCCGGGCGCCACACATCGAAGATGAGAATGACCCTCAGCTCTCCGGTGGGGTTCATCGCTTCGTGCTCGATGCTGTCGTCGAACAGCATGAGCCTGCCTTCCTCCCACTCGCGCGTCTCGTTGCCGACGCGAATCCAGCAGCCTTTGGGGACGATGAGCGGAAGGTGGCAGATGACCCTGCTGTTGAGCATCCCTGAGTGCGGCGGGATGTGGGCACCTGGCGAGAGGCGGGAGAAGAGCACGACCGGGGTTCGCTTGCCGATATGGGTCAGCGGGAGCTCGCTCAAGGCTTCGACCGTCCGCGGGCAGCGGGCGGCATTCTCCTCGACGAGCTCTCCCTCCTTCCAGAGATAGAAGGCGCTCCAGCTGGGGTCGTTGTTGAGGCCGTGGAAATCGCGGTAGGGCCGGTCGGGATCATCATCGACATAGGGATGGAATACCGCGTCCTCGCTCAGGAGCCCGTCCAGCTCATCGCGGATGACCCGAGCTCGAGCTTCAAGGTCCTTCGCCCAGTCGAACTCCTCGCGTTCGAAGAACTGCCGCTGTGCGAGATAGGGATAATAGAAAACGGAAGGCTGCTGCGGGTAGATCGATCGCTCGCCCTTCAGCATTTCGAGCGCGTGGCGCAGGCGAAGCGCCGCGGTTGGGTTCTCCGGCGCAATGCGCTCGAGGCTCCGGTCGAGTGAGGCCAGGAATTCGTTCGAGCGGCGTTCGATGAACTCGCGGGCTTTGTGGAGCCTAGCGGTCGTCGCCTCGTTGGCGAAGGACGCGCTTCGAGCGCTCTTCAGGGCCGCCTGGTAGAAGGACATGGCGGCCTTCGCGTCGCCCTGATGTGCGAAATCGTCTGCGCGGTCGAGCAGTGCCTCGAGGGGCAGCT
>DASZYL010000216.1:0-2559 GCA_035545385.1 Sphingomicrobium sp. | reverse complement strand
GCCGGTCGCCCGACGGCCGTTTAGAGGTGCTTTTTAACGCCTGATTTCAGCCGAGCGAGGCAACCCGCTTGGACAGCCGCGAAATTTTCCTGGCGGCGGTGTTCTTGTGGATAACTCCACGCGCGACGCCGCGGGCCATCTCCGGCTGCACCGCCTTCAGCGCTTCGGCGGCATCGGCCTTCTTGCCCGACTCGATCGCCGACTCGACCTGCTTGATGAAGGTCCGGATGCGGCTGATGCGCGAGTGGTTGATCTGGGCGCGGTTCGCGTTCCGGCGGATGCGCTTCTTGGCCTGCGGCGTGTTCGCCATTTCGTTCCTCTAGCTCAATGAAAAACGGCGCGGCCCACAGGCTCGCACCGACGTGGCGGCTCCCCTACCCTCAACAGGCCTCGAGGTCAACGCTGGCACTTCGGGCAGTAGAAGGTCGAGCGCCCGCCCTGGACGATGCGCTTCACCGTTCCTCCGCAGGCGCAGGAGCGGCCTTCCCGGTCGTAGACCGCGAAGCTCTTCGGGAAATAGCCAAGTTCGCCGTCGGGCGACGCGAAGTCACGCAAGGTCGATCCGCCCGCGGCGATCGCCTCGGCAAGGACGTCGTGGATCGCAGGAACGAGTCGCCTCAACCGCTCGAGCGAGATGCTTCCTCCCGGACGCTTGGGGTGGATCCCCGCGCGGTACAGGGCCTCGCAGACGTAGATGTTGCCGAGGCCGGCGATGATTCGCTGGTCGAGGAGAAGGAGCTTGATCGGCGCGGACCTCCCCGAAAGCCGGCGCTTCAGCCCGGGCGCGTCGATATCGAGGGGCTCCGGCCCAAGCGCCCTGAATGGTGCCCAGTGTTCAAGCTCCTTCGTCCTCACGAGATCGAGCGACCCGAAGCGGCGCGCGTCGTTGAGCGCAAGCCTTCGCCCGTCGTCGGTCTCGATGATGAAATGGTCGTGCTTCAGAATTTCGCTCGGGTCGATCCGCCAGTGCCCGGACATCCCAAGGTGGAAGACGAGGGTGTCGCCCCGGTCGGTCTGGATCAGCCCATATTTGGCCCGGCGCCCAAGCGTCGTCACTCGCGCGCCGGTGAGGCGCTGGCCAAGGTCCTCGGGGAGAGCGCGCCTGAGATCCGGCCGCCTCGCTTCGATGCGCTCGATCCGCCTTCCTTCGAGGACTCTCGCGAGCCCCCGGACGGTCGTCTCGACTTCGGGAAGTTCGGGCATGCTGCGCCGCGATATGGCGAAGGGCGTTCAAGGCCGCTAGAGGCGCTGGGCCCCCTTTTTTCCAGTGACGAGGTGCATGAGCGACAAGGTCAATTTCGGCGACGAGCTGGTCAGCCCAGAGGAGAAGACGCGCCGCGTCGGCGAAGTCTTCAGCTCGGTCGCACGGCGCTACGATATCATGAACGACCTCATGTCCGGGGGAATGCACCGGCTGTGGAAGGACCGGTTCGTCAACCGGGTGAAGCCGCGCCCTCGAGAGGACATCCTCGACATGGCGGGCGGCACGGGAGACGTCGCCTTTCGAATGGCAAGGCGCGGCGCCAGCGTGACCGTCGCCGACATCAACGCCGACATGCTGGAGGTCGGGAAGGAGCGCGCATCGAGGCGCGGCCTCGAGGGCCTCTCCTGGAAGGTCGAAAACGCCGAGAAGCTGAGCTTTCCCGATTCGACCTTCGATGCCTACACGATCGTCTTCGGAATCCGGAACGTCACCGATATTCCCGCGGCGCTCGTCGAGGCCCACCGCGTCCTCAAGCGCGGCGGCCGCTTCTACTGCATGGAATTTTCCTCGAGCGACTGGCCGGGTTTTTCCAACCTCTACGATGCCTGGGCTTCGAACATGATCCCGCGCATCGGCAAAGCCGTCACGAATGACGAGGAGAGCTATCGCTACCTCGTCGAGAGCATCCGGCGCTTTCCGCGGCCCAGTGCGTTCAGGACGATGGTTGCCGATGCAGGCTTCGTTCGCGCCGCGGCCGAACCCATGCTCGGCGGCCTCGTTACCATTCACAGCGGCTGGAAGATTTGACCACCAGCGTAACCCACCTGTGGCGTTTGCTGAAATGGGGCCGGACGCTCGCCCGTCACGGCGCCCTTCGCGGAATCGAGCGCGATCCCGCGACCCCCGCGCCCGTTCGGCGCCTCGCGCGGATCGCGCGCATTGGAGCGCGCATCCCCGAGACGCCCCAATATGCCGATGCCCTCGTCGCAATCGGCCCTGCGGCAGTGAAGCTCGGACAGGCGCTCTCGACCCGACCCGACCTCGTCGGCAAGGAAGCCGCCGAAAACCTCTCTCAACTCCAGGACGACCTTCCGCCGGCGCCGTTCGAGCTCATCAGGAAGACGATCGAGCGCTCGTTCAACGCGCCGCTCGAGAGCCTCTTTTCAGAGTTCAACGAAATCCCCGTAGGCGCGGCTTCGATCGCGCAGGTCCACCGCGCCGTGACCACCGAGGGACGCGACGTCGCGGTCAAGGTCCTTCGGCCGGGAATCGAGGACGAATTCGCAAGGGCGATCGAGACCTATGAATGGGCCGCAGCCCAGGTCGAAAGCTACGGCGGAGAGATCGAGCGCCTC
>DASZYL010000215.1:0-5496 GCA_035545385.1 Sphingomicrobium sp. | reverse complement strand
TGGCCAGATGGCCAGTGTGGAGGCACACCCGGAGGAGACGGCGGCGGACGAGCGCGAACTGACGGTCGAGCAGCTCGCCTTCGAGACCGGGATGTCGGTCCGCAACATCCGCAACCACCAGTCGCGCGGCCTGCTCCCCCCGCCCGAGGTGCGCGCGCGGATCGGCTACTACGGCCGCCGGCACGTGGAGCGGCTGCGGCTGATCCAGGAGATGCAGGCCGAGGGCCTGAAGCTGAGCGCGATCAAGCGCCTGATCGGTGAGTACGGCTCCAATGCCGAGCGCTTCGCCGATCTGCGCGCGGCGCTGAAGACACCGCTTCCCGCCGAGGCCCCGGAAGTCCTCTCCATAGCGGAGTTGAACGAGCGCTTCGGAGTCGAAGACCCGAAGCTGACCGCGAAGGCGGAAAAGCTCGGCCTCCTCGTCGATCTCGGCGACGGCCGCTACGAAGCACCGAGCCCCGCCCTGCTACGCGCCGCCGAGGAGGTGCAGGGCATGGGCATCGATCTCGCCGCCGCCGTCAACGTGATGGCGAAGCTGCAGCGCAACTCGCGCTCATCCGCCCGCGCCTTCGTCGAGCTCTTTCTCAACGAGCTCTGGGAGCCCTTTGACGACGCCGGCCGCCCCGAGGACGGCTGGGCCGAGATCACCGAGTCCGTCCAGCGCCTGCGCCCGCTCGGCGTCGAGGCCCTGGTCGCCCTCTTCCGTCTCGACCTCAGCGCCGAGATCGAGCGCGGCTTCGGAGAGGTGCTGGAGCGCTCGAAGTAGCGACCCGGAGCCGGCGTCTTCGGCTCGCTTCCCCCGGGCCCCGCTTAGCCGTGACTGCACGGCGAGGTACCGCCGCCATTCTCTGAGGTGGCGCCATGATCAGATTCCGATTCCCGCTCGCGGCGCTCGCGTGCCTGCTCATCGCAGCGCCGGCCGCGGAGGCGAAGAGGCACCATCAAGCCCCGGCCGGCCCGAGCAACAACATCATCGTCAAGCTGCTGAACGACCACTACCTCGGCGACGACCCGATCAACTACCCGACCACCAAGTACACCTTTACGGTGCATAAGGTCTCTCGCGGCGCCGCCCGCCTCGGCAATCACTGGGCCGATGGCACGCCGCCGCACACGAAGACAACCGTCTTCCCGGTCCACGCCACCTCGACCCGCACGATGGAATACGACGGCAGCAGGACCGTGACCGACTACGACGCGAAGTACGTCTTCTTCAAGGACGAATTCCACGAATGGACGTTCACGATCAAGTCCGAGCACAGCACGATCAGCCACTGACTCGCCGACGTCCGGCCCCAACCCCAGAAACGAAGAGCCCCGCCAAAGCGGGGCTTTTTCGCGAAGCGGCTGATGGGATTCGAACCCACGACCTTTTACATGGCAAATTAGGCCCGTCTCCGACCCAGGCCAACATCGAATACGGTCAACTGCGGGGATTTTGCGACCGTATCCAGATGGGGGCAATTTGGGAATGTGTGCGGATATGCGCTGATACGCAGCTATTCAGGCATTCGTGCCCGCGAGTGCCTGAAATTCAAGGTGGTGGTTCCATTTCCCTGGCCCGGCAACCGCGATCGGCTGCGCTGGGCAGGTAAGCTGAACCGGTGTCTACCTCCCGCGAGTATGAGGTCGTGCTGACACCTGAAACCGAGGGTGGATTCAGCGTGGCCGTCCCCGCCCTCCCCGGCTGCACGAGCCAGGGCGAGACCCGCGAGGAGGCCCTATCGATGATCCGTGAGGCGATCGAGGTCTACATCGAATCGCTCGTCGCGCACGGCGACCCAATTCCCGGGCCAGTCGAGATCGAGCGAGTCACCGTCGCCGCGTGAAGCCACGGCTCCCGGCCGTCACGCCCCGCCAAGCGGTTCGCGCGTTGGAACGCTGCGGCTGGAAGCTCGATCGGGTCAAGGGTAGCCACCACGTCTTCCGCCATCCCGACCACACTCACCGGGTCGTCGTCCCGATGCACGGTCGCGACCTAGCCAAGGGCACGCTCAACCAAATTGTCAATGCCTCCGGATTGGATCGTGCCGAGTTCCTGAAACTTCTCTGAGGGACCGGCCGCAGATTAGCCGCGTCCACGATGTCCGCGGGCAGGATAGCTAGTGCCTGAAATGGAACGGATAGCGGGCGCGAAATAAGCAGACATATGGCACGTCCGGCGGATATGTCCAGGCCATCAAGGTTGGGTTTGCTCAGAAGTTCGGCTTAGGCCCGTATTTGACACTCCGATCTCAGCTAGGTGCCGAGTCCTTCATCACGCTTAGCGAGATTACGAGCATCTCGGCGTCGCCAATCGAGATCTGATCGCGATGACCAACCCGTCTCGTCGAGACCTTGAGTTGGTTAACGTAGACGCTTCCTTTGTCTGAAACGAGGACCGGTCCGTCCTCGTCGGCAAGCTCGATGCTGCCGTGGCGAGGGAGCACTGAGTCGTCGCGGATACGAATGTGATCGTGGCTTGAGCTCCCGAGGCGAATCGGCCGCCTGGTTAAAGGCACCACGACAATCCCCTGCTGGGCTTCGACCAGAATGCACCAGTCAGAAGGAAACTCGTGATCGTTGACCCCAGCGGGCGACTCAACGACCACCGAGTTCTCCTGAGCGTGGCCCTTCAGGGCTACCTCGGGTGGTTCGCGGCGAGCAAGGATGCCCGCCGCATCAGACTCAGCGAACTCGTCGAGATCGAGAACGGCACCACGGATTCGATCCATGTCGTCGCCTGACATCGAAACGTCGTCATCATCGCCAGCCTGAAGCAACCCTCCCGGACCTCCCGACCGAGTTGCCAGGAGATCGACGTAGCAGCCGTAGTCGACCGCATAGACGTCGTAGCGCAACCCGGCTTGGTCCTTCGCGGCAATGCCACGTTTGATCAGGTGGATCAGCCTCGCGTCATAAAGCCAGTCGATCAGATGACTTTCGGAGCCTTGTCGCAGAAGAAAACCTCGCACCCCTCGCTGTTCAATGACGTGATCGATGATCCAGTGCAGTAGATCGCGCTCGGCTGGTCTCGTCCGCAGGGTCGATTGCTTGTCGCTCTGATACCAACCGCGAGCAGCGTCGCGCACATGGCGCAGAGTGATCCGCGAGTCGGCGGCATGCAAGGCCGCCTTGCTCAGCACGTTTATGCCGTCCCGCGGTACGCCCTCCGCCGCCCGGACGAGCTCCCGGAAGGCGCCATCGCCCGCGAAGGCTTGCCCGACGAACTGGTCGGGCGAGGCCAGATCGAGCTCTTCGCCGCGGCCCTCAGCAGCAGCCCGGATGTGGCGCTGGAAGAGCTGCGCGAAGAAATCGGTCGCCCTGTCGCCGCCCGAGGTAAAGACCATGAACTCATCGAGGTCAATGTCTGCGGTGACATCCGCACCGACCTCGATCCCGAGGTAGCTGCCGTCACTTCGATCGAGCTTGAAGGCGGAGCGAGTCTCGATGGCGGCGAACTTAACAGTAACCCCGGGGATCGGCAGAAGACAGTGGCGGATGAGATCTGCGAGAAGCGGCTGCAGGTCCATTGAAACATGGCTCCACTCGTCCATGATCAGCCAGAGCCGCCCGCCAGGTAGCGAGGGGATCAGCTTCGCTAGCGAGGTGGCGACCGAGCCGAAGTGAACTCGGTGGCGGGAGACACCGCGCATCACCACCTCGCGCTCGGCGGCAAGCCTTTGGCCCTCGTGAATTCTCGCGAAGGCGGCGAGGCGGGGAGCTTCCAACCCCATCGCCATCTGGTGACCTGACTGAAGACCCGTCGACTGGCGTTCCTCGGTGTTCCCGACGATCTCGATCTCCCCAACGGCGTCGCCAAGCGCTTCCAGTCTTTTCAGCAGAGAGTCAGTTCCCGTGAACTCCTCCAAGGAGGGAGAGAAGGCCAAGTCGAGCAGCTCATCGTAGGTCGCCTGCAGCACGTCGACCAGCAATCGCGTCCCCGCCTCAGCCACCGAGATGTCAGAGTCGGTGTAGATGCCGCCGCTTGAGCCGAGGAGTCGCAGGTCGAGGTAGACCACAGTCTGATCCTCGCCGCGAAGGGTCTCGGCAAGATATTTCAGCGCATGCGTCTTCCCGGTCCCGCGCCTACCGAACATAACCTGAGAGTCTCGGCTAGAGAGGCGGGCGAAAAGGGCGTTGACGTCAACGAAGGTCTCTGCCAGCGTTTCTGGATCCTCCTCCTCAGCACGGCGCAGAAGTCGTGCAATTGCGGTATTGATCGGGGTTGCAGGCACTTCCAAATAGATAACCGCAAGGCCGGACCTTATGCTGAGTCGCACTACTACGCGGTTGACATCAACTCGTGCTGAAGCATCGAGTGGCGCCACGCTTCCGCGAATGTGCAGTAGGTGAGCTTAGGATGGCCGCAATTGGCGCCGATCACCACGCATCCGTGTCGTTTTAGCGGGGCGGAGGCGATTTCCTTTGCGCCTCCATAATTCCGCTGGGTTGTTCACAACCGGGCTCCCGTCCGCTAGTCGTCCAGGATTGACCGAAGGCTAACCAAGAACGCGGTCGTATCGAGGAAGTAATTGGGATAGGCACGCTGCAGCGCCGTGACCGATTCGGCACTGACAAGCACCACGTCCTTCCCTTCCTCTCCTTCGGTCGCCGCCTCGAGTGCCGCGTACTCGTCGGCCGCCTTGAGCGCGCTCTCGAAGGTGCGGATCGTGAGTTCGTTCTCGTGGATGTCGAGGTCGAGGAGGAAGACATGTCCGCGCTTGGCATGCACGTCTTCGACCGTCCGAAGGGCTTCGCCGTAAGCGGCGAGTCGATCAATCACTTTGAGCCGCTTCGAAAGCGAACTTAGCTCTTTAAGCAGCGCCTTGTAATCCTCGGGCGTGCCAGGAACGATCGGTCGCCCTTCACGCATCGCCATCGCCGAGCTCATCAATGCAAAGAAGCGGAGCCAGTCGGCTTCGCCCCAGCTCGACTTCAGCGCTTGCTGGGTGAAGGTACCGACCGTCTCGACCGCGGTTGCCCACGCGTGCTGCTGATGCGATCGAAGCTGCATCTCAATCCGCAGCCCGTTATAGGTGTCCTTTTCATCGCTTTTGTATGCGTAGACGAGGTGGATGCCGCGATAGCCGCTGTCTTTCGGGTTCTGGATGTACTGGTATTCCTTGAGCAGTTTGTGCTTGATTCGGCTCCTCGACCGATAGTGATCGGCGAGGTCTTCGACCTCGTCGACGGAGGTCAGGATCGCCCGGCATCCCCCGAGATCCTGCATCTGTGAGAGCTTCATATTTGGGAGACGCTCCAGCTTGTGGCGAATCGAAGGCAGGCGCTTGATTCGCCGGGCGACCGTCATGTCCTGATCGACGCGACTCGCCGCCTTCCGCAGGTTCATTTGGAACGTATTCAGAGGGAAGCTGTGGGACGAGCGCCAGTTGTTGATCACGGCGCGGGCGAGCTCTTTCTCCTCTTTCGAAGCGGTTGAGGAGATGTAGCTCTTCCCCGCCGCATTGACCTCTTGGCGCGAGTAGAGAGGGGTCGTCCAAGCCATGACGAGGG
>DASZYL010000214.1:0-19556 GCA_035545385.1 Sphingomicrobium sp. | reverse complement strand
GAAAAACTTCACGGTTCCAGTGATCATTTGATGTTTCCTTCTGTGGCAGACCGCCAATCGGCCTCCCGGGGGCTAGGAGAGGCGAGAGAAGGAAATGGGAGCCGCAAAGCGCCGAAAACCGTCCGATTGCGACTAGTAGCGGGGTGAGCGTAGGTACTCTTTCCGAGTTTATCAATTACAAGAGTTCTGGCGCTCGGGTGGATGAACCCCGGGCCGTCTTGGGGCCCTTGCCCCAGCCAGCGCGGCTGCGATCCGAAACGGGCAGGTCCTGCCGACGTTCGAGACTCTGCTAATCGCCCGCCGAACGGCGCGCGATTATCTCTCGCTCAAGATCGACCATCAGTTCACGGGTCTTGAAGGACTCCATGGCTCCATGCTCCGCCCTCGCGGCGCGAACGAGGTTGCTCCAGTGATCGACGGTGTCCGGATGCACCGGGCCGTCTTTCAGCCGCCGGGCACTTTGCAGCGCCGCCCGCAAGTTCGCGTGGATGCTGCCCGCGATGTTCATTGGCCCCCCTCCGATCGGCCTTGCATGGCAACTCGCTGATTGAAGTTCGTTTCCAGCCGATCGAGCAACTTCGCCCGCGCGGTCCACGCCTCGGCACTGCGCTCAAGAGAAGCGCGCATGTGCGGATTGACCATCTGCGCCGCCCTGGCGCGGTCGCCTTGCGCGAGTGAGCGGCAGCCCTCCGCAGTGTCTTCAGTCTTGCGCCGTGCCGAAATCATAGGATCTTTCCCTCTTGGCGGTTCGAGAGCGTCGCGAGGATCTGAGTAACCGACGCGCGCCAGCCAAAAGCCTCGGCCGCGATGCAGCTCATCTGCAGCTTCCCCCCAAAGAAATTCGCTGCATCACGCGGTTGCTGCCGCGAGGACCAAAGTCTTCGCGTCCGCAATTCGCGCGGCATATCGGTAAGCAAGTTCGCGATGCACCTGGCGCGCCTCTTCGGACGCCGCATTATCGGCCATGAACAGCGAAATCTGGTGACGTTGGTAGAGATAGTTGAGGTCCAATTCGTACTCTCCTCTTCGTAAGCGGGAGCACGGTTGGTCTCTCAGGCGCGTGGGCCTACGGTCGGAAAATCCACGCGATGCAGTCTCTTACCACAGCAAGGCGCTTTGACCTAATCGGGACCCCCCGTTGGCCAGTCAATGAAACCGGGTGAAAAATAAGCAGGGATGGCGGCGGACTCGGTATATCTTTCCAGCATCAGCCGGCCTATCATCGACAAGCTATCTGCCGATATCGACGGGTTCCAGGCGCTGCCGCCAGCGCTCTCCATCCTTAGCGCCCGCTAGCCACGAGTTGTCCGCTCAAGGCCAGCCCGGCGAACAAGGATGCAAGACGGAGATGGCCAAGGAAGAACTTCTCACCATCGAAGGTGTCGTTGACGAGATCCTGCCTGACGGCCGCTTCGGTGTTTTGCTCGACAACCAAATTCGGATCATTGCCTACACCGCCGGAAAGATGCGGCGCTACCGAATCCGGTCGATCGTCGGCGACCGCGTTCACGTCGAGATGACGCCTTACGATCTTTCCAAAGGCAGGATCGTTTTTCGGGAAAAGGTCGCCGGACCTGCTTCAGGCCAGAGGCGGCGGGGCTTTCGCCGGTGAGGCCTCGAGGTGTCGACTCCCGGTCGCCGAGCCCAATGCCGAGCTTTGCTGCGAAGTCCCTATTCTGGAAGGACCTGAAGTCGGCAGTCAGCGAGCATCTCATATTCGAGGCGAGCCGCGGCCGGCCGCAGATCGGTGATCCCCGTCTTCAGCGCAAAGCCGTCGTGATCCTTCTCTGGTTCACACTTTCGTACGGCGCCTTGCTTGTCGCCCCGACTTTACTGGCTTGCCTGCTTGCGGCCTTCTCGCTGGCGTTAGCGGCTTCGGCGCTCGGCTTTGCCGTTTTCCACGACGCCAATCATCGCACCCTCTTTGGAAGACCTGTGTGGAATCTTCGGGCCGCGCGGTTCTGCTCGGTCGTTCTTGGCCCCTCCCGCCATTTCTGGGTGCACAAGCACCAGGGGCTTCATCACCGTCAGCCGAACGTTTTCGGCTGGGATGACGACCTGGAGACGCGTGGACGGCTTCGGCTTTCTCCGGCCTGCCCCTGGGCGCCCCGATTCCGCGGGCAGGAAGCCAAGGCCGTACTTTATTATGGATTGAACACGATCGAGTGGTTGTACTGGAAAGACCTGCGGTGCCTGTTTGGCGGTCGCCTCAACCAGTGGCATCCGCTCGAACTGGACCGGCGGGAGCGGACGGAGTTTCTTCTGTCGAAGGGACTTTACCTGCTGCTCTTCGTGCTGCCGCCATTCTTCCTTCTGCCGCTGGTCTGGGCGGCAATCTCGTTCATCCTCTTTCATTTTGTTCTGAGCTGGGTCCTCGCAATCGTTTTCCAGCTTGCACATCTGACGCCCGGAATGGAGTTCGACGGGGTCCGGGCTGGTGACGACTGGGCGTTGCACCAGCTGCGCACAACTGCGGATTTCGCCACCGGCTCAAGGCTCGCGACATGGTTCACCGGTGGACTGAACCACCAGATCGAACATCATCTGTTCCCGAATGTCGCCCACACCCATTATTCCTCCCTGCGGCCAATCGTTCGCGCAGTCGCGGAGCGGCATGACCTAAGGTGCCACGAGCTCGGCAGCATGGCTTCGGCTCTTCGCCAGCACTTTGCATTGCTGCGAATGCTCGGACGGAGCGATGCGCCTTCCTTGTGCACGGTTCCCTGATCGCGCGTTTGAACCGATCGTTTGCAGGCGGAGACCGTCGCCTCTACTGGAAAATCCGGCAGTAGCGAGAGGTTGTTTCCAAGGTGAAAGTCGCTGTCGTTGGCCTCGGCTATGTCGGTCTTCCGCTCGCTGTCGCACTTGCCCGAAAGCACGAGGTTGTTGGCTTCGATGTCAGTCGGGCTCGGGTCGAAGCACTTCGCGAGGGGTTAGATTCGACCAACGAAGTGACAGCCGAAGAGCTTCGCTCAAGCTCGTTCACGATCACCGATGATCCGGGGATCCTTCGTGGCTTCGAGATCTTCATCGTCACCGTTCCAACGCCCATCGACGAGGCAAACCGCCCTGACTTCTCGGCGATGCTCAAAGCGTGCGCGATCGTCGGGCCGGCCATGCCCACGGGCTCGATCGTCGTCTTCGAAAGCACCGTCTATCCAGGAGTGACCGAGGAGATCTGCGCTCCCGCGCTCGAGCGGGCTTCGGGGCTGAAGGCGGGCGTTGATTTCAAGCTCGGCTATAGCCCGGAGCGGATCAACCCCGGGGACAGGTCGCGGAGCATCGAAAAGATCACCAAAGTGGTCGCTGGCGAGGACGAAGCGACCCTGGCGAAGCTTGCCGAACTCTATGGATCGGTGATCGAAGCCGGAATCCACGAGGCGCCCTCGATCAAGGTCGCGGAAGCCGCCAAGGTTATCGAGAACACGCAGCGCGATCTCAACATCGCCCTCATGAACGAGATCGCGAAGATCTGCCATCTGCTCGGAATCCGGACGCGCGACGTGCTCGACGCCGCCGGCACCAAGTGGAACTTCCTCAAGTTCCATCCGGGCCTCGTCGGCGGCCACTGCATCGGCGTCGATCCCTATTACCTCACCGCCAAGGCCGAGCAGCTCGGGTACCAGCCCGAGGTGATCCTTTCCGGGCGGCGGGTGAACGACGGAATGGGGGCCTATCTTGCGCAGCGGGTCGTCAAGCTGATGGCGTCCAACGGGCAACCCACCATCGGTGCGCGCGTCGGGATCCTCGGCTTCACCTTCAAGGAGAACGTGCCCGACATTCGAAATTCGAAGGTCGTCGACACCTACCGCGAGCTCTGCGAGTTCGGGATCGCTCCCATCGTCCACGATGCGCTCGCCGATCCCGCAACGGTTCGCCACGAATATGGGATCGAGCTTGCGCCGCTCGAGGAGTTCAAGGGCCTTCGCGCACTGATCTACGCCGTGGGACATGACGATTATGTCCCGCTTCATGGAAAGATCAGCGACATGATGGCCCAAGGGGGGATTGTCGCGGACGTGCGCTCGATCCTTGATCCTTCGACGCTTCGCGCAGACCTTCGCTACTGGAGCCTCTAGATCGGATAGTGGCCGGGCTCTCCGGCGATCGTGATCCACCTGAGTTCGGTAAAGGCGTCGATCGCCGCTTTTCCGCCGAACCTCCCGTGACCCGATGAGCCCAATCCTCCGAAGGGCATTTGCGGTTCGTCGTGAACGGTCGCTCCGTTGACATGGCAGATGCCTGACCGGATGCGGCGGGCGACGCGAAGCCCGCGCGCAGCGTCCCTCGTGAACACCGCTGCAGCAAGGCCATATTCGCTGTCGTTCGCAATCCTTATGGCTTCCTCCTCGTCGGCAACCCGAATGACGGCGACGACGGGGCCGAAGCTTTCGTCGCGGTAGAGGTCCATTGAAGATGTGACTGCGTCGATCACGGTCGCCGCCCCCGACGTCACGGCCTTTCCGCCCTTGGACAATGCATCCTCGATGAGCGCCCGAACATTTCCCTCGGCGGCTCCGTCGACCTGGTCTCCAACGGCAGGAGCAGGCATCGAAGCGGCCTTCTTCGAGAAGCGCCGGACGAATTCGTCCGCGATCGAATCGACCAGGATGATGCGCTCGGTCGACATGCAGATCTGGCCCGCGTTCATGAACGCTCCGAACGCCGCCGCCTTCACCGCCTCGTCGAGATCCGCGTCCTCGAGCACGATGAGCGGTGCCTTGCCGCCAAGTTCGAGAAGCACGGGCTTGAGGTGCTCGGCTGCGCGCTTGGCAACGATCCTGCCGACGGCAGTCGACCCGGTGAAATTTATCCTCCGAACGGCTGGATGGTCGATGAGCGCTCCCACCACCTCTCCGGCATCGTGAGGTTCGTTGGTGACGAGGTTGACGACGCCTTCTGGAAAGCCTGCGGACCTGAAGGCATCGACGATGAGGGCATGGGTCAGCGGGCAGCGCTCGGACGCCTTCAGGATGACGGTGTTGCCGCAGGCGAGGGGAGTGGCGATCGCCCGGCAGCCAAGAATGACGGGAGCATTCCATGGGGCGATTCCGAGGATGACTCCGACCGGCTCGCGAAGTGCAAGCGAGAGAAGGCCGGGCCTGTCCGAAGGGATCACCTCTCCTGTGATCTGGGTCGTGAGCGCGGCCGCTTCGCGGACCATCGCTGCACCAAGCATGACGTTGAAGCGTGCCCAGGGCTCGGACGCCCGAAGTTCGGCCGCCATCGCGTCGACGAAGGCGTCGGAGCTCGCTTCAAGCTCTGCTGCGGCGGCATTGAGCAACGAGCGACGGGCGTTGGGCCCTAGCGCCGACCAGCCGGGAAAGGCGCTCGATGCGGCCTCGGCCGCGGCAATTGCTGGGTTTTGCATCCCTCCGGGGCTAGCGCGATCCGCTTCGAACCGCCACCGACTCGCTGCCGCGACGATTATCTCCTTTCTGGACCAATGATTTAGAAGCCGAACACCATCCCCGTTTAACGGCTCGCCGATGACGGCGCGCAAGAATCTGAAGGTCGAGAGGACGCGAGAGCTCCGGCGCCGGGTCGTCGTGCCTGCAAGGCTGCGCCACGGTCCGACCTGGAGCGATGCATGCATCCTCAACATCTCGTCGCGCGGGATGATGATCCATTCCGGCCGGCAGATCACGCAGGGGACGAGGGTCGAAGTGAGGCGCGGCGATCACGTGATCGTCGCGCACGTGGTCTGGCGCGATGGCGCAAGGGCAGGGCTTCAGGCGGAAGATCGGGTACCGGTCGAAGCCATCATGACCCTTGGACAATCGCCTTCATTCCAGCTCACTGCCCGAAGCGAGCGGCGAAGGAAATTGCGCCCGGAGGGGCGAAGCCGGCTCCAGGGGAGGGCGATCGAATTTGCGGGAGCGGCCTTCATCGCCGTTTCCCTCGCGCTTGCCGGCCTCATGCTGGTTGAAACGGCTTTCGCACGGCCGATGGGGCTCGTTCTCGCTGCACTTTCGAATTGAGGCGTAGCTCACTCGCGGCGCGGCAATCTAGGCGCTATGCGCGGGACGAAATGAACCTCCTTTACGAACAGATGAAGACCAGCGTCTTCGAGCGAATGTCGGCGCTCGCCGGCCAGCATCACGCCGTGAACCTCGGGCAGGGCTTTCCCGATTTTGGCTGGCCGCCCGAGATTCTCGAAGCTGCCGCCAAGGCGGTCGTTGAAGGATCGAACCAATATGCGCCTTCGCGAGGCACCATGGCGCTTCGTCAAGCGGTCGCCAATCATTACAACCGGCATTTCGGCCAGGACCTCGGTGCCGAGCATGTCTGCGTGACGAGCGGGGCGACCGAGGCTCTCGGCTCCGCCATCCTTGCTGCGATTGAGCCTGGCGATGAAGTGATCATCCTCACTCCTGCCTACGACAGCTACGCTCCGATGATCCGCCGCGCCGGAGCGACGCCAGTCGAGGTCGCGCTGGTCCCGCCGGAGTGGCGGATCGAGCGGGAAGCGATCGGGCGGGCAATCAATTCCAGCACGCGTGCGATCCTTTTCAACAATCCCCATAATCCCGCGGGGCGCCTCTTCGGCCCTGGCGAACTCGAGATCATTGCGGCGCTTGCCAAGGAGCATGACCTCATCGTCATCAGCGACGAGGTCTGGGAGCATATCGTCCTCGACGGGCTCGAGTTCACGCCGATCTCGACCCTTCCCGGAATGGCGGAGCGCACGATCAAGATCGGCTCGGCCGGGAAGATTTTCTCGCTTACGGGATGGAAGGTGGGCTGGATGGTGGCAGCGCCGGCCCTCGCCCAGGTCGTTGCCCGCGCCCACCAGTTCCTCACATTCTCGACGGCTCCCAACCTCCAGGCCGCGGTCGCGTTCGGGCTCGACGAGGGCGATGGCTGGCTAAAGCCGATGCGGGAGAGATTCCGCCGCTCGCGCGACCTCATGTCCGACGGCCTCAAATCGGCAGGGTATGTGACTCTCGACGTGGCTGCGACCTACTTCATGTGCGTCGATCTCGCCGCTTCCGGGATCCCGCTCGATGACGAGGGTTTCGCTTCCGCGGCAGTCGAAAGGGCCGGCGTCGCCGTCGTTCCACTGTCCGCATTCGCCGAGCGCGATCCGCCAAGGCACCTCGTCCGCCTCTGCTTTTCCAAGATGGACCAGACGATCGAAACTGGAGTGGCTGCGATGGCCAAGGCACGAAAGCTCTTTTCGTGAATGCCGCCGAGGAAGCCCGAACCATCCTCGAGATGGCCGGGATCGAGAGCTCGGGAGACCTTGCGAGCTATTCGCCGATCGACGGAACCTGCCTTGGAAAGGTTGGTATCGGCGACCCCGAGGCGGCCTGCTCGCGCGCAGCGGCGGCCTTCCTTTCGTGGCGCGAAGTCCCGGCTCCAAGAAGGGGCGAGCTCGTCCGGCACCTTGGTGAATGGCTGAGGGAGTTCAAGCCGCTCCTCGCCAAGATGATCACGCTCGAGAACGGCAAGATCATCGCCGAGAGCCTCGGCGAGGTCCAGGAAATGATCGACATCTGCGATTTCGCAGTCGGGCTTTCACGCCAGCTTTACGGCCTCACCATCGCCAGCGAGCGGCCCAACCATCGAATGATGGAGCAATGGCATCCGCTCGGCCCGGTCCTTGTCATCAGCGCCTTCAATTTCCCGGTCGCGGTCTGGGCGTGGAACGCCGCCCTTGCGCTGGTCTGCGGCGATCCCGTGATCTGGAAGCCGAGCGAGAAGACGCCGCTCGTCGCGGAACTGGTGATGGTCGGTGTTCGCAAGGCAATCCGCGACTTCGGCGGAGCGCCCGAAGGATTGGTCGAGCTCGTCCAGGGCGGGCGCGATACGGGCGAGGTTCTGGTCGACGATCCAAGGATTTCGCTCGTCTCGGCCACGGGCTCGACCGCCATGGGCCGAGCCGTGGGGCCGAGAGTTGCGGAGCGGTTCGGACGGGTGCTCCTGGAGCTCGGAGGCAATAACGCGACCATCGTCTGTCCGTCCGCCGACCTCGAGCTCGCCTCGAGAGCGATCCTGTTCTCGGCCGCCGGAACGGCCGGTCAGCGCTGCACCACGCTTCGCCGGCTGATCGTCCACGAAAGCATCGCCGAGGGCCTGGTCGCGCGGCTCCGGCAACTCCTTGCAAGCGTCAAGGTCGGCGACCCGCGAAAGGACGATACGCTGGTGGGGCCACTCATCGACGAAGCGGCGCTTGATTCGATGCGGGCGGTGCTCGGCGAAAAGCTTGAGGAGGTCGATACCGGGCTTGCCGGCCATTATGTGAGGCCTGCGATCCTCGAGGTTCCAGCCCAGGAAGGAACGGTTCTCAAGGAGACCTTCGCTCCGATCCTCTACGTCCTTCGCTACCGCGAGTTCGAAGAGGCGCTCGCCCTCAATAACGAGGTTCCGCAGGGTCTCTCCTCCTCGATCTTCACGAACGACATTCGCGAGGCCGAGAGGTTCATGTCGGCCGCCGGCTCCGACTGCGGGATCGCGAACGTCAATATCGGCCCTTCGGGCGCCGAGATCGGCGGGGCGTTCGGCGGCGAAAAGGAAACCGGCGGAGGGCGCGAAAGCGGCTCGGACGCCTGGCGTGCCTACATGCGGCGCCAGACCAACACGATCAATTTCGGGAGCGAGCTACCGCTCGCCCAGGGCATTCGCTTCGACGTCGCCCCATAGGGCGAGGGGCTCCTGGCTCATCAACTTGGGCCATTGTCGGCGGAATGACCTCTTCCACGGCAGGAGCGCCTGGGGCTCGAGCGGTGGCGAAATGAGGTAGCCCTGGACGAGGTCGCAGCCGAGTTCCGCGACGGTCCACAATTGCTGCATCGTCTCGACCCCCTCGGCGGTGGCGATGAGTCCAAGGCCGTGAGCGAGTTCGGCGATCGCGTGGACGATGAGGCGGCTGTCGCGAGCCCGGTCGACGTCGGCGACGAAGGCCTGGTCGATCTTCACTTCGGTGAACGGCAGCCGACGAAGCTGCATCAGCGAGGAATAACCCGTCCCGAAATCGTCGATTGCAAGGCCGATGCCCTTGATCCGGAACCGCGTGAGGGTGTCCATCAGCTTGACGAGAGGCTGGGTCGCGCCCTCGGTCAGTTCGAGGACGAGGCGGTCTGTCGGGACCTCGAGCGCAGTGCACATGCGCTCGACGAGGTCCGGGAAATCAAGGTGCTGCAGGCTGAGCGCGGAAATGTTGAAGGCGATCGCGGTGTCGATACCCTCGTCGCACCAGTCGAGCCATTGCCTGAGAATTGTCCGAAGGCCCCATTGGGTAAGATCGTCGATGAGCCCGTGCTCCTCGGCGAGCGGAACGAAGCGCGACGGTTCGACATGACCGAGATCCGGGTGCTCCCAGCGGACAAGCGCTTCGACGCGCTCCAGCGCCCCGTCGCGAAGCTTGACCTTGGGCTGGTAGAGCATGTGGAGCTGCTGCTCCTCGAGCGCGCGCGCGAGCTCGCGGACCAGCTTCTCGTCGGCGTGGCGGGACACGGCTAGAGCGTTGCCTTGAGCCGGCTCAGCACCTCTTCGAGCACCTCGAAGCGGACCGGCTTCTCAATCGGGCCGACCATGGTCAGCCCGAGCGCCTCGCCAAGCCTGAAGGCGGATTCCAGGACCCGGCGGTCGAAGCCGCTGACGATCAGCACTGGCGAGGAGTAATTCTGTTCGGCGAGGAACCGGATCAGCTCGACCCCGTCCATCCCCGGCATCCCAAGATCGAGAGCCACCATTTCGGGGGTCTGCGCCAGGAACGCCTCGCGAAATGCTTCGTCATGCTCTGTAACGACGGGCTCGAAGCCGCTTTCCTCGGCCGCGCTGGCGAGGAATTCGGCAAGCGTCGGCTCGTCATCGATCAGCAGCAGTCTAGGCTGCGGCATTCAGCGTCTCTCCCACGACGGGCCTAAGCCGCAACAGCGCTTCATTTCAACCTGATGAAACGCTCTTTTAACCACGCTGTCCATAAAGTCCCATTTTGGCGCGATTTGCGCGTCGGAAGAGGCGCTCGGAAAAGCATGTTTGCATCGCTCATTCGCAGGAAATCGGCCGCGAACCAGACGGGAGAGGCGGATCCGGCCTTCGAGTCGACCACGGTCTCGCTCTCGACCGCGGTCCCTCGCCCCGCCGAACGGCGCGAGGACGAGCGCATCCCGGCGATGCTTCGGGTCGGCAAGCTCGTCGACGCCTCGGGGAGCCAGCAGCTCCTCAGGATCAAGAACATGTCCGCGGGCGGAATCATGGCGATCGTAACGCACGCCCCGTCGGTCGGGGACCAGGTGCAGCTCGAGGTTTCGTCCCAGAAGATCCCGGCAACGGTCGTCTGGACGCGCGAAGACATGGTCGGGTTCAAGTTCGACCAGAGCCTCGACCTCGGTGAACTTCTTGCCGGGCGCAAGCCGCGCCTCGGCTTCCGCCCCCGCCCGCCGCGGCTCGAGATCGCCTGCAAGGCCTCGGTCAAGGTCGGCAAGGTCTATTACACTGTCGACGTTCACGACATTTCGCTCGGTGGAATGAAGGTCGAGCCGATCGACGAATATTGCGTCGGGAAGAAAGTGATCGTCGTCGTCGAGAGCCTGAGGCCGGTCAAGGGCGAGGTCCGCTGGTATTCCGAGCGACGCGCGGGAATCGTGTTCGACAAGCCGCTCGACTTCGACGAGCTTTCCGAGTGGGTCGGAAAACGCCTCGAGCTCGCGAGCCTCAAGGCGTCTTACCAAAGAAGCTGAGCGCTCCTATCTCTGCTCCAGCGCGCAAGCGGAGAAGGAGCGGACAGATGGCGCAGGAAGTCGCGGTACTCGCAGGTGGGTGCTTCTGGTGCACCGAGGCAGTCTTCCTCGATGTGATCGGCGTCAAATCCGTCGAAAGCGGCTACACCGGCGGCCACACCGCCAGCCCGACCTACAAGCAGGTCTGCGCCGGTGACACCGGCCATGCCGAAGCGATCCGGATCACCTTCGATCCCGATGAGCTGGGCTACGACGATCTCCTCGACATCTTCTTCGCGACCCACGACCCGACCCAGCTCAATCGCCAGGGGAACGACATCGGGACCCAATATCGCTCGGCGATCTTCCCCTTGAACGATGAGCAGGAACGAAAGGCGCGAGAAGCGATCCGGCGGGCGAACGTCGATCATCATGGAAGCGTGGTGACCACCATCGAGCCGATGGGAGAATGGTATCCCGCCGAAGACTACCACCAGGATTATTGGTCCGGCGAGGGCCAGCGCAATCCCTATTGCCTCGCCGTCATCCCGCCCAAGCTCCAGAAGCTTCGCAAGAGCTTCCAGGCGCGAGCGAAGAGCCAGGCAGCGACCGCCTGAGATCCTCGCTGATCGCGGGGCACTTTTCTGGGCGCTCCGCGCCCAGGCCATCTTGCCCAAGGGACGGGCGCGGCGTGACCTTTCATCAGTTGCCGATGCGCCACAATTCCTCGCCAATCGCTTGAAGCGCCTCAGATTTCGGTTTTCCAATGAAGAGGATCGTGCCATCGAGGAAAGCACAACAGGGGAGGGGCGGCGCTCGGTCCGCCCCTTTTTCTTTGCCTATCGGTCCGCCGCGGCTCTTTGCAGGCGGTCGTTGATCGCGGCTCCAAGGCCTTGGGCCGGGACGGGAGCGACAGCGATCCTTGGCCTTGGCGATGCGTCGGCTTCGTGGAGAAGGTCGAAGAGACGCGAAGCCGCCTCGACGAGGTCGCCTGAGCGACTAAGGCTCGCGTCTCCCTCGATATTTCCAAAGCCGATGAGATATTCGTCGGCTTGCGCCGAGCTTGCGTCGAGGCGCAGCGGTTTGGAGGGCGCATAATGGCTCGAGAGCTGGCCTGGGGCCTCGATCTTCGAGCCCGAGACGGGCTCGGCGGCGACCTCGACCGGTCCCCGCCTCAGCAGTCGAAGCTTGCCTTCCGTTGCCGCAACGATCGTCGATTCGATCCCGCGCGAGGTCGGTCCGCCATCGATGATGAGAGGAATTCGTCCGCCAAGGCTCTTGAGGACGTGGGCCGCCCTCGTCGGGCTGATCGATCCGCTCGAGTTCGCCGATGGGGCGGCAAGGGGCCGCCCGGACGCCCGGAGGAGCGCCTGCATCGCCGGATGATCGGGAACCCGAAGGCCGACGCTTCCGAGCCCGGCGGTCACGAGAGAGGCGATTTGCGCATCGGAGCGCAGGGGCACGACCAGGGTCAAAGGACCAGGCCAATGCTCGCCTGCAAGGGCAAGGGCTTTGCCGCTGAAGTCCCCGATCATCCGTGCAGCGGCGAGATCTGGAACGTGGACGATCAAGGGGTTGAAGGCCGGCCTTCCCTTCGCCTCGTAAATCCGGGCCACTGCTCGCGCGTTCGTCGCATCGGCAGCGAGGCCGTAGACCGTCTCGGTCGGGACCGCGACGGGCTCGCCCGCGACGATGAGCCGCGCAGCCTCGGCGATGCTCTTGGCGCTAAAGGGAAGGACCCGCGTATCCATTGCGGTCGCGGGCTATAGGATTAGCCCTGAAGGGGGAAGTTCAGGCGCGCTCGCGTTCGATGAGCTCGGCGGCATCGATCCCGAGCCGCTTCATCCTCGCACGGATCTGGGGCCATTCTTCCTTCAAGAACCGGTTGCGCTCGCTGTCGCTGAGCCTTGCCCTTGCGCCAGGGGCGACGAACATCCCGACGCCGCGCTTCACGACGATCAGTCCTTCGTCCTGGAAACCCTGGTAGGCCTTGGCGACAGTCAGGGGATTGGCCTGCTCCTCGGCGGCAAGCGCCCGAACAGAGGGAAGGGGATCGCCATCGCCATATTTGCCGGCGAGGATCGCATCGGCGATGGTCTCGCGCAGCCGAACGTAGACGGGCTTTTCATGCTGGGTCCGCAGCGTCATGCTGTCATAATACAGCGGATCGCGAAAAGTTCAACCCGAAAGTCAGTAAGTTGGCGGCTCCCACTTTCTCGCGACATCGGCGAGCATCGGCCGCGGACGGTCTTCAAGCTGGGCCGCCGAGCGACCGATGAAGATGAACCCGGCGATCCTCTCGCCGGGGCCGCAGAAGGCGGCGTTGACCCGCGGCGAATAGGCCCGCCATCCCGTCACCCAGCCCGCGACAAAACCGAGCGCGTGGGCGGCGAGAAGAAGGTTCATTCCAGCCGCGCCACAGGACAGCTCCTGCTCCCAGGTCGGGATCTTGTGGTCGGCGATCGGGGCGGAGACGAGAACGACGAGCTGTCCTGCATAATGGGCAAACTCCTCTTCCTTGCGCCGGTGAGCGTCGGTTGCCCCTGGGTTCTCCTCTTCGAGCGCGCGCTGGAGCAATCGGGCAAAGCTATCGCGCTGATCGTCGGCGACGATGATGAAGCGCCAGGGCGCAAGCTTCCCGTGATCGGGAGTCCGGGCCGCGATCGTCAGCATGCGCTCGAGTTCATGGGGGCCAGGCCCGGGTCCCTCGAGATCCCTGGGCTTGGCCGAGCGCCGGGTCTCGAGGAGCGAACGGATCGATGAACGGTCATTGAGCATCGACGAGGGCAGATAGGCGGAGGAACGCACCCCAACAATCCGCTTCACAACAGGAATTTGATTGTTACGGTCGCCCCCACTCTGGGGAGAGGAGATTATGGTAGATACGCCCGCGGTCGAGGAACCGTTCAGCGCAGCATCGGGTCGCACGGATCCGGCTGACAGGAAGACATGGTTCGGACACCCGCGCCAGCTTGCCCGGCTGTTCACCACCGAGATGTGGGAGCGCTTCGGCTATTACGGAATGCGGGCGCTTCTGACGCTCTACCTCACCAAGCATTTCATCTTCAGCGATCAGCAGGCGACCGGCCTTTACGGCGGCTATACCGCCCTTGTGTACCTGACGCCGCTCATCGGCGGCCTCATCGCAGACCAGATCCTGGGATCAAAGCGCTCGGTCAAGTTCGGCGCCATCCTGATGGCGATCGGCTATTTCACTTTGGCCTTCGGCGGCCAGCCGGCGAAGCCCTACGCGATGGTCGATGGCCAGCGCTACGAGGTCCAGATCGACAATTTCAGGGACCGGCCGACGACCAGCAACGAGGTTCGCTACCTCGTGTCCGGGACCCAGAAGCTCCAGATCAAGGGCAATGACGACGGAAGCGTCTCGCTGCTCCGGGCGGACAACAGCGTCGAGCGGACAATCCCCAAGGGATCGTTCGAATCGCATGGCGAACGCAACCCGCTCACGGTCGCGATCCTCCTTGTTGCACTATCCTTGATCTCGGTCGGCAACGGCTTCTTCAAGCCCAATATCTCGACGATCGTCGGCACGCTCTACGATCAGGGCGATCGCCGCCGGGATGCGGGCTTCACGATCTTCTACATGGGCATCAACCTGGGCTCGATCCTCGGCCAGCTCTTCTGCCCGATCCTCGCCGACACGCTCGGCTGGTGGGCAGGCTTCGCGCTCGCCGGGTGCGGAATGACCGTCTCCTACCTTCTGATGCAGTTCGATGGCGGGCGGCTTGCGGGATATGGCGAAGCCCCGGCGAAGGAGAAGGACCGCTCGCTCCTCGTCTACCTCGGCGCTCTTCTTGCAGTGCCGGTCTTCTACTTCCTCTTCGTCAACCTCATGAATACGCCCGAGCCTGAACCGGGTTCGGGCTTCATCGGCTACATCCTGTCCCTCTCGCTGATGGGAAAGCTGCTGTTCGGCTCGTTCCTCATCAGCGTCCCGGCGATCCTTGTCTGGTCGTACCTCAATGGGACCGGGAAAGAATTCCAGATGATGTGTGCGGCGATGGTCCTCATCGTCTTCAACGTCTTCTTCTGGACGTTGTTCGAGCAGGCAGGTTCATCGCTCACTCTCTTTGCCGACCGGAACACGGACAAGAGCGTCTTCGGCCTCTTCACGATCTCGGCGCCGCAGACCCAGAATTTCAACCCGATCTCGATCGTGTTGTTCGCGCCCCTGATGAGCGCGCTCTGGACGGGTCTTGCGAAACGCGGCCTCGAGCCCTCGATCCCGGTCAAGTTCTCGATCGCCCTCGTCGGCGTCGGCGCGGGCTTCCTGTTCCTCGTCTGGGGCTCGACCTTTGCCGGGCCCGATTTCCAGGTCGGCCTGTGGTGGCTTGCAGGACTCTACCTCATCCACTCGCTCGCGGAGCTCTGCATCTCGCCCGTCGGCCTCAGCATGATCACCAAGCTTTCGATCACCCGCATCGTCGGCCTGATGATGGGCGTCTGGTTCCTGTCGATTTCGGTCGCCCAATATTTTGCGGGCGTGGTCGCCCAGTTCGCGAGCGTCGAGACCGTCGGAGGGCAGGTGACCAACCTCAAGGTCAGCCTCGAGACCTATACCCATACCTTCACGACGATCGCCTGGGTCGCAATCGGCGCCGGCCTTCTCCTTTTCCTTCTTTCCTGGCCCCTTCAGAGGTGGATGCATGGTGTCAAATAAGGCTCTCTTCGCGGCGGTTGGCTCCGCGCTCCTTGTTTCCGGCTGCGCTTCGTTCGAGCCCGCCGACAAGCCCGAGGCCGCGATCCATATCAACGAGGATCCGTTCCCATCGACCTACGCTCGCTATCCCGGCGTCCTCACGGTCATCCGGCATGCGACGGTGTTCACCGGTGACGGACAGCAGATCAATGACGGCACGATCGTCTTTTCCGACGGGGTGATCCGAGCGGTCGGCGGACCCGATCTCGCTTCGCCCGCCGGCGCGATGGAAATCGACGGCACCGGCAAGTTCGTCACTCCAGGGATCATCGACATCCACAGTCACCTTGGCGACTATCCCTCGCCCGGGGTCAGTGCCAACTCGGACGGCAACGAGGCGACCGACCCGGTGACTCCGCAAGTCTGGGCCGAGCACAGCGTCTGGCCGCAGGACCCGGGGTTCAGCCGGGCCCTCGTCAATGGCGGCGTGACCACGATGCAGATCCTTCCAGGATCGGCCAACCTGTTCGGCGGACGCTCGGTCGTCCTCAAGAACGTCCCCGGGCGAACGGTCCAGGAGATGAAGTTCCCGGGCGCGCCCTATGGCCTCAAGATGGCATGCGGAGAAAACCCCAAGCGGGTCTACGGTTCGCATGATCACATGCCGCAGACGCGCATGGGCAACATCGCGCTGGCGCGCGAAACCTGGGCCAAGGCGGTCGAGTACAAGCGCAAGTGGGACCATTATTACGCCAAGGGCGGTGACATGCCCGAGCGCGACCTTGCGATGGACACTCTAAAGGGCGTGCTCGAAGGCAAGATCCTGGTGCAGAACCACTGCTATCGCGCGGACGAGATGGCGAACATGATCGATATGTCGAAGGAATTCGGCTACCACGTGACCGCGTTCCACCACGCCGTGGAGGCTTACAAGATCGCAGATCTCCTGCGCGACAACGACATTTGCGCGGTGATGTGGGCCGACTGGTACGGCTTCAAGATGGAAGCTTATGACGCGATCAAGGAGAATATCCCGCTCGTCCAGAACGCGGGCGCCTGCACCATCGTCCACTCCGATGACCCCAATTACATCCAGCGGCTCAACCAGGAAGCGGCCAAAGCCCTCGCCGACGGGATTCGCGCGGGCATTCCCAACCTCTCCGAGGCCGTCGCCTGGGAGTGGCTCACCCGCAACCCCGCAAAGGCGCTCGGAATTCTCGACAAGACCGGAACCCTGACCGCCGGGAAGGGCGCGGACGTCGTGCTTTGGAACGGCGATCCCTTCAGCGATTATTCCCGTCCCGAACGGGTCTGGATCGACGGCGCCGAAATGTACGATGCCCATAATCCCAAGAAACGACCGGTCAGCGATTTCGAGCTTGGCCAGCCGGGTGAAGGAGACGTGAAATGACCCTGCGTGTCCTTGCCAGCCTGCTTCTTGCAGCCGCGATGCCGGCTGCTGCCGATACCATCGCCATCACCGGGGGCACTGTCGCCCTGGGTGACGGCTCGGAGCCGATCCCCAACGGGATGGTCGTCATCAGGGATGGGCGTGTCGTTGCCGCGGGCGATATTCGAATGAAGCTCCCGGCGGACACGAAGGTGATCGACGCCACGGGCAAGTGGGTCACACCAGGGATCGTTGCCGGTTTCTCGGGCCTTGGGCTTTCCGACGTGGGCTTCAGCGCCGAGGGCGCGAACGACCAGGGTTCCGATGGCCCGTTCAATGCCGCGATCGACGTTTCGAGGGCGATCAATCCCATGCACACTCCAGTCGCGGTCAATCGCGCCGATGGAGTGACGAGAGCGGTCGTCGCTCCATCGGCGGGAAAGAGCATCTTCGCAGGCCAGGGCGCGATCATCGATACCGGCGCCGACATGGATCCGATCACCGCGGCCCGGAAGTTCCAGTTCGTCGAGCTCGGACAGGATGGGGCCCAGAAAGCTGGCGGCTCGCGTTCCTCGGCTCATGTCCTGTTTCGTGATGCGCTTCGTGAAGCAGCCGTTCTTGGCCATTACTCACAGCCGGTCACGAGCAGCGGACGCGGTGAGCCCGACGAGCGGGAGCGGCCGGTCGTCCGCAATCCCAATGAATCGCGGATCTACTCGGCTCCGCGTCCCCAGGACGTCCTCCTCACCCGCTTCGACGCGGCAGCGCTGGTCCCGGTCCTCCAGGGCCGCCAGTATCTCCTGGTTCATGCCGAGCGCGCCAGCGACATCCTCCAGGTCATCGACCTCAAGCGCGAGTTTCCCTCGCTCAAGATCGTGATCGTGGGAGCGAGCGAAGGATGGCTCGTCGCCGACAAGATCGCGCGATCGGCCATTCCCGTCATTGCTTCGGCGTTGAACGATCTGCCCGCCTCGTTCGAGCAGATCGCGGCCACTCAGTCGAACGTCGGGCGAATGCGCGCTGCGGGGGTCAATGTCTCGATCGGGATGATCGGCGACAACGAGACGCACAACCTCTTCATGGAGCGCCAATATGCCGGCAACCTCGTCGGCCTGCTGAAGGTCCCGGGTGCGACAGGCGTGAGCTGGGGCGACGCCCTCGCGATGATCACCTCGCGGCCGGCGGAGGCTTTCGGAATGGGCAGCGAGATCGGAAGCCTGGCGCCCGGGCGCCGGGCGGATGTCGTGATCTGGTCGGGTGATCCGCTCGAAGCGTCGAGCGCAGCCGAGCACGTCTATATCGACGGCGTCGAGCAGCCGCTCCAGACGCACCAGACCCGTCTCCTCCAGCGTTATCGCAACCTTAGCCGGACCGACCTTCCCAAGGCCTACGTCCATTGACCCTCCAGGAGGGGCTGCTCTTCTCCGCACTCGCGTTCATCGGGACGCATTTCCTCCTGTCGCACCCCTTGAGGGCACCGCTGGTCCGGCTGGTCGGCGAAAAGCCGTTCCGCGGCATTTACTCGGTGGTCGCGCTCGTGACCTTCGGCTCGATGGCCTATTTCTACCACGCCATCGGGCGCGAACCTCCGCTGTGGGCCGTGAATGACCTCGTCTGGCTGGCCGGGACGCTCCTCATGTGGCTTGCATCGATCCTGTTCATCGGTTCGTTCATCAACAATCCCGCACTTCCCGGCGCTCCAGGTCCAAAAGGCGCTCCGAAGGGGGTCTTCATACTCACCCGCCACCCGATGATGTGGAGCTTCGCCCTTTGGGCCGGAGTGCATCTTGCCGTTGTCGCAATGCCGAAGGCGCTGGTCCTCGACGGCGCGATCCTGATCCTCGCGATCGGCGGAGCGGCAGGCCAGGATTCGAAGAAATCCCGGCTGATGGGCGAGGCCTGGCATCAATGGACCGCCGAGACGGCCTTCATCCCCTTCACTCGCGGGGTCGCCTGGCCGGGAACCATCGCCGTCGTCGGCGGGACGGTCCTCTTCTTCCTCGCGACCTGGCTTCATCCGGTTGGCGCAGGATTCTGGCGCTGGATCGGATAAAGGCGCTAAAGCGCCGCTGATGACACGCAAATTCTTCGGCACGGACGGCATTCGCGGGACGACCAACACTGAGCCGATGACAGCGGAGACGGCGCTTCGAGTCGGCCAGGCCGCAGGAGCGCATTTCCTCCGCGGCGACCACCGCCACAGGGTGGTGATCGGCAAGGACACGCGCCTTTCGGGCTATATGATGGAATCGGCGATGGTGGCCGGCTTCACGAGCGTCGGAATGGACGTTGTGCTGCTGGGCCCAATGCCAACTCCTGCGGTTGCAATGCTGACCCGCTCGATGCGCGCCGATCTCGGGGTCATGATCAGTGCGTCGCACAATCCTTTTGCCGACAATGGAATCAAGCTGTTCGGCCCTGATGGTTACAAGCTCAGCGATGAAGCCGAGCGCGCGATCGAGCGGCGCCTCGAAAAGGCGCCCAAACTCGCCAGATCCGAGATGATCGGAAGGGCCCGCCGGATCGACGACGCGAGGGGCCGCTACGTCCAGTTCGCGAAGGACACGTTCCCCGAGCATCTCCGGCTCGACGGTCTCAAGGTCGTCGTCGATTGCGCAAATGGCGCTGCCTATCACGTCGCTCCGGACGCTCTGTGGGAGCTTGGAGCCGAGGTGATCGCGCTTGGAGTCAGCCCGGACGGCCTCAACATCAACCACGACTGCGGTTCGACCCATCCCGAGCTCATGCGGGAAACGGTGGTCGCGAGCGGCGCCGATATCGGCCTTGCGCTCGACGGCGATGCGGATCGCCTCATTGTCTCGGACGAGAAGGGGCAGCT
>DASZYL010000213.1:0-7798 GCA_035545385.1 Sphingomicrobium sp. | reverse complement strand
CCCGCACCACCGTCGTCGAAGTCAACGCCCGTGACCGTCCCGCACTGCTGGCGGCGCTCGCTGGGGCGATCCACCAGTGCGGCGACACGATCCACTCGGCGCACATCGCGACCTATGGCGAGCGCGCGGTCGACGTCTTCTACGTCACGGCCCCCAGTGGAACGAAACTCAACAGCCAAGAGATCGACGAGCTTCGCGCGCGCCTCCTCGAAGCCGCGCGCGAGCCGACGAGAGCGAAGGCCGCCTAGGCGCCCCGTTCGCCGCGTTCGACCGGCGGCGGCGGCGGTGGTGGCGGCGGAGGCGGAGGCGGTGCCGGCTGTTCGACAACCGGCGGCGGCGGCGGTGGTGGCGGAGGCACGTACGGCGGCGGAGCAGCCCGCTCGAAGTCGAGCTTGCCGCGCAAGGTGATCCCGAACGTCCGAGGTTCTCCCAGGAACGACCCATAAAGCTGGGTCGCGCGCGGGTAGAAGCCCGCCTCGACGCCGCGGGTTGTTCCGCTGCCCTGGATCGGCGCGTCGAACGCGACCTGCGAATAGGTCTTGTCGAACAGGTTCTGGGCCCAGAGCTCGACGGCCCAGCGTCCGTCGGGCCCCTCGATCCCGATCCGCCCGTTAACCACCGTGAAGGCGTCCTGGGTCTTTTCGATGTCGAGGTCCGACCCCGTGTCGAACTTGCTCATGTAGCGAACGTCGGCATAGACGAGCGCGTGCATGCCGCCGCTTCCGATCGGCGGAGTCCAGGCTGCGGAACCCGTCAGGGTCCATTTGGGCGCGTTAGAAATCTGCCGCCCGGGAAGCTGGAACAACGCGTTCGTCAGCGGCTTGCCGTTAGCACCGACGAGATTGTTGCGGTATTTGACGTTGGCCATGGTCACGCCGGCATTGACCGCAAGGTCCGGCATCGGATGGGTGAACGCCTCGAGCTCGAAGCCGACGTCCTTGACGCCCGCCCGGGTGTCGCCATCGCAGGCGCCCGTCAGTGCACTATTGTCGGTGTCCGCGCCATTGAGGCTGTCCTTGCAGCTGTTGATGTTCTCGACGACGAAATTGAGGCCGTTGAACGTGTTCAGCTGGAAGTTCGTGAACAGCTGGTGGAACACCGCGAAGTTGATGTCGATCCAGCTGCCGTTGTACTTGGCGCCAAGCTCGAGGGCGTCGTTCGTCTCGGCCTTGAACTCGAGGTCCTGGCCCGAAGCGATCGCGCCCCCGCAGTTCGCCTGAGTCGGGCTGACGCAGATCGCGCCGCTGCCCGAGGAGGCAGGGTTCGTCTGTGGGACATTGGCGCGGAACAGCGCCGATCGGTCGAGGTTGAAGCCGCCGGCCTTGTAGCCATGTGACCAGCTCGCATAGGTGAGCAACCGGTCCATCGGCTTGTAGCTGAGCACCACCGTCCCGGAGAGCTTGTTCTCGCTGTGCTTGTCGCTGAGGCTGAAGGCGCCGCCCGGTGTCGGGATTCCCGGGATGACGCAGGGAAGCTGCTGCAGCGCCGCGAACGGTGAGGCCGAGATGATGTCGCAGATGAGACTGTTGTCGCTGAAGTTCGCGTTCAGCTTCTTCGTCTCGTGCGTGTAACGGGCGCCGAGAGTCAGCTTGAGGCTGGAAGTGATCGAAATGATGTTGTGGGTGAAGAGCGCCCAGTCGTCCGACTTCTGGTTGTAGAGGTCGTCGAGGCCCGTCCCGTTCATCGACAGGCCCGGGTGGCCGAGCAGGGTCGCGACGTTGCTGAAGCCGCTGTTGTTGAACGGCGGGGCTCCGAAGTTCACGACTCCGAACGGCGGGCCGAGGTTGATCGGGACCCCCGCGAATGCGGCGAGCACCGGGGCGTTCGCACCGACGAACGGCAGAAGCGCACTTGCGAGCGGCTTGTTGAAACAGGTTGCCGATCCCGGAGTGAGCAGCGCCGGCTGCCCGGTCTGCCCTGCGAAGTTCGCGGCGACGACACAATTGGCATAACGGTCGTAGTCGTTGCCGTACGAGAGATTGTCGGCAACCTGGAGCTTCTCGTTGGCGTAATAGCCGCCGATCAGCCAGTCGAGACGGTTGTCGAAGGCAGTGCCCTGGAGTCGGAGCTCTTCGGTGAAGGTCTTGAACTGGTTGTAGGAACCGCCGTCGCTGTCGCGATAGAGGATATCGAGATTGTTGAAGTCCGCGTCCTGCCCGCGCGTATATTTATTGTACCGATAGGCAGTGATCGAGGTCAGCTCGGCTCCGCCGAAGTCGTAGGTCGCCTCGCCCGAGATGCCCCAGTCCTTGACCCTGCTCGCATAGTCGCGGCCGGGCGTGATCGAGGTCTTCCGCTCCTCGGGATCATCGTTGATGATGCCCCCCAGCGCGGTTTCGATCGCCTTGAACGTCGAGGGCGCGAGGGTGACTGCGCCGCCCCCGGTCGCCACGACGTCGTGGGCTGGAAGGAATACGGCGCCGCAGCATTCCTCGTCACGGTGCGTGTAATCGCCGACCAGTCGGAACGAGAAGTCGGCGTTGGGCTGGAAGAGGACCTGTCCCCGGGTCATCCACCGGTCGCGGTCGTTGAGCTTGCGTCCGGAAATGACGTCCTTGAGGAAACCGTCACGCTTGACCCAGACGGCATCGAGCCGGGCCGCGATCGTGTCGCTCAAGGGGCCGGTGAGGCTCGCCTGTGCCCGCCAGTAATCGAAGTTGCCGAAGTCAAGCTGGCCGGAGACCTCGGGGGTAAATCGCGGCTTGGCCGTGATGATCGAGATGAGGCCCGCCGACGTGTTTCGGCCGAACAGCGTGCCCTGGGGACCGCGCAGGACCTCGATTCGATCGAGCGGGCCCAGGTCGGTGAGCGCCATCCCGGCGCGGGCACGATAGACGCCGTCGATGAAGACGCCGACCGAGCCCTCAAGGCCGGGGTTGTCGCCGACGGTGCCGATGCCGCGAATGCGTGCGACGGCCGCTCCCCCTTCGGAGGTCGTCGAAGAGACGAGCAACGAGGGCGAGACCTGGTTCAGCTGCCGGATGTCGTTCGCGCCGGTATATTGGAGCTGCTGGGCAGTGACCGCGCTCACCGCCATCGGGACGTTGGAGAGCGCCTGGTTGCGCCTCGTCGCGGTGATGACGATTTCGCCCTCGCCGACCGGCTGAGGAGCGTTCTGGGCCGCTGCGCCGGCCGCAGATGGAGTCGGCTGCGAATCCTGGCCGCTGTCGGCGGAAGCGGAGGTATCGGCGAACGCCGGAGTCGCTACGGCGAACAAGCCGGCCGAAAGCAGCCACGCGGACTTGCGGATCATGTCTGTCTCTCCCCCACAGGCGCTTTCGCACCCGGTATGAGGAGAGGCTAATCCCGAAACAACACTGAAGGGAAGCGATTGCGTCAGCGAAACGGCAACAATGCCGCTCCGCTGAAGCAATTTGGCAACAGCAATGTCAGTAAGCGCCGGGCGCTTATTTCGGTGCGAGCACCATCAGCATCTGGCGCCCTTCCATCCTCGGATGCGCCTCGACCTTCGCCATTTCGGCGGTCTGCTCCTGGACTCGCCGAAGAACCGCCATGCCGAGCTCGCCGTGCGCCATCTCGCGACCACGAAAGCGCATGGTGACCTTCACCTTGTCGCCTTCCTCGAGGAACTCGAACACCTTCTTCATCTTGGTGTCATAGTCGTGGTCGTCGATGTTCGGACGCATCTTGATCTCCTTGATCTCCTGCGTCTTCTGCTTCTTGCGCTGCTCGGCCGCCTTTTTCTGGGCCTCGTACTTGTACCGGCCGATGTCGAGGAACTTGGCGACCGGCGGGTCGGCATTGGGCGAGATCTCGACGAGGTCGAGTCCCACTTCCTGCGCCTGCTCGAAGGCTTCGCGCGTATACATCACGCCCAGATTCTCGCCGTTTTCATCGATGACGCGGACCTTCTGCGCCTGGATGAATTCGTTGTAGCGGGGGCCGCTCATCGGCGGCGGGGGCGCCATTCCTCGGCGCGGATAGGGCGGTGGTATAGCGGCGTCTCCAAATGGTTGTTGGCGAGGTGCAGTTAGGCACTCGCGGCCCCGAAGAAAAGTCCGCGTGAAGAAATGTGAGTCTTTTTTGCCGCGACCTGTGTCGGACTCGCGTCAGGTTCAGGCCGTCCGGAGGTCCGGCGGAACGGCCTCGGAGCGCATCATCGCGATCGCCTCGTCGAGCCCCATCACCAGCTGCCGCTCTTCGGAGCCGAGCCGGCGAATCGCGACCGTCCCTTCCTCCGCCTCGCGCTTTCCGACCACCAGCAACAGGGGGACCTTTGCGAGGCTGTGCTCCCTCACCTTGTAGTTGATCTTCTCGTTGCGAAGGTCGGTCTCGACTCGAATGCCCGCCGCGACGAGCTTCGCGGCGACCTCTTCGGCGTAGCTGTCGGCGTCAGAAACGATCGTTGTCACGACGGCCTGGACGGGTGCGAGCCACAGCGGCAGCTTTCCGGCATAATGCTCGATGAGAATGCCGATGAAGCGCTCGTAGGATCCGAATATCGCTCGGTGGAACATGACCGGGCGGTGCTTCTGCCCATCCTCGCCGATGTAGGTCGCATCGAGTCGCTCGGGCAGCACCCGGTCGGACTGGATCGTCCCGACCTGCCAGGTGCGGCCGATGGCGTCGGTGAGGTGCCATTCGAGCTTCGGAGCATAGAAAGCGCCTTCACCCGGAAGTTCCTCCCAGCCGAACTCGCTCGTCGCCATTCCTGCGGCGACCACGGCATCGCGAAGCTCGCCTTCCGCCTTGTCCCAATCCTCGTCGCTGCCGTACCGCTGCTCCGGTCTCAGCGCGAGCTTCACTGAATATCCGGCGAAGCCGAGATCCTTGTAGACGCGGTCCGCGAGCCCGCAGAAGGCGCGCACTTCCTCGGCGATCTGGTCCTCGCGGCAGAAGATGTGCGCGTCGTCCTGCGTGAACTGGCGCACGCGCATCAGGCCGTGAAGCGCGCCGTGCGGCTCGTTCCTGTGGCAGCAGCCATTCTCGTAGAGCCGCAGCGGAAGATCGCGATAACTCTTGATGCCCTGCTTGAAGATCAGGATGTGCGCCGGGCAGTTCATGGGCTTGAGCGCCATGAGGTCGGCATCGCCGGAAAGGATCGGCGCATCGTCTTGGGTCGAGGGAATCTCGTCGGGGACGACGAACATGTTCTCCCGGTACTTGCCCCAGTGGCCGCTCTTCTCCCACTGGCGGGCGTCCATCAGTTGGGGCGTCTTCACCTCGAGATAACCCGCTTCGTCGATCCTTCGACGCATGTAGGCCTCGAGCTCGCGCCAGATCATGTACCCCTTGGGGTGCCAGAAGATGGAGCCGTGCGCCTCGGCCTGGAGGTGGAACAGGTCCATCTCCGCACCGAGCTTGCGATGGTCGCGCTTGGCCGCCTCCTCGAGGCGGACGAGATGTTCCTCGAGCTGCTTCCTGTTGAGCCAGGCGGTCCCGTAGATCCGGCTCAGCATCGGGTTCTTGGGATCGCCTCGCCAATAGGCGCCCGAGACCCTCGTCAGCTTGAACGCATTGGGGTCGAGCTTCCCGGTGGAAGCGAGGTGCGGACCCCGGCAGAGGTCGACCCACGCCTGTTCGCCGTCGCCGGTACGATACATTGTGATCGTCTCGCCCTCGGGCAGCTCCATCACCCATTCCGCCTTGAAGGCCTCGCCCTGCTTTTCGAAGAAGTCGCGGACCTGGTCGCGGGTCCAGACCTCCCGGACCAGCGGCTTGTCGGCCGCAATGATCCGCCGCATCTCCTCTTCAATCAGCGGCAGCTCTTCCTCGGTGAAGGGGCCGTGCTCGGCCGTCGGAGCAAAGTCGTAATAGAAACCGTCGTCAGTTGCCGGGCCGAAGGTGATCTGGGTCCCGGGGTAGAGATTCTGGACGGCCTCGGCGAGGATGTGCGCATAGTCGTGGCGGACCAGCTCGAGCGCCTCGGCCTCGTCCCTCGCGGTGATCAGCGCGAGCTCGACGTCACCTTCGAAAGGCCGCGTGATATCGCGCACCTCGCCGTTGATTCGGGCAGCGAGCGCGGCCTTTGCGAGGCCAGGGCCGATCGCCGCCGCGACGTCCGCGGGGGTCGAGCCCTCGGGCATCTCCTTCACGGAGCCGTCGGGAAGCGCGATCTTGAACATCTTGGTCATTACACGCGCCATGTAGCGAGCGCGTCTGGCCGCCTCAACCATCCGGCCTCACCGGCTCGGGTGCCGGCAGGACGCCTCGGCCCCTCCCGAAGATCATGGGAGCGAGAAGGGGGCTCGCCCGATGCGAGAATCCCCCTTCGACTTCACTCGCGCGGGGCTTCCCGCCGCGCGCGAGGCTTTAGAGCCTAGGCGAAGACCTGGGCGAGACTTTCGGAGCTCTCGCCTTCCTTCGCCTGTCTTAGCTCGACATAGAGCGAGGGCTGGATCGTTCCCCACAGCACGTTGAAGATCGTGCCGAGGATCATGCTTCCGACAATATTGGCAATGGTCAGGCCCGTTGGCGACGTTGCCGGTGCGTACATCTTCAGGCCGATCAACCCGAGCACGATGGAAAGGAGCCAGTAGATGACGCCGAGAACGAGGAACAGGCCGAGGATCTTCCAGCGCGAACCCTTGGTCAGTTCGGCGCTTCGGCTGAACGCTCCGAAGACCCCCGTCCGCTCGGTCACAAGCGCTGGAATGGCGACTGCCCACATCAGGAGAAGGATGATCCCTGGAATGAACAGGAGGACAAAGCCGATCCCGACCCCAATCGAAAACAGGATCGAAACGCCGATCAGGGGCAAGAAAACCTGAAAGCCGGTAGAAAGGCATTCACCGAAGGTCGCGCGGCGGCCCTCGTTCGCGGACACGACCGCGCGCGTAAGGGCGCCTTGCACGAGAGCCCCAATCACCATCGCAATGACGGTGCTGAAGAAGGTCGCGCCCATGAAGGCGCGGAAGGAAAGCGCGCCGGCCTGCAGCGCGCCGGGCGAGGTCAGCCCGAATTGCACAAAGAGATAGCTCATCAGGAGGCCCGGAAGCGCACCGACGATCAGTGCGAGCCCAAGGACTACGAGCGGATTTAGACTCAACGCCGAGAATGCGCGCTGGAATGTTCGTCCAATCGACATGCGGCGTTCTTCATAGACTGGTGCTGCAGTGGCCACGAAACCTCCCCCTCAATTGATCCGCTATTGCTGCGCGAAGGATGAATGGCTGTCCAGTATTTTCGCGGCTTGCGCGAATCCGCGCCGCCGCTATCCCTGCACTGGGCGAGGGAGGGTAAGATTAGCGGACGTGAGACCGCGACGGTGGGAGCCGATCGTTTTACGCAAGCGTATGAAGCGCTGCGCCACGATCCGTCGATCCAGTTCAACCTCACTCCGCCACCGCCCCCACCGACGCCGCCGCCATGGCTCAAGGCCTTCTTCGAGGCGATCGGAAAGGCGCTCGAGCCGATCGGGCGATTCTTGAGCTGGATCGGCAGCTTCCTGCCCGAAGCCGCTTATGCCCGGATCCTGCTGTGGGTCGTCATTGCCGCCGGCGCAGTCGCCCTCTGTGTTGCGCTCTACAACCGGATTAGAACCGGCGAATGGAAGCTTCGCCTTCCACGGCTCGCGCCATCCCAATTGACCGAAGAGGATGAAGAGTGGGTGCCGACCGAATCGGGGGCCCTGTCCTGGCTCGAGGAGGCCGATGCGCTCGCTCGCGAAGGACGTTTCGCGGAAGCGATCCACCACCTGCTGTTCCGCTCGATCGAAGACCTTGCAAGCCGACGCCCGACACTCGTCCGGCCAGCGCTGACCAGCCGGGAACTCGCCGCGGCGCCAGGTATCCCTGAGCGCGCGCGGGACCTCTTCGCCACGATCGCGCGCTCGGTC
>DASZYL010000212.1:0-19294 GCA_035545385.1 Sphingomicrobium sp. | reverse complement strand
AAGATTGCGATCCTCGTCGGCAGCCTCAGGAAGGGCAGTCTCAACCGCAAGGTCGCACGGTCGATCTGCGCGATCCGGGGCGACAATCTCGATTGCTCGATGATCGAGATCGGCGACCTTCCGCTCTATGACGAGGACCTTGACTCAAATCCGCCCGAGCAATGGGTGCGCTTCCGTCAGCAGGTCAGCGAGGCGGACGGAGTGCTGTTCGTCAGCCCCGAATATAATCGCGGAATCCCCGGCGTGCTGAAGAACGCGATCGACGTCGGATCACGTCCGTACGGCCAGAGCGTGTTCGACAAGAAACCCGCGGCGATAGTGACCTCTTCGCCCGGTAGCATCGGCGGGTTCGGTTCCAACCACCAGATCCGCCAGGCCGCCGTGTACCTGAACATGCCGGTCATGGCGCAGCCCGAAGCCTATCTCGGCAACGTCAGCGACGACAGCTTCGATGAGAGCGGCAGCCTCAGGGAGGGGCCTTTGAAGGAGCTCGTCACGGGCCTTGCGCATGCCTTTGCCGGCTGGGTCGAGACGATCCTGAGATCGCGCCAGATGCTCGCGGAAGATGCCGCGCACGCGGCAAGGCAGAAAGCGCAGCAAGATGAACATGCGTGACAGCCGGCCGGATTTGCGCGTGATCGGACGGACATTCCCGGTGACTGCGCCGCGGAAGAGCGCGCCCATGCAATTGCGGCATCTCGAGAGGTACCAGGCCGGGCTTCGGGCCGCCTTGCGGATCATGACCGCGCTGCTCTTCATGGAACATGGCCTTGCCAAGCTCGTCCACTTCCCGGTGCCCCATCCTGGCGTCCCCGATCCGCTTCCGGCAATCCTGGTGGCGGCGGCATGGATCGAGCTGGTCGGCGGGGCGCTGATCGCGATTGGCCTGTTCACTCGGGCAGTCGCCTTCCTCGCCGCCGGCGAGATGGCGACCGGCTATTTCCTATTCCATTTCCCGCAGGGGTTCTGGCCAATCGTAAACATGGGCGAAGCCGCGATCCTCTACTGCTTCGTCTTCCTCTACCTCGCCGCGGCGGGGCCCGGCGTTTTCAGCGTGGACGCGGCGTTGGAAAAGAAGGGTTAGGAAAGTAGCCGGCTCTCGAGAGCACGCTCGCGCCCACACAATCACGTCACGGGGGGGATCGCCGGTTCCGGGGGGCGATGATGTTCGTCAGCCATGAACCTCAGGCTGACGTCGACCAGAACGATCTCGCTCTCTTTCCGGCGCGGTGGACCGGGCGACACTCATGAACCGGTTACCGTGATCTCCGGCTCGTCGAGCCACTCGGGGATGAACGTCGGGGCAGAGATCGACCAGCCGCGCGCGCCCGCATCGCCCGCGGTCATCGAGGAAAGCAGCGCCGTCCGGAGATCCGGATGGAGATAGGGGAGGGCGGCCGCTCCGACGAACGCGCTCGGCAGCCACGGGCGCACCGAAGGCCCAAGCAAGCGCTCGTAGAGGAAGCGGTATGCAGCGAAGCCCGTGATTTCTCCGGCGCCGAGATCGAGCGCGGAAATGGCGACCAGTTGCCCAATGATCTCGGACATCGAGTCGATGTCGACGTCGTCGGGAACGCTGTTTCGGATCACCGCGAGCAGAGTGCGGTAGATCTCGTCCTGCGCCTTGATGTTCGCCGTTTCAACCGGGCTGCGCGACCAGCGCCTGATTGCTCCCGTGCCATGCGCGGCAACGTCGAGCGACCGGCAGATGTAACGTTGCTCGGCCACGGTGAAACCCGCGAACTCCTTCATCTCCTCGATCATCTTTGCCGCCTTGCTCTGGGCCACTTCAGCACCTCATTCCTGGCGACCTGGCTGGCCGGGACTTCGGCGCCGTCCGCAAGGGTGCGCCTGTGACCGCAATGTTTTCGGTCTTCATGGGACCTCGTCCGTTTGAAAGTCCGCCAAGGACCAGCTCAACGTCTGCCTGGATTCTCGGCGCAGAAGCCCCGTGCGTTACAGGGGTGCCGATCGCGGCGATGCGCGGAACATCGGCCGGCGACGCCGCCAGCACGTAACTTCCGCCCGCGTTGCCGCGTGCTTGCACCGAAAGCCATGCGTCACTGCGCGACGCCCACGGACCCTCGATGTCTTGAGGCCGGTGGTTTCGTCGTCGATTGACGGGGGATGTACCGCGTCGACCGACGCTTGTTCGGCTTGTCATGAACCGCCGGATCGGGCTTTCGGGACTGGCGGTGAAGGTTTCAGAATGGAGACGTCCAATGCTGATCACTCGCGGCTTCAGGGGCAAGGAGCGCAATCGCGGCGCGGCTCGGGATCGCGTGCCACCCGGCCAGTATGTCACCCCGGATTTCCCGGTTCTTTCGGCAGGGCCGACGCCGCGCACGGCGCTCGACCGATGGAGCTTCGGTTTGAGGCAGGCCGGCCGGACCCTCGCCGAGTGGCGCTGGACTGACTTCGAAAAGCTGCCGCAGACCGAAGTGACGGTCGATATCCACTGCGTCACCAAATGGTCCAAGCTCGACACGCGCTGGCGCGGCGTGACCTTCGACGACCTGCTTCGCGCCGCCGGTCTCGACGCGCCGCCGACCTCGTTCGTGATGGCCCATTGCGATGGCGGCTACACTTCCAACGCGCCGGTCGCCGACCTCGCAAACGGCCAAGCGATGATCGCCACCCATTACGAGGACCAGCCGATCGCGCCTGCCCATGGGGGCCCCGCCCGCCTGCTGGTTCCTCATCTCTATTTCTGGAAATCGGCCAAGTGGGTGCGGTGGCTCGATTTCATCGAGCAGGATAGGGCCGGTTTCTGGGAGAGTCTCGGTTATCACATCTATGGTGATCCCTGGCGCGAGCAGCGTTACGAAGGCGATGCGTGACTCCGGCGCTCTTGCCGTGGCGCGTCGCGACCGTTGCGGCGGTCAAGCAGGAAAGCGTCCGGGCGAAGGCGATCCTGCTCGACGTGCCCGACTGGCCAGGTCACCTCGCAGGCCAGCATCTCGATCTCAGGCTGACTTCCGAAGATGGCTACCAGGCGCAGCGCAGCTATTCGATCTCCTCGCCGCCCGATGGCCTGCTGCATCTCGAGATCACCGTCGAGCGAGTCGATGACGGCGAGGTCTCGCCCTTCCTTCTTGACGAGCTGCGGATCGGCGACCGGATCGAGCTGCGCGGCCCGATCGGCGGCTACTTCACCTGGATGCCGGGCGAGGGTGGTCCGCTCCTTCTGGTCGGCGGCGGCTCCGGGGTCGCGCCGCTGATGGCGATCTTGCGCGCGCGCAGCCGCTCGGGCGATCGAACTGAGGCCCGGCTGCTCTATTCGGCGCGAACCGTCGACGAGCTCCTCTATCGCTCCGAGCTCGACAGTCTGGCCGCGGCGGGCGACGCCTTCGAACTCATCGTCACGCTGACCCGGGGAGCTCCGGACGCCTGGACTGGCGAAGAGGGGCGGATCGGACGCGAGATGCTTTCGGCGCGGGGTTTCCCGGCGGAAGATCGACCTCGCGTCTTCGTCTGTGGCCCGACACCGTTCGTTGAGGCCTGCGCCGACGCGCTCGTCGCGCTCGGCCACGACAGCTCGCTCATCAAGACCGAACGCTTTGGCCCAACCGGAGACGTGAAATGACCGAGGAAGTTGCAGTGCTCGACGGCAATGCTGCCGCCGGGCCCCTGGCCGCCCTGTTTGCGGTCGAGCCGACCACGATGATGATCACCTGCGAGCGATGCGGCCGGGAAGGGCCGCTTGCAGCGCTGAAGCTCTATGGCGGAGCGATGGGCATGATATTGCGATGCCCGGAGTGCGGCACTGCCAATCTCCGGTTCACCGATGCAGGCGGGCAAGTCACTCTCGACCTGCGCGGAAGCGCCCGGCTGACGGTGCCCGATCCTGGCGTTTAAGCCATCGCAGGTCGAGGTTCTCGCCGGGCCATCGCAGTTTTCGACCACCCGTCGCTAGGTTATGATCGCCTCGCTCGATCCGCCGCGTCATTCAACGGTGGATGGGGGTCAGGGTCAGCCAGATCCGGTCGGATCAAGCGCTTCGAATGCATCCATGATCCGGTCGCGTGCTTCCTTCTCGGGCGCGACTTCCGACATGGCGAGCAGGCTCGCTCTCGCGCCCGCGACATCGTTAAGCTCCAGCTGCAAGCGCGCGAGGTTCCGCCAGCCATCGGGCAGTTCCGGCGCGACCAGGGTGATCCTCCGGTACATTGCGAGGGCGCGAAGGGCGTCGTTTTCATCCTCGGCGCGGACGGCCTGGTTGTTCAGCAACCTTGTCAGGACTTCACGATTGCTCATCCGCACGATGCTCAGCGAGGAAGCGTCGCCCTCCTCGCCAAGGCAGGCCCGGCAGATTCCCGCAATCGTTGCCTGCGAGACCAGGGCGCCACCCGCGAAGGGGTCGATCACGACTGGGTTATCCTCGCCCAGCTGAACCAGCACAGTGCCCGGGAGGTTCAGCACGTAAGCGCTCCATCCGGCCCGTCGGGCCATCGCGACATAGAGGACGGAAAGCGAAATCGGCAGCCCACGTCTGCGGTCGAGTACCCGGATGAAATCGGCGTTGATGGGCGCGTCATAGGCTTGCGCGTCCCCGACGAAGCCCAGCTCATCATGAAGGACGCGCGAAAGCACGGCCGCGCGTTCCGACGAGAGAAACGAGCTGCGCCCTTCACCGCACACGCGCTCCTCGATCTGATCGAGCAGTTCGAGATAGCGCTCGATATCGCTATGCTCGTGGTCGAGGTGGCTGAGCGCGAGCGCCGCGATGTCGAGAAGGATATCCTCGTCCTCGATCAGGCCGATGGCGGCGACGTCCAGGCTCACTGCTCGATCCCGGCTCGATCAAGTCGCGCCGCCAGGGACGGCCAGCTCCGGCGGATATCGGAGCGGTAGGTTTCATCCGCGCTCGACTGCTGGAGCCGCGGATCGGCGAGCCATGCGGACTGCTGTGGGCTCAGCACATCGTCGAGCGAACCGCCATAAGGCAATGCGAGGTTGGCCTGAGTACGCTGCGCAGGTGTCAATGGCAGGTGACGGGCCGGATTCTTGCGAAGGTAGAACTGCGGCTCGGAGTCGAGCTCGAAACTGCCGCTTGGGATCGGGCTGAACCCTTCCGCGCGGGCAAAGGCATCCAAATCCTCGCGCGAACTCGCGCTCGGATCGAACTGCACCCGAACAGCCTCCTCGCCATTGACCCAGCCGGCGTCGGTGGTGATCACCGAAGGATGCTGCGCGAGGCTCGTCTCGCCCGACCAGAAGCATGGAGTGGCATAGGTCGCGCATTTGCTGAGGCCATAGTCGACCGCCAGGTCGCGCCCGAGCAGCCGGAAATAGCCGGGCACGTCACCGCCGAGCATTTCGAGAACGGCGGTGATCTTCTCGTGAAGCCCGAGTGCGTCGTAGCGGTCGGCGAGCTTGGGCAGGAGCTCGGCTCCATCGGGGCCGAGGAAGCGGACCACGGGATTGTTCCACGACGGCTCGCCGTAGCGCCGAAGGATGTCGGCATCCGCGCCCGGACGGTTGTTGAAGATGGCCACCGGCACGAACCGGTCCGCGATCAGCTCCACCATCAGCGGATGAGTGAGAACATCCTGCCCGAATCTCACGCAGGTCGAACAGCCGGGGATCTCCTGGAACAACAGCATGACCGGCTTGCTCTCTCCGGCGGCAACGGCAAGGCCGCGATCGTGGTCGCGCAGCCACGCGACTTCGCCGAGCTCGCGGTGCTCGCGAAAGGAAACTGGATTGTTGTGCATGCGAACAATCTGGTGAGGAGGTGCCGCAATACAATGGCGGGGAGCGGCCGACTGTACCGGGTTCGACCATTATAGTAGCGGGGCAGAGGTGAATCCTCCCGCCGACGATGAGCGCGCCACTGGCGGACGATCATCCTTTGTAACCGAGTCAGCGCCGGCATCGTGAACTCCAGCTGGAGGATTTCTCGAATGAACGTTCAGCTTCTCAGTCCCGGTCAGGCGGTGGGCTTGGATGTCCTCCTCTTCTTTTCGGCCCTCGTGTTCGGCGGACTTTTCATTTGTGCGCCGATGCGCCTCGCGAGAGCGAAGCAACCCCTTCGAGGCCCGCTGCGCGTGCAGGATCGCGGCGGCATTGCCGGAAAGCTGCGCCGGTGAGCGCATCCAAAGCCGCCGAGGTGCCGGGCCCGCGGGAGCTCGAGGCCCGCCGTCCCGACGGCAAGCTGGTTCTTCGCCACCGGCTGCCGACCCGGATCTGGCACTGGGTCAATGCCCTTGTCGTCTTCATCATGCTGATGAGCGGGCTGATGATCTTCAATGCGCATCCGAGGCTCTACTGGGGCTCATATGGCGCCAATTACGACAAGGCCTGGCTGGTGGTCGGGTCCACTCCCTCGAGGGGGTTCGTGGAAGTCGCCGGGCTTCGATTGGATACGACCGGGGTCCTCGGGCGGTGGACCGACCGCCGCGGAGTCGTCGTGAGGCGCGCCTTCCCTTATTGGGCGACCATCCCTTCGAGCTACAACCTCGCCGCAGGGCGCAGGTGGCACCTGGCGTTCGCCTGGCTCCTCGCCCTCGGACTTCCCCTGTTCTGGGCCGTCAGCCTGTTGAACGGCCACGTCCGGCGTGACCTTGCTCCTCGCCGCGACGAGCTTTCTCCCGGCCATATCTGGGAAGACATCAAGGATCATGCCCAGCTCCGGTTCCCGAAGGGCGAGGCGGCGCTTCGCTACAACATCCTCCAGAAGCTGAGCTACGCCGCGATAGTCTTCGTCGTTCTTCCGCTGCTGGTCATGACGGGCCTCACCATGTCGCCCGCAGTGGACACCGCCTTGCCATGGCTTCCCGACCTCTTCGGAGGACGCCAGTCGGCGCGGTCGATCCATTTCATCCTGGCCGCGCTCACCAGCCTCTTCATCCTCGTTCACCTCGTGATGGTGGTGCTTGCGGGGCCCTTCAACGAGGTGCGTTCCATGATCACCGGGCGCTTCCGGATTCCGCCCGAGCCGGCCGAGGAGGAGGGGCAATGATCTCCCGAAGGCGTTTCATCGGATCGCTCGGCATTGGCGCGGGTGGCCTTCTTCTTTCCGGCTGCGACCGGCTCAACCGGAGCGAGACCTTCCGCGGCGTGCTGAGGTCGTCGGAGGGACTGACCATGCGGGCGCAGCGCCTGATCATGGACCGGAACGCGCTCGCCCGGGAGTTTTCCGAATCGGACCTGTCACCGGTCTTCCGGTCGAACGGGACGAGCATGCCCGGGTCTCCCGCCTTCCAGGCTTTGATACCGAACGGCTTCGCGGATTGGCGCCTCGTGGTCGACGGGCTGGTCCAGCGGCCCTTGTCGCTGTCGCTCGCGCAGCTTCGGGCAATGCCTACGCGCACCCAGATCACGCGCCATGACTGCGTCGAGGGATGGAGCGCCATCGGCAAATGGCACGGGGTGCCGCTCGGTCTGGTCCTCGACTCGGCGGGCCTTCGCGACCGGGCCCGCTACATCGTCTTTCACTGCGCCGATTATTTCGGGGATTTCCCTTATTACGAGAGCATCGACCTCATCGATGCGTTCCATCCGCAGACGATCCTTGCATGGGGAATGAACAATCGCCTGCTCGACGTGCCGCACGGCGCGCCGCTGCGGCTGCGCGTCGAGCGCCAGCTCGGCTACAAGCACGCCAAATATGTCATGCGCGTAGAGGCAGTGGACAGCCTTGCCGGAGTCTACAGAGGCAAGGGCGGCTTCTGGGAGGATAGCACCGACTACGCCTGGTACGCGGGAATCTAGGCAAGTCCGGTGCCGGTCCTTGCGCTGCTCTTCCTCGCCACTGCGACGCTCTATTCGGCGGTCGGGTTCGGCGGCGGGTCGACCTACAATGCCCTCCTCGTGCTCGCCCGGACTGACTATCGTGCAGTCCCGGCTGTCGCGCTCACCTGCAACATCGTCGTCGTCATGATCGGAAGCCGGCGCTTCGCGACTGCGGGCCATGTGCAATGGCGCAGGATATGGCCCCTGTTCGCCCTGTCGGTCCCGATGGCGTGGGTCGGGGGACGGATCATGGTCGGCGAGGCTGTTTTCGTCGGACTTCTCGCCGCTTCCCTTTTCGTCGCCGGGGTGACGATGCTCTGGCGGTCCGAGCCGGAGGACCTTCCCGAGGTGGCGCCGCGAGCGACCTGGGCCGAGCCCCTGATCGGCGGCGGTCTTGGCTTTCTTGCCGGAATCGTCGGAATCGGGGGCGGGATCTTCCTTGCGCCCATCCTTCACCTGCTGCGCTGGGGTCGGTCGAAAGCGATCGCGGCGACCTGCTCGGTGTTCATCCTCGTCAACTCGGTCCCGGGACTGATCGGGCAGCTGTCGAAGTCGGATGGGTACGACCGGATGCACGCGATCGCGGCACACTGGCTCCTGTTCCCGGCAGTCGCGCTCGGCGGAATCGTCGGATCGACGCTCGGAAGCCGCCGGCTGGCCGCGCGCTATGTCCGGATCGCGACGGCGCTGCTCGTCCTCTATGTCGCGGTGGAGCTCGCGGTACGCTTTGGCACGATCGTCTCGAAGGCAGCGGCATGATCGATCCCTTCGGCCGCAAGATCACCTACCTGCGGGTTTCCGTGACGGACCGCTGCGACCTTCGCTGCACCTATTGCATGCCGCGGCGGATGACCTTCCTTCCAAAGGCGGAGGTGCTTTCGCTCGAAGAGCTCGATCGCCTCTGTTCGCTGTTCGTCCGAAAGGGCGTCCGCAAGCTGCGCCTGACGGGCGGCGAGCCACTCGTTCGCCGCGATCTCCTCTGGCTCGTCGAGCGCCTTTCGCGCTTTCTCAAGAGCGGCGAGCTCGACGAGCTCGCACTGACCACAAACGGAACGCGCCTCGCCGAACACGCCCGCGACCTCGCGAGCCTTGGAGTTCGCCGAATCAACGTGTCGCTCGATAGCCTCGATCCCGACAACTATCGAAGGATCACCCGCGGAGGCGACCTCGAACGGACGATTAGCGGAATCGACGCTGCGCTCGCGGCGGGAATCGGAGTCAAGATCAACTCCGTTGCGCTTCTTCACGACAATCTCGAGGAGCTGCCGGAAATTGCCGGCTGGGCGCACCGGCGGGGGATGGCCATCACCTTCATCGAGGTGATGCCAATGGGGTTCGTGGAAGCCGACCGGTTCGACCAATATGTGCCGATGAGCGAAGCGCGGCTTCGCCTTGAGCGGCGCTGGACCCTTTCGGACACGCCCTACCGATCGGGCGGCCCGGCGCGCTACGTAACCACGGACGAAGGCGGGCTCATCGGCTTCATCACGCCGCTCAGCCATAATTTCTGCGCCTCGTGCAACCGCGTCCGGCTGACCTGCACCGGGAAGCTCTACATGTGCCTAGGGCACGATTCGGCGCTGGATCTCAGGACACAGCTTCGGTCGGGGCTCGGCGATGACGCGCTGGAGAAGGCACTCGACCGGGCGATCGGCCGGAAGCCCGAGGCGCATGATTTCTCGATCCGCCATTCGGGGGCAGCTCCCGCGGTCCAGCGCCAGATGTCGGTGACCGGCGGCTGAGAGGATTTTTGTCTTCGGACGGCTGGCCGATGCCAAGAATCGGCCAGGTTTATGAAATTGCTAGAAATGCTCGAGCGAGGAGTTGGGGACGGCCGGAGCCTTCCAACCCTCCGTGGGGCGTGGGCTTCGCTCTGCGCTCCCTATATTAAGTTCACGTGCCGGCTCAGGCGTTGGTGAGCTTGGATCAGCCCCGCCTGGCGATACCGCTCTAAGAACTGTTCCGGAGTTGGCTTTGAGACTCCCATTGCCGCGCGATGGTCCTTGCAGGCCGTTGCTGCTCGCGTGGGGTGCAAGTCGATAATATTTACGATGAAGTCGTCGGGATGGATCACCTCGATACCCAACGGCTTCGTCACCTCCGCCGGGAAGTGTTTGGTATTGCAGGTCACAATTCCTGCGCATCGGCCCACTACGGCGGCGGCTAGAACGTGGTTGTCTCCGCCGTCGGGTAGTTCGACGCAGGGCGTAAATCGCTCGTATCCGGTAATTTCCGCGTCGGGAAAAAACTCGTTCATCTCTGCTTGCTTCGCGAGGAGCTTACCTTCGTCTAGGTCCTTGAATCGCCGCAAGACGCTACGCCGCCATTCAGTTAGAATTTCGGCGGTCCAGTGAGGTTGGAACAGGCGCTGGTCTGCAAACCACAATAGCGAACCCCCACAAAGGCGGGGTGCAGCACATTCGCATCAAGGAGTGCAGGATAGCGCCCGACCAGCATTCAATCTGACGCTTCCAAAGTCTCGTCGTCATAAAGGCCGATCTCTTCATCGTCGGCGACCATGCGCGACAGACCCTCACGACGGGCGAGATCCGTACGATCACGATACGCGAACAGATCGCGCGCTAGTATCTTTCGATGCGTTCCCACCTTCCTGAACGGGATTTTGTCCTGCTCAAGCAACTTGATCAGGTGTGGCCGGGACACGTTGAGCAGATCGGCCGCCTGCTGAGTTGTAAGCTCAGCCTGCACAGGAACTACCTGAACAGCGTTCCCGTTGCCCATCTCGGCGAGTAGTTTGATGATCGTCTTGAAGATGTTCAGCGGAAGCGTGATTGGCTCCGGCTCAGCGCGGCCCTTGCGTGGCTTAGCTCCCTTTGCTTCCTCACCTTTCTCAGCAGCGTCTTGGGACTCGACAACGAAGCTTACGGGCGCGCCACCCATCTTTGATAGACGGCGAGCCGCTTCTCTCGCGGCTGTAATCTCCTCCTGACTTGGCTCATGATAGTCCTCCAAATTGAGTGCCAGGGCGGGCATCGTTGTACCTCCTTCGATTCCCAGAATCTGATATTGTGCATAAACGAAATAAACGCAATAGTCGCAACAAACGCAAGTCAATCGGTCGCGCTAGTTCCAACCACAAATGCTGGTGAAAGGAGTGGAATGCCGCCGTAGCGGGACTTAGGCTGCGGGAATGCAAGAGAACACGGTCACCCTATGGAGGCCAGTCGGTCCAGACGAGCTACGGCTCATCAAAGAGTCGGGCATGAAACGCTTTCCGCCCCGTTTGCCCGAACAGCCGATCTTCTATCCGGTCACGACTGAGGAGTACGCGACCAAGATCGCCCGAGACTGGAACGTCGCCGCAAGTGGGTCGGGGTTTGTGACCCGCTTCCAGGTCCGCCGTGCCTATCTTTCCCAGTACAGCATCCAAGATGCCGGCGGCCGGGAGCATCGAGAGTATTGGATTCCCGCCGAGGACATGGATAGCTTCAACGAGGCCATAGTTGGTGAAATCGAGGTCGTTCGGAGCTTTCCCTAAGCTGATTCCTCGGTCTCAATACGGAATGCGATCACCGATCGTTGGTCTCTCGGGAGGCCCCAATCGGGCGCTTCTGCCGAGACCGTTGCCAGACAAAATCAACCTCAAACGGATGACCAACCGCGTATAAATGATCAGCGCTACCATTGGGGGCGTTTTGATATCGCGTGAATACAACCAAGCTGCCGTCATCGGTTCGCATTTCAACACTCAGAGGCACCATTACGCAATTGCGAAACGGAAAGGTTCAGCAGCCTGAAGGGGCCAAGGCGGAACTTGCCGCGCAAGCCATTCGGAACCTTGAACGGAGCGTAAAGCGTCCAACCAAGCGCCCAACTGTACGTTGAGACCGAATCTGCCGATGTGGCAAATTCTTGAAATGACTGGTGAGCCCAGCTGGATTCGAACCAGCGACCTACTGATTAAAAGTCAGTTGCTCTACCGACTGAGCTATGGGCCCACTCGTCGGGCGGTTAGCCTCGCGCGGCCCTTCGGGCAAGGCGGTGGGCGAGTTGCCGCGCGGTGAGTGAACCACGCACCCGCCACCCCGGGGCAATGGCGGCGAGCGGCTGAAGAACGAAAGTTCGGTCTTCGAGGGCTAAATGGGGGATGTTGAGCGCACGCGACCGGAACCGACCCCCGCTCCACAGGCTGATGTCGAGGTCGAGAACGCGGGCAGCCCAATGCTTGCCTCGGCGCCTGCCGAACTCCCTCTCCATCGCCTTGACCCGCCGAAGCATCTCGGGGGGATCAAGATCGCTCTCGACGAGTGCAACTGCGTTGGCGAAATCACGTCCCGCGCCGCCGATTGCGGCGTTGAGGATGATCGGAGAAGCATCGAACAGGCCGAATTCCTGGTCGAGTCTTGCAATCGCGGCCTCGACCACCTGGGGCGGGCGTCCATATCTGCCGTGGGGTCGGTTCGACCCGATCGCGATCGCGTAAAGGTGCGTTGCGCCAGCCACCCCGGCTCGCCTAGGTCATCCCCATGCCGTTCGCCAGTCCTTCGGACCGGTCGCCGATCCCAAGGTCCGAGGCCCCTCGGGACTGTCCCTTGTGCTCGCGGCTCGTGCGTTTTCGCGAGGAGCTTCGCGCCGAGCAGCCCTCCTGGTGGAACGCTCCAGTTCCCGCGTTCGGTGACAGGGCGGCGTGGCTCGCGATCGTCGGTCTGGCTCCAGGGAAGCGCGGCGCGAACCGCACGGGACGCCCCTTCACCGGCGATCATTCGGGGGAGATATTCTATTCGACGCTCCTCAAGTTCGGCCTCGCACAAGGCTGCTATCGGGGCGAAGCCGGCGATGACCTCTCGTTGGTGGGAACGATCGTCCTCAACGCAGTCAAATGCCTTCCGCCGGCCAATCGCCCGCTGCCAATCGAGGTCGCGACCTGCCGCAATTTTCTCGAGGCGGCGCTTGCCTCCCTGGAGCATTTGGAAGTCGTCATCGCGCTCGGGCAGATCGCCCACGCCTCGACCGCAAAGGTCCTGGGTCTTGGCCCTTCGGCCGCAAGATTCAGCCACGGAGGTGAAGCGAAGGCGCCGAGCGGCGTCCTTCTTCTTTCAAGCTATCACTGCTCGCGTCAGAACACGAATACCGGGCGGCTCACTCGGGAAATGTTCGAAAGCATATTCGAACGCGCCTTGGCCTACCGGTCTTCCACCAGCCGCCCATAGAGCTCGGGCCGGCGGTCGCGGAAGAAGCCGAACGCTGCGCGATGTTTCTTCGCCAGCGCGAGATCCAATGTCGCGACGAGAGCGCCCGTCTCCTCCGCCCCGAATTCGGCGAGGATGTCGCCGCGCTCGTCGCAGATGAAGCTATGGCCATAAAAGCGCTGTCCTTGCTCGGTGCCGATGCGATTGGCAGCGACCACCGGAACGACGTTCGAGACCGCATGTCCGATCATCGCCCGGCGCCAAAGCCTCGAGGTGTCGAGACCCGGATCGTGCGGCTCGGAACCGATTGCCGTCGGGTAGAAGAGGATTTCGGCCCCCATCAGCATCATCGCGCGCGCCGTTTCCGGATACCATTGGTCCCAGCAGACGCCGACGCCGAGCGTCGAGTGATGCGGGCCTTCCCAGACCTTGAACCCGGTATTGCCGGGCCTGAAGTAGAATTTCTCCTCGTAACCGGGTCCATCGGGGATGTGGCTCTTGCGATAGACCCCTGCGACCTTCCCATCGGGTGAGACCATGGCGAGGCTGTTGTAATGGTGCGGACCGTCCGCCTCGAAAAAGCTGGTCGGGATCCAGATCTTCAGCTCGGCTGCGAGCTCCTGCATCGCGAGCACCGACGGGTGCTCGGCCGTCGGCCTTGCGTTGGAGAACAGGCTCTCGTCCTCGACTCGGCAGAAGTAGGGGCCTTCGAACAGCTCGGGGGGAAGGACCACCTCGGCGCCCTTTGCCGCAGCGTCGCGAACGAGCTCGGCCACCGCGCGGATGTTCGCTGCAGTGTCGTCGGTGAAAGCGAGCTGGAGCGCGGCGACGGTGAGCTTGGTCAATGATCTGCCCTGTTCTTCTTTCCTGACCTGTTCAGGCGGGGACCTGTTGCGAGATGCAGTGAAAGCTTCCGCCCCCAGTGAGGATGTGGTCGGCTCGAAGGCCGATTGCAACGCGGTCGGGGAACAGCGCCTGCACGACCTCGACTGCAGGCCGGTCGTTTGCCGCCCCATATTGCGGCACCACGACGACGGCGTTGCCGATGTAGAAATTCATGTAGCTCGCGGGAATGACATCGCCGTCCTCGTCGAGGACCCGTCCAGCCGAGGGGAGGGTCACGATGTCGAGCCCGCTTGAGCGCAGCCGCCGCGCGGCGTCGCGGTAGACTGCCTCGTTCGGGTCATTGCTGGCCGGCGTCGGGATCGCGATCCGTCCCGGTGCAACGAAGCGCGCGAGATTGTCGACATGGCCGTCGGTATGGTCGTTGAGGAGCCCCGAGCCGAGCCACACGACGCGCTCGAATCCGAGATCGCGACGAAGCCGTTCCTCCACCTCCTCGCGCGTAAGATTATTGCGGTTGGGATTGAGCAGGCATTGCTCGGTCGTGATCACCGTTCCCGAGCCATCGCCGTCGATGGCGCCTCCCTCGAGGATCCAGTCCGCCCTGCAAAAGTCGAGTTCGCTGCTTGCGGCGAGCCTCTCACCGATGCTCTGGTCGCCCTCGAGATCATATTTTCCGCCCCAGCCATTGAAGCGGAACCCCTGCGCGCGCCGCTCGCTGCCGGTGCCCAGGACGATCGGGCCCGTGTCGCGAAGCCAGATGTCGCCAAAGGGCTCGACCACGACCTCGGCGAAGGGGGCGAGTTCTCGAGCGCTCTCGGCAGCGCCTTCATGCGCGGCAACGAGCCGCACCTTTTCCCCGCTTCCGCCTTTCCAGATTGCCTCGGCGAAGGCGGCGACCTCGCGTTCGGCTGGCTTGAGATCGCCGAGCCAAAGCTCCGGATCGCTCGGGAATCCGATCCAGACTGCTTCGTGCGGCGCCCACTCGGGCAGGGGAGGTTTGGGGGGCGATTTCATCGCTGGCGCGGCTAACAGGCCAATCGCTCAGCGCCAAGTCGGTGTCACGCGCAGATAAACGCCTGTTGTAACTTGCGTTTAAATTTTTCTGATCACATTGCTAGAACGCAACTTCGTTTTCGATTAAGCGTTGTGGGGCTTCGTGCGGGGGCAGCCCGCAGCGCCAGGAGAATGCACATGGCGGTTTCGCGGTCTCGTGGAGCGATCGGTGTCCTGATTGCCGGTTCGCTATTCTTCAGCTCTACGGGCGCCGTTGCAGCGGCGAGCGTGCCTGCATCCCAGCCTGATCCATGGGCAGTGCTCAGCGTCATGAGTGGCGGAGCGTCCGCTGTTGCAGTGTGCGGCGCAGCCGCGGCTGCCGCGGTCGCCCAGGCACCCGCGTCCGGCTGCGTGCTGCCGCAGGTCGATGCGGCGCCGCCGGTTGCCCAGAACCCACCGCCGCAACCGATCCCGGTGCCTCCGGTCGAACCGGCGGGCGGGGGACTTGGCATTAGTCCGCTCTATCTCGCCCTTGCTGCAGTCGCGGCGGGCGTCGGGCTCTATCTCGTTCTTCACCACAACAACGGGAACAGCCCCGGCTAGGATATTCGGCGGTCTCGCTCTGATTCGGAAGGAAACAGGGAACATGATGAGTCGCTTTCTGGCACGTGCGGCAATTGGTTTTGCAATCAGCGCCATGGTCCCCGCAGCAGCAATGGCGCAGGCCACTGGCGCGGAAGTCGTCGGCCAGCCCATCCAGGTGACGACCAACGGTGTCACCAACACCGTCTACCTCGACGCTGGCGGGCAGTTGCGGATCATCACTCCCGGCGGGTCCACGGTTCCCGGGACCTGGACGGCGGCCAATGGACAATTGTGCCTCGGTGTCGGCGGCGGACAGGAATGCGTGCCTTATGCCAGTCCGTTCCAGGCAGGTGCCCCGGTCACTCTGACAAGTTCATGCGGTGCCAGCGAAACCTGGCTTGCAGGCGCCACCAACCAGGGCCCGACCCCGCCTGCACCATCCGAGCGCGGGCGCTAACCCAAGACTTTTCAACTAAAAAAATTCACGCGGCCGCGTCCTACGACGTGGCCGCGAACCGTTCGCTCAAGCCGTCCAGTGACGGCTCGTGGGTGAGGTCGAGGTGAAGCGGAGAAACCGAGACATAGCCGTCGGCGATCGCCTCGAGGTCGGTGAGGTGGCCAGGCGTGTGGAGCATCGGTCCGAGGCCGAACCAGTAATAATCATAGCCCCTGGGGTCGGTCCGCTGGACTATCCGAAGGCGTCCATAATCGCGAAGGCCCTGACGGCAGGTGCGGATGCCTTTCACATCCTCGGGCCGCAGGGCAGGGAAATTCACGTTGATGAGGGTCCGCGATTCGGTCGCGAAGTCGAGCAGAGGACCAAGGACTCGCTCCGCCCAGACCTCGGCTGCTGCAAACGGCACCGTGTCGCCCATGCCCTCGCGTGAATAGGCCTGGCTGAGCGCAATCGAGGGAACTCCAGCAAGCGCTCCTTCCATGGCGGCCGAGACCGTGCCCGAATAGGTGACGTCCTCGGCGAGGTTCGCTCCCCGGTTGATCCCGGAAAGGACGACGTCGGGCGGCGAATCCTTCATGATGTGGGCAAGCGCCAGCATGACTGCATCGGTCGGCGTTCCCGTGACCGAGAATCGCCGCTCGTCGTGGCGGCGCAGTCGAACCGGCGTCGTCAAGGTCAGCGAGTGGCCCGCGCCGGACTGTTCCTCGGCAGGAGCGACGATCCAGATATCGTCGCTGAACTTGCGCGCGACCGACTCGAGAAGCTTCAGGCCCCGAGCATTCACGCCATCGTCGTTGGTGATGAGAATCCGCACCGGCAGAGCCTATGAGGGAGGCGCAGCGATGCTGCAACCGCGAACAGGGCAACTCCAAAATGCGCCATATTCGCAACAGCTTGGCGATTTCTTCACGCGACGCATGTCGCTTCTTGTGAAGCGTCGGCCGCACAACTATAGGCCGGTTGGGGAAATAGCCGACTGGCCCGGATAAGTCCCGGGAAAGTCTGCAGTTATTGCCTCCGGCTGCACCGGTGGGCCGGCCGCAGCCAGCGGCGGCGTTTTGAGTTCCCATGGGGCTTGGGAGCCAGTGCGGGGGAGGGATTATGGCGACTGCACTTGTCGACCTTTATAACGGCGACGATTTCGAACCATTTGACAGGATCATTCTTCCCGAGAGCTATCGGCCCTCGGAAGACGAAGAGTTCATGTGCGGGAAGCACCGCGCCTATTTCCTGAGGAAGCTCAAGGCCTGGAAAGAGGCGATCATCGAGGAATCACGCGCGACGATGGCGCAGCTCCAGGTCGACTCGCTCCGCGAGCCGGACATCGCCGACCGGGCATCCAGCGAAACGGACTGGGGCATCGAGCTTCGGACCCGCGACCGGCAGCGCAAGCTCATCGCCAAGATCGATTGCGCCATCCGACGTCTCTACGAAGGCGAATATGGCTATTGCGAAGTCACCGGCGAGCCGATCTCGCTCGGTCGCCTGGAAGCCCGGCCGATCGCGACCATGACCCTCGAGGCACAAGAGCGCCACGAGCGGATTGAGCGCGTTTCGCGCGACGATTGAATGGGGTTTGGCGCGGCGACTTAAAAAGGTCGCCGCGCCCAAAAAAGGCCGCCTCTAATGGGTGAGGTGGCCTGCGAGTTCGTCCTTGATCCGGAGCTTTTCTTTCTTGAGGCGGTGGAGAAGGTCTTCATCCGGGTGAGCTCGATGCTCTTCTTCGTCGATCAGCGCGTGGAGCGCGGCGTGCTTCGATTCGAGAGCCTCGGCCGATGCCTTGTCCATTGGTGCCTATCCTTTCCGCAAAGTGGGTGTCACCGCGGGATAATAAATCACGAATCGTGCAATTTGTCTTGATCCATCTCACAGCTGATCCGCGTCAGGACCCGGGGTGTCGCGATTGGATCGAGGTTCCGGCTTCAGCCGATGTGCGATAGAAGCGCTCCCGGGATGAGCAACGACAATCCCGCAATCAACCTGGAGGCGTTGAAAGCCGAGCATCGCGAGCTCGACGACAGGATCCGGGCGCTCTCTTCGGAACCCACTGGCGATCAGCTCGAGATTGCCCGACTGAAGCGCCGGAAACTGCAGCTGAAAGACCAGATTCAGCTCATCCTCGATTCAAGCACGCCCGACATCATCGCCTGATCCGGCCTTGTCCCGGTGGGGGACAATGGTCGCGCGTTGCCGTCGGATTGGCGAGTCGGGCGTTTTCTACGAAGCCCAATGATGGCAATCTTGGAAATGATGGACGAATCAGAGCCGCCCGTACCGCAAGCGCGGATCACCTCGCGCCTCATTGACTCGCTCTACACCGAGTCGATGATCCTCGCGGACGAGGCCAGGTCCTATTTCGATGACGCCGGCCGCGATGACCGAGCGACTCTCGAACCCTTTGCCCGGGTCGGCTTTGCCTGCGAGTCCCTGAAGGTCACGACCCGGATCATGCACATCGTCGCCTGGCTCCTCACGCAGCGGGCCATTGAATCCGGAGAAATCCCGAACCGCGACGGCCGTCGTCCGGAGCGGCGGCTCGGGCATGCCCAGGACTCTGATCCCGCGGTCGTCGTCCAGCTTCCCGAAGCCGCCCAGAAGCTCATCAATTCGAGCGCGGAGCTTTACGCGCGCGTAAAGCGTCTCGACGAAGGCACTCTTGAAGCTGAAGTGCCGCAAAGCCCTGCGCGAGCGCTGATGGGCCGGCTCGAGCGCGGACTCGGAGGCGGTTCGCTCTAACCCTTACAAAGCCGCGCCCTTGCCGCGGCATATTGAGTGGCGAGCCGGTCGATGAACTCGCGCGCCGGAAGCACGTCCTCGACAATTCCTATGCCCTGTCCCGAACCCCAGATGTCCCGCCAGACCTTGGTCTTTGCCGACCCTTCGGAACCGAACTTCATCGAGGTTGGATCGAGGCCTGTGAGATTGTCGGGATCGAGCCCCGAATTGGCGATCGAGGACTTGAGATAATTGCCGTGAACACCGGTGAAGAGGTCGGTGTAGACGATGTCCGCCGCGCCGCTGTCGACGATCGCCTGCTTGTACGCCGCTGGAGCGTTGGCTTCCTCGGTCGCGATGAACGGTGATCCGACATAGGCAAGGTCGGCGCCCGCGGCCTGCGCCGCGAGCACTGCTCCACCATTCGCTATGGCGCCCGAGAGGATGAGCGGACCATCGAACCAGGCCCGGATCTCCTGGAGGAGCGCGAAAGGCGACCAGCGCCCGGCGTGCCCCCCGGCTCCTGCAGCAACGGCAATGATCCCGTCAGCACCTTTCTCCACCGCCTTTCGGGCGAAGCGGTCATCGATCACGTCGTGGAGGGTAATTCCGCCCCAGGCATGGACTGCCTCGTTGAGTTCGACCCTCGCTCCAAGCGAGGTGATGACGATCGGTACCTTCCACTTCGCGCAGACTTCGAGATCATGCTCGAAGCGGTCGTTCGAGCGGTGCACGATCTGGTTCACTGCGAAGGGCGCCGAGGGTTGGTCGGGATGGTCGCGGTCCCACGACGCGAGCGCCTCGGTGATCT
>DASZYL010000211.1:0-9049 GCA_035545385.1 Sphingomicrobium sp. | reverse complement strand
CGATAGCTGGCCAACTCCTTCGCGTGCTCGCCCACCTGTCCGAGAGCGCGGGCGTAAAGAAGTGCAACCCGTTCCTCGCTGCGTACCGACTCTGGCAAGGCCTCGAGCTCTTCAATCGCAAGTTCGGGGCACCAGTGCCGTCTCAGGTATGACGCGAGGGCAAGTCGGCGCTGGGGGGTTGGATCGGCCGCGACGGCGCGGCGGAGGAAGCGGGCGGCGTCATCGCGCCGCCCGTCTTCCTCAGAGATCCAGGCCATCAACGTGAGAGCGTCGGCGTTGTCGGAAGACTTCGCAAGGGCCTCTTGCAGCAGCAGTTGAGCCTTCGTCCGGTCGCCCGCCCTCAATGCCGATTCCGCCGCACCCGTCAGGGTGCTGGCGCTTGCAGGCCCCCCCGGTGACGGGTCAGTCATTGCGCGCCTTGCACCGGGAGCGTTCGCATTTCGTACCCGTCCTCAGGCCGTGGAAGATGGCGGTGCTAGTCACGAGCCTTTCCATGCCAACTGCAAAGAGCGGCGAATAGCCCCACCCTTGGCTGATCTCCGGGGCCAGTAGTGCTCGCACGCTAGCATTAGGCGAGGGGGCTGCAACGGGTGGACCGCGAGGAACTGCCGCGGCCGTACCCGTTGCAAACGGTTGATTTTGGTCAAAGCTGGCTCCGGCCCCCTCATTACCGCTGAGCCGGGTCCCCATATGCCTTGGCCCACGGGAAGGAGGCCAAATGAACAAGGGTGCGGGGTTTGCTGTTGGAATAGCGATCGGCGTGGCGCTCGGTGCGGCGATTCAGAACATTGCCTTGGGAATCGCGATTGGTGTTGCCATCGGGATTTCGTTTTCGGGCTACCAGTGCCGGCCCAAGGCTGGCGCGGACAGGGACGGGCGTTAGGCTAAGACCAACGGCCGACGCCGGCTATTTGCAGGAGCGGGACGGCGTCTGATGACACCGGGGTGATCCGGCGAGCCGAGGGTCGCCCGGCGCATTGTCTTTGGACCGCCGGCCATTAGAATAGGCTGCCTTCCGGCGATGGGGGGCTAAAGCCGTGAACGAGACGGGCCCGGAACTGATCCGCGAAGCGCGAGACGCGCTCGGCCAGTCGCATCCCGTTTTCATCAGTCACGCGAGCGTCGACCGGAAGCAGGCGCTGAAGGTCTGCAAGGCGATCGAAAGCCATGGCATCCCGTGCTGGATTTCGTTTCGCGACGTCGACCCCGGGGCCAACTACCAGGAGGCGATCGTCAACGCGATCCGGAACGCAAGGGCGCTCGTCCTCGTGTTCTCCGAAGCCGTCAACAAGAGCGACGAGATCAAGAAGGAGCTCTCGCTTGCGAGCCGCTACCGGGTTCCGGTCACGGCATTGCGGATCGCTGACGTCGAGCCGAGCGACGCCTTCGCCTACGAGCTTTCGACGAGGCAGTGGGTCGACGTCTTCGAGGGCTGGGACAAGTCCATCGCGACCTTGGCCGAATATCTCTCGCGGCTCTCCCCGGAATCCTCTGAACCTGAAAGCGAGCCTTCGGTAAGAATCCGCCGCGCCCGGCTCGGCCGCTTCTCGCCGGCGTGGGCCGCGACGGCAGCAGTGATGGCGCTGCTCCTTGCCGCAGGCGCCTGGTTCTGGCTCCGCTCGCCGACGGGGCCGCCGCCCGGCGCATTGCAGGTCCGCCTCGCGGGCTTCCAGCGCCTTTCCCCGGATCTTCCTGCGACCCTCCCCGATGCCATGCGCGACGAACTCATCGCGGCGTTCGGCGACGATGGCATGGTGCGCGTCTCGACGGCAGCCGCCGCGCCGGCGAGCCCTGGCCCGGCCTACGCGCTTGGTGGGACATTCGCCCGTGACGGCGACCAGGTGAAGGTGATCTCGCGAATCGTCAACGAACGGACGGGAACGACCCTCTGGTCGGACGGCAGGTCCTATCCCGTCGACGAACTGGCGCGGGTCCCCCGGCGCTCGGCGATCGACACCAGCATGATCGTGCGTTGCGGCCTGTTCGGCGCCTCGACCTATTCCAAGGGCCTGCCGGAACCTGCGCACGCCGACTATTTCCACGTCTGCGAAAATGGTGATCAGCCCGACAAGGCGATCGATTTCGCACGCAAGGTGGTGATGGCGGTTCCCGATTTTTCATGGGGATGGTCGGGGCTCGCGGTCGCTTCGTTCAACGCGATCCTCGAGCGCCCGCCTGCCGGGCGGGTGGCCGAGCTTCGCCGGATGGGCATCGATGCAGCAGACAAAGCGGTGCACCTCGATCCCTCGAACAGCGAAGCCTTCGCGTACAAGAGCCATCTCGTCGACGAGGCCGACCTCGTCGGTCGTGAAGGCCTCCTCAGGAAAGCGATCGCGGCGCGCCCGCTCCCCTGCGGCTGTGAACATCATTTCTACGGCGACTTCCTCGTCGAAGTCGGCCGTTTGAGCGACGCGATCCGCGAATACAAAAGGGCAACCGATGTCCTGTCGCTCAATGCCGACGCCCAGCTTTCGCTCGGACAGGTCTACCTCAACACCGGCCGCCCAGATCTTGCCAAGACCGCCTTCAACGCCGCCCTCGACCTCAACACCGACCCGGGGCTCCCTGCTCAACTGAAGGTCATCACGGGGATGGCCACCGGCGACTATCCGAGTGCCATCAGGTCCATCAACGATCCAGAGCAAGGCGCTCCGCAGCCGGTCCGTCCTGCACTGACGGCGGCGTTCAGTGCCCTCCAGTCGCAAAGTCCCGGGGCGAAGCGCTCGGCTGTCGCGACTCTCGAGGGGATACCGCAATTTGCCCGCGGCGGGATGTACGCCATGCTGCTGAGCATGCTCGGCGCCACCCGGAACGCGCTCGACGCGACGCTTGCGGCGGCCACTATCGAGCCCAAGCGCCCGGGTGCCCGCTCGTGGCTCTTCACCCCGGCGATGGCGAGCGCTCTTCGAGACCCGCATTTTCCCGAAGTCGCGGGGAAACTCGGCCTCGTCCATTACTGGAAATCGACGAGGACGCGGCCCGACGTGTGCGAAGCGAAAAATCCACCGGCCTTCTGCAAGGCGCTCTAGCAGCAACGCACTTCTTGCCGGAAACGCCGGAACAGTACAAAATCCTTCGAGCTGGCAACGGGGGGCATGCCGTGCCGAAGGAAGGACTTTCACGTCCGGCGCTGCTTCGCACGGCAGGCATCGCCGCCACTTTGCTGACGACCTGCGGGCCGGCGCTCGCCGTCGCGAGCGACGTCGCCGAGGCGCCGGTCACAGGCGAGACGCTCCCCTCCGCGCAGTGCGGCCCTTCTGCCGACACGTCACCTTGCGAAGTCATCTATGTCACGGGCTCGCGCATCCGCCGCCTGAAGCTCACCTCGCCGCTTCCGATAACGATCGTCCCGGGTGACGAGTTCTTCGACAACGGGAGGGTCTCGGCGGGGGATACGCTGAATGACCTGCCGCAGCTTCGATCGACCTTCAGCCAGTCGAACTCGACCCGGTTTCTCGGCACGTCCGGGCTCAGCCTTCTCGACCTGAGGGGCCTTGGGCCCGAGCGAACCCTCGTCCTTATCAACGGGCGGAGGCACGCCGCGGGAGACGTCCTCACCACCGGCACGTCGCTCGACGTCAGCACCATCCCTGTCGACCTTATCGAGAGGGTGGAGGTGGTCACCGGCGGCAACTCGGCCGTCTATGGCTCGGATGCCATTGCCGGCGTCGTCAACTTCGTCCTTAGAAAAGAGTTCGAGGGAATCCGCCTTCGCGGGCAAAGCGGGATCAGCATGTATGGCGATGCCGGCACCGCTTTCGTGAGCGCGCTCGCCGGACAGAATTTTGCGCAAGGGCGCGGCAACGTCACCATCGATATCGAATATTCCCGGAGGAACGATTATTTCGCGTCCGGTCGACCCTGGCTGTCGCACGCCGACGCCTTCATACCCGTGGACGCCGATCCGCCCGGCACTCCCAGCGGAAGCGACGGGGTCCCCGACCGGCTCTTCTTTCGCGACCTTCGAATGGCGGGCTTCAGCAATACGGGGGTGGTCCGGTTCAACACCGGCGAGTGCGGTACCGACGCGCTTGGAACTCCCTACAATTGTCCGTTCACCTTCCGCCCCGATGGAACGCTTGTTCCCCTGACCGGCACCCGGGTGGGCCTTGGCCCTACCGGCGCCTTCGTCGGCGGAAACGGCGATACATTCCGCGCGGGCGATGCCCTTCAGCTCGCTCCCAGCCTTCGCCAGTTCGATGCGACCCTTCTTGGCCATGTCGAGATTTCGCCGGCGTTCGAGCCGTTCGTCGAGGCGACCTTCGTCCAGAACGATTCGTCGGGAACCGGGAGCAACGGGCCGACGGCGATAACGGGGGGGTCGACCGGCGATCCCCGCGAGCGGCCGATGCTCAGCAATCCATTCCTTTCCGCCGGGGCACGCCAGCTCATCATCGACCAGCTGACGCTTCAGAACGGGTTTGCGCCGGGTCCCAATACGCGCTTTGCGGTGCGCGAGAATTTCGTCGACCTGCCTTCATTCCGCGAGACCGCGCGGCGACGGACCATGCGCCTTCTCGGAGGAGCGAGAGGCGGGCTCGGCGGTGACTGGACCTATGAAATCTCGGCCGGGTACGACCAGCTTCGCGAGCGGACGAGGATCACTGGCAACATGAACGTGCAGCGGTTCCTTCTCGCCGCCGATGCTGCCGTCAATCCGGCGACCGGCGAGATCGAGTGCCGTTCGAAGTTCAACCCGGCCGCCCGGATCGGCTATATCGACCAGGGAGCGACGCTTGCGAACGACATCGAGCATTGCATCCCCATCAACCTCTTTGCAGCGACCTTCACGCAGCAGCAGAAGGACTATCTCCTTCTCGATACGACGAGCATTGGGCGGACCTCCCAGTTCGACGTCACGGGCTATGTGACCGGAAGCCTGCCATTCCTCGTGATGCCGGGAGGACCGATCGGAGTGGTCGCGGGCGCCGAATACCGCTCGAACAGGCTCTATTATCGCCAGGACCCGAGGGTCACTGAAGGCTATACCTTCTACAATTCCATTCCGACCTTCGATTTCCCCTCGAACAAGGTGAAGGAAGTCTTCGCCGAGCTGAGGGTGCCGTTCTTCAAGGATCGCCCGTGGCTCGATCTTCTCGAGCTCGACGGAGCGGTGAGGGCGTCCGATTACAGCCTCGGCAAGACCGGAACGGTCGTCGCCTACAACGCCAGCCTCCAATGGGCGACGAGCCGCGATCTTCGATTTCGCGGCGGCTTCGCCCACGCCATCAGGGCACCCAACCCGGGCGAGCTCTTCACTCCGGCGGGCCAGAATTTCGCGCCGGGCTTCACTGACCCCTGCTCGGCGAGGAACCTCGGCGCGGGTTCATCAAACCGCGCGTCGAACTGCTCGGCCGCGGGCCGGCCGACGCTCACCTACGATACGCCGCCCTATGGGCCCAACGGCTATGATTTCTCTTATTCCGACACCATCCTCGAGCTGGTGCTCTCGGGAAACAGGAGGCTGGAAGCCGAGACTTCGAACAGCCTGACGCTCGGCGCGGTCGTCACTCCGGCGGTGATACCGGGACTGTCTTTCAGCGCCGACTATTTCCGGATCGTCGTCGACAACGTCATTTCCTCGCCAGGCGCGCAGAGCATCGCCGACGCCTGCTACGATGCACCGAGCCTCAACAATCCCTTCTGTGCGCTCTTCCAGCGCAACACGGCGCCCGACACGATCATCCCGAACCCCGCTGACCCCAACAGCCCCCAGATCATCGGCAACGGTCCCAATGGCGAGTACCAGTTCCAGATCATCCAGGGGAGCCTCAAGCAGGTCCCGGTCAACTATGCGCGGCTGAAGGCGAGAGGGATCGATTTCGAGTTCGACTATCACCGCGAGCTTGCGCGCATCGGCATGCTCAATTCGACGCTCGTCTACACGCACATGTTCGAGCGTAGCCAGAACCTCGATCCCGCCGCCCCTTCTCGAAGGGACGTGCTCCTCACCGAGCTCGGCGATCCCAGGGATGCGTTCAACTGGGACGTGTCGCTGAAACGCGGGAAAGTCACGCTTGGCTACCAGCTCCGCTTCGTCAGCAGGATGCTTCTCAACCAGTATGAGGACGTTCACTCCGTGAACGGCGACCCGCCCCAGAACGCCGATTACGCGAGCAGTCTCTATTACCCCGCGCGCACCTATCACTCGGTTCGCGCGGGGCTCGATCTCACGAAGAAGATCAACTTCCATGGGGGCATCGACAATCTTACGAATACCAGGCCGCCCTTCGGGCTCACCGGAATCACCGACGGCGGCGGCATCTACGATAACCGGGGACGCTTCTACTTCGCGGGCGCGGTCCTCCGGTTCTGAGATTGCCAGCTTGTCCCGATTGCAGCCCCATGTCCGGTGACGCGCAAGCTTCCTAGATCATCCGGCGATAGCCGATGGTGCTGAGGCGGTCGGTAAGCGGCTTGGCCTGCGCAGTCCGTCCCAAGGCATCGAGGATCGAGGCATGGATCGCCGATTGGCGTGGAGTTTCGGGGATGCCCGCCGGCCACGAGGCGAGCGCGGCCTGCCAGGCGGCCATGGCAGCCTTCTTGTCCCCGACGCGGCTCTGGACATCGCCGGCAAGCTTGTAGGCGCTCGCCACTGCAATCCGGTCGGCGGCCTTGTCGCCGGTGTGGTTCGACTGTGCCGCTTCCAATGCCCTTTGGGAAAGGTCGAGGGCCTCGCCATGGGCTCCGGCCTGGAGCGCGACCTGCGCCCGCTGCGTCAGGCAGTCGATCTGGAGCGAGCGCCGGTCGACGGCGCTGAGGTCCCGTCCGCTCAGCCGGTCGACAAGCTCGCAGCCGGCCCGAGTCTGCACGGCGGCCTCATCGGCCTTCCCAAGGATGAGCAGCGCTCTTGCGAGGTCGAGCTGGGCTCCCGCGGTAAGTTGAACCCAGACCATGTTGTCCGGCTCGGTCGGAATGAGCTGTTGTCCCGTGGCGACGGCGGCGCGAAGATGCTCGATCCCTATGTCGCTTTCTCCGCGCGAGACGAGCAGCCGTCCAAGCGCCCGATGGGCCGGAATGGCCTTTTGCCGGTAGTCGACATCGCCCGGATAACGGCGCCGAAGATCCTCGATCAGTCCGACCTGTCGCTCGCGCTTTCCGATGGAATCGTCGATATGGCCTTCGCCCAGCTGCGCATCGGCGACCCAGGCGAGCGATTCCAGCAGCGACTTCTGGTATTCCTGGTTGCCGGGGTCCGAAGCCGCGAGCGACTCGACAGTCGTGAGCGCGTGCTGCAGCTGGCGATCGGCGTCCGCGTAGCGGCGTTGGTCGTAGAGGATGATGCCAAGATTGCCGTCGGCATATTTGGTTTCCATCCGCCACTTGGGACTGTCCGGGTCCAGCGCGACCATCCTATCCGCCAGCCTCTTATATTCGCGCATCGCCGCTTCCGCCTGGCCGATCTCGCCTCTCTGCCTTGCGATCTCGCCGATCCAGAAGACGTTCTGGGCATGGTCGAACAGGCGCTGCGGGTCGTCGGGGGAGCGGCGGAGCATCTCGGCGGTCCCAGCCATCGCCGCGCGATAGCGCCCGAGCGCCCCGTCGAGGTCGGCGCGCTGGCTGGCGACTTCGCCCATCAACGTGAGTGCCCTCGATCGCTGCGCCAGCGCGTCGTCGCTCAGCTGGGAAATGTCCTGGCCATTGTAATATTCGAGAGCCCGGGCTCCCACTCCGTCGAGCGCATCGAGCTTGCCGATGGGCTCGAGCTTTTCTCGAAGGTCTCCCAGCATGAAGCTGACGAGAGTCTCCGCCTTGCGGCGCTGCTCGCTCGCGGCGTCTCGCGCCTGGATGGCCGTCACCGCGAGACCGCTCGCGACCGCTGCGCCGGCGAGCGAAGCTGCCGCGACGATCGCGAACCTCCTCTGCCGACGGACGACCTCGCGCTGGACGAGATCGTCGAGACCCACGCCGAGCATTCCGGCGACCACCTTGAGGAAGCCGATGCGCTTGCCGTCGCGGTTTTCACGAAGGTCCGCGCAAAGAGGCTCGGATCGCTTGGTCGTCGGCCGTCCCCGGTGATCGTAGCGGATGCGAAGGGCCGGCGGCAGGCACTCGTCGGACCCGCGATCGCCCGTCTCGCTTGCGAATGGTTCGCCTTCGACGATGACGGCCAGCGCATCGCCATCGGGTCTCAGTCGCTTGAAGGTGTCGATCTCGGCGTTGGTCCACCTCGAATTCGCGGCTGCTGGCGAGCACAGCACGATGAGATAGCGCGAGGCCGCCAGCGCTTCGCGGATTTCCGCGCCGAGATCGCCCGACGCAGGCAGTTCCTTCCTGTCGCGGAAGACAGGAGCAAGGCGCTTGGGGATGACGCCCTGCGGTGTCAGCCTGCCGGCAAGAGACCGGGGTACGCGGAAGTTCTCGAGCGCGTTGTGAAGCCATTCACCCCAGCCCGCGTCGACGTGGCTGTAGCTCAGAAAGGCAAAATAGAGATGGTGGGGGACGAGGCGCTGATGCTGTTGCTCGGGAGCTTCGCGGGCCCGACCTGGTCGCTGCAGTTGGGCAAGCTTCGGCATAGCCGCCCCCATTTCGACACGGGTAGCGCCATTAACATGTCGTTTAACGAAACACGATAATGCCTTCGATAAGGGGGCGGGGACCGCTGCGCCCCGGAGCAACCGCGACGCCCAAGAGAAGCGTTCATGGAACCTGTCGCCGGTCCGTTCCAGACGCGCTGCGGTTCGAGGGTGACCCCCACGCCTGACCTTGACCCCCGGTTTGCCGCGTCCATATTGCCCCAATGACTGGCCGTTCCCCTCGTTCAGAGATTCATCCGGGCAGCAGTACCGCACGAGCATAGCGCCCTGGGCCTCTCGCGCCGAGCGCGGGTGGGGGCATGCCCGGGGCCTTTTCCAAATGAGCAGCGCTTTTTCCAAAAGCGCATCAGCTTTGAAACCAGCAGGGCAAGTGAAGCGGCGGGCTTTCGCCGCCTCGCGCTCCAGGCCCTTCTGACTTGGAGAAGTGTAGTGGCAAGCCAACGTTTCGTAGTGGAGTTTGACCGGCGCACGGTTGGAATTGCCGTTCGCGTTCCCGGCGGGTTCATGTTCTT
>DASZYL010000210.1:0-4847 GCA_035545385.1 Sphingomicrobium sp. | reverse complement strand
ACCTACAAGCTCAAGTGGCCCGAGAGCGCTCACGCCCTCTACGTGACGATCAACGACATCGAGCAGGATGGCTCGAGGCGTCCGTTCGAGATGTTCATCAACTCCAAGAACATGGAGCATTATGCCTGGACGCTCGGACTGACCCGGATGGTGTCCGCGGTGTTCCGCCGGACTTGCGACGTCGGCTTTGTCGCAGAAGAATTGAAGGCGGTGTTCGATCCAAGGGGCGGCGCCTGGATTGGGGGGCGCTACGTGCCCTCGCTGCTCGCTGCGGTCGGCGACATCGTCGAGCGGCACCTCAACGATCTGGGAACGAACACCGGTTCCAGATCAGCGACGAGCACCACTCCTTGCCTGGCCGCCCTCGCCTGCCCCCAGTGCGGCGCTCAGAGGCTCGTCAAGGTCGAGGGCTGCAACAATTGTCTCGACTGCGGCTACTCCAGATGCGCCTGAGGAGTGGGCGCCTTTGGGAACGAGCAATCAGATCGCACTGACGTGACGTGCGCCCGAGCGCACAAGGTTCTTGTCGAACGCCGCGGCGACGACCCTCACCAGGGCCCGCGCATCTTCCGGAATCTCGATCGTGTCTCCCGACCTTCGGACCAGGCCCTCCTTCTCGAGCGCCTCGAGCGGTGCGTCGAGCCCCGAGACGTCGGCGCGGTAATCGCACATCAGCTGCTCGATGACGCTTGCGCGCCGGCGATCGTCAGGATCGAGGCCATGGCCGCGAACGGTCGCAAGGTGCCCTGCCGCGACCCGCCGCTCATAATCGGGAATGCGGGTCGCATTCTGGACAAAGCCCTGGGGCAATCGTCCGATCGCCGAGACCCCGATCCCGAGCAGCGACTTGCAGGGGTCGGTCGTGTAACCCTGGAAATTGCGGTGGAGGCTCCTCCTCTCGGCAGCGGCTGCAAGACTGTCACCGGGAAGAGCGAAATGGTCGAGGCCGATCTGGCGGTAGCCCCGCATCGTCAGCGCCCTGGCGATCGCCTCGGCCTGCTCATGCCGCTCCGCGGGTCCCGGCAAGGCGCTTCCATCGATCCTTCGTTGATGAGCCTTGAATTCGGGCACGTGGGCATAGCCGAATACGGCGAGCCTGTCGGGCTGGAGCCTCAGTGCCCGCTCGACAGTGTCGAGGCATGACTGGACGGTCTGGAAAGGCAGTCCGTAGACGAGGTCGAAATTGATTGCCGGGATGCCGCGCTCCCTCAGCATCCGAACCGCCGAAGCCGTAATTTCGAAGCTCTGCACCCGGTTGATCGCCGCCTGCACCCTTGGATCGAAGGTCTGGACTCCAAGGCTTGCCCGGTTGACCCCTGCCCGGACGAAAGCCCTGGCGAGGTCGGGCGTAAGGGTTCGGGGATCGATCTCGACGGCGTTTTCAGCTCCGTGGTCCCTCACGAAATGCTGGCGAAGCGCCCCATATATGAGGTCGACATCCTCCGGCGCGAGCAGAGTCGGCGACCCTCCTCCCCAGTGAAGATGACCGGCCAGCAGCTTCCTCCCGACAGCTCTCGCCACGAGCTCGATCTCGTGGGCGACGGTCGCCGCGTTGCGGCTGACCGGCGCTCGGCGGCGGGTGACGGTCGTGTGGCACCCGCAATACCAGCACATCTCGCGGCAGAAGGGGATGTGGAGGTAGATCGACACGGGCTCGTCCTCCGGCAGCGTTCGGAGCCACGAGCGGTACTGAGTCTCGTCGACCGCTGCGGAAAAATGGGGCGCAGTCGGATAGCTTGTGTAGCGCGGAACGCGCATTGCGGCGTATTTCGCGAAAGTGTCGGGTGAGACCATCTCCGGAAAGCTACGGATTCGGCGCTCCGCTCCCGTTGATCTAGATCACCAATCAATCACGAGGCGCATCTAGAGGCGCCAGGCAAGGTGGGTGTGGACAAAGAAGCGATCCTTTCGAAGCCGATGATCGACGGGTTCGGCCGGCGCATCACCTACGTGCGCATGTCGGTCACCGACCGGTGCGACCTTCGCTGCCGCTACTGCATGGCGGAGAAGATGATCTTCCTTCCGCGAAAGGACGTGCTCACCCTCGAGGAAATTGTCGAGCTGGCGGACATCTTCATCGCGCGCGGAGTGAAGCGGATCCGGCTGACAGGCGGCGAGCCGCTGGTCCGCAAGGGGATCGAGACGCTCGTCCCCGAGCTCGGCCATCGCATCGGCAGGGGTCTCGACGAGCTTACGATGACGACCAACGGAACGCAGCTCGAGCGCCGCGCCGAGATGCTGTTCGAAGCCGGAATCCGGCGCATCAACGTCAGCCTCGACAGCCGTGATCCTCGGCGCTTCCGCCATATCACCCGGCTCGGTGACCTTGGCCAGGTCCTCGCGGGGATCGACTCGGCCGAGGCTGCCGGCTTGAAGATCAAGATCAACATGGTGGCGCTCAAGGGGCTCAACGAAGACGAGATCGCCCCGATGCTCCGCTGGTGCGGCGAGAGGGGTTTTGACCTGACCCTCATCGAGACCATGCCGTTGGGCGAGATCGAAGAGGACCGGACCCGTCATTACCTGCCCCTGGGCGATGTCCGTTCGAGGCTCGCGGATGAGTTCCGGCTGATCCCTTCCCTCGCACGAACGGGAGGACCCGCGCGCTATTTCGAGGTCGAAGGGCTCGGCGTCCGGCTCGGCCTCATCACGCCTTTGACTCACAATTTCTGCGAGGGCTGCAACCGGATCCGGGTCGCTGCAACGGGGACGGTCTTCGGCTGCCTTGGGCACGACCAGAAGGTGGAGCTCCGCGACCTCTTGCGCTCGGGAGGCGCTCCAGCTGTCGACGAGGCACTCGACAGGCTGCTCGAAGGAAAGCCCAAGGGCCATCAGTTCCGGATCGAAGCAGCGAGGCCCGCGGTCGCTCGTCACATGAGCGTCACCGGCGGCTAGTCGCACAATTGATCTGGATCATCGGAAGGCGTGATACAGATCATTGCGGGACCCGCGCCCGGGAACGACAAATGGGTTCGAGGCCAGGCCCCGCATATCTCCTCGCATCCTGACCTCTCCGGTGCCGTAACCTCCCTTTCGCGGCTCCGGACTCTCTTCTGATCCGGACCTCGGTCCGGCGCGAAATTGCCCCGGCCGCCTACCCTTCACTGGCCGGGGCATTTTCTATTTGCGGGTGACGTCGCGGATCCAGGTGAGGCCGCGGACTGCCTGCGGCCAGCCAAGAGTGGTGATCGCAAGGAAGGCGACATGTTCGAGCTCGTCCGCCGACAATCCGTCGGCGAGCCCACGACGCGCATGCGAGTGGGTCGCGCCCTCGCTGTCTCCGCCGAGCGCCAGGGCAAGGTTGACGAGCCGCTGCTCACGTTCGCTCAAGGGACCCGCCCTTCCCGTCTCCGCGCCAAGCTCCTGGAATGCTCGCCAGAGGCCCGGCTTCTCCTTGGCTATCTCTCCCGCTGTCCCGGGAAGCTCGACACTCGGCGCATCGCTGATCTCGCTCGGCTTCTCGCTCATCATCCTCTCCTCATCCGTAACATTCCTGATCTTATCGGTGATCCAGATCAACGAGCGATCCGGACGATGGTGGAAATGCGCGTGGGCATGACCTCCGGCGGTGCGGGTGGCTTTCGAGTCAACGAAGCACCCGTGCAGCCACTTGGGATGAGGAACTGAAGGATGATGCTGCAGCAGTCGATGATTACCGAGGGCCAGCGCCGGCGGGCGCTGGGCTTGAGCACCATCGCCTTCACCGCCTGTTTCGCGGTCTGGACGCTCTTCTCGATCATCGGAATCCGCATTCAGAAGGAGCTCGGCCTCAACAATGCGGAGTTCGGCCTATTGGTCGGCACCCCCATCCTCACCGGGGCCGTATCGCGCCTGTTCATTGGAATCCTCTCCGACCGCTTCGGCGGGCGGAAGGTGATGGCGCTCGTCATGCTGACCGGAGCCGTAGCGGCTTTCCTCCTGACCTTCGCGCACAGCTACATCCAGTTCCTCGCCGCTGCGCTGTTCATGGGAGTGGCCGGAGGAAGCTTTGCAGCCGGCGTTGCCTATGTCGCGCGCTGGTACCCGAAGGAGCGCACCGGGACAGCGCTCGGGATTTTCGGCATGGGAACGTTCGGCGCGGCGATCACCAACTTCTCCTCGTTCCTGATGGTGGCGCTTGGATGGATAACGGTCGCCCGGATCTGGGCCGCGGCACTCGCTCTTGTTGCAATGGTCTTCTACGCGTTGACGAGGGACGATCCCCTGGCGCGGCAGCGGGGCTCCGCCGCGAACGCCCCCTCCCTCGCCGACCAGCTTGCACCCCTCGCCAAGCTCCAGGTCTGGCGCTTTGCCATTTACTACGCCTTTGTCTTCGGCGCGTTCGTCGCGCTCTCGCTATGGCTGCCGCGCTATTATATCGGCGCTTTTGGCCTCGATGTCGGGATGGCCGGCATGCTTGCGACCGCCTTTTCCCTCCCGGGAAGCGTCTTTCGGGCTTTTGGCGGCTGGCTTTCCGACAGGTTCGGGGCGCGTGCGATCATGTATTGCACCTTCGGGGTGTCGATCGTTGCGACCTTCCTCCTGAGCTATCCGACGACCCATTATGTCGTTCAGGGGATCAAGGGGCCGGTGGAGTTCACACTGGCGATGGGGCTCGTCCCGTTCGCCATTCTGACCTTCGTGCTTGGAATGTTCATGAGCTTCGGGATGGCGGCCGTCTACAAGCACATTCCGGTCTACTATCCGGACAATGTCGGCTCGGTCGGCGGCCTCGTTGGAATGATCGGAGGTCTTGGCGGCTTCGCACTGCCGATCGCCTTTGGCGCCATGGCAGACCTTACCGGGATCTGGACCAGCTGTTTCATGCTGCTCTTCGCGCTGGTCTCGGGCGCAATGGCGTGGATGCA
>DASZYL010000209.1:0-13927 GCA_035545385.1 Sphingomicrobium sp. | reverse complement strand
AGAGGGGCCAGATCTGGGCTTATGCCAGGGATGATCGACCGTGGGGCGGCAGCGATCCGCCAATGGTCGCCTATGTCTATGCCGCGGATCGCAAGGGCGAGCGCGCAGAAGCGCATTTGAAGGGCTTTGCCGGCATCCTACAGGTCGATGGCTATGGCGGTTACGCGGCGCTTGCGAAGCGGCGCAACGAGGTCAGCCTTGCCTTCTGCTGGGCCCACGTGCGGCGCAAGTTTTACGAGCTCGCCGACAGCTCGCCAGTCGCAACCGAGGTGCTGCGCCGTATCGCCTCGCTCTATGCCATCGAGGAGGACGTGCGGGGATCAACGGCCGACCAGCGCCGTCTCGTCCGCAACGCACGCAGCCGCCCGATTGTCGATGATCTTCGCCATTACCTCGAAGCGCGCGAGCGCCAGGTCAGTGCCAAGAGCAAGCTGCGCGAAGCAATCCGCTATGCACTGACGAGATGGACTGGCCTTGCCCGCTTCCTCGACGATGGTCGGATCGATCTCGACAGCAACACCGTCGAGCGCTCGATCCGGCCGCTCGTGCTCAATCGCAAAAACGCGCTCTTCGCCGGCTCCGATGAAGGCGGCGACAACTGGGCGGTCATCGCCACGCTCATCGAGAACTGCAAGCTCAGCGGCATCGACCCGCAATCATGGCTGACCGAGACGCTATCGAAGCTCGCAAGCGGTCACCCAGCAAACCGCATCGGTGAGCTCATGCCGTGGACCACCGTGGCCTGAGAACATCGGTTACTGCCAAAAACTGTTCCACACACAATCACCGACCCGGCGGTCGGCACGTTCGAGGTGGTAGGCTCGACGTGGCTCTACCGGGCCATTCGCCAAGAGGACAGGGACACATCTTGGGCTGGTGAAGCTGAGCGAGCACTCAGGGACCGTTACAGCACAGTTCGCTTCTTCGATGAGAAGCCGCAGTTGCTACGAGTGATGTGTGGATACAAAACCTGCGAGGTTGCAGCCGTGATCCCGCAGCCGAAGCTGCACACCAGCTACGGAGACGAGGAAAGATCAATCATTGCCGACATGCGCAAGGACGGACTCGTCCAGGTCGGCGCGGCTATCACGAACGACAGGAGATCTAACCACACGATCTATCTAGCGTATTTTCTGCGCGCCGCCGAAAGCTCTGGTGGCGGCTCTCCGAGAGGGGATCGCTAATGTCCGCAATGACTGAAACGGCAGTCGCTACCATAAGCGCGGCGTGGCTCTAACCTGCGTCAGACTGGAACTTAGGGGGCAGCTCTCGTTTGCCTTTAAGAAGTGTTGCAAAAGCGGCGAGCCGCGGCCCGTAATTCAATCCTTGCTCGTACGAGACGGGATACGTGAGGGCGAAGGCAACCTCCCCATCCTTTTCGGGACATTCTGCAACTTGCAGTTCGCCACCCCCGGATAGAGTTGCGAATAGATTCTTCGCCACTTTCCCGGCTTTCGTCGGAACTACGAAGTAGGTGGTCTGGCGAGGCTCCAGCGGCAAATTTGATAATCTGGCGGCTGGGCGAGACGCCTCCAGGACCGCAGTCTCAACCGCTTCATCCTCGGGCGTGACATCTTCCGCGAGTTTCTTAGTGAAGGACGCAATTCCCTGCGCACCAGACACCCAGATAAGAAAACTGCTGCTCTTTCAAATAAATCAAATAAATCAGATAGTTAGCGGCCAAGCAGGTGTAAACAATGCAGAAATCGGCGTTTTTGTGTAAACCCGAATGCCCGTGACGGCGTGTCATAACTTAGCTAAACCATTGAAAGGAAAGGAGAAAATGGCGCGCCCGAAAGGATTCGAACCTCTGACCCCCAGATTCGTAGTCTGGTGCTCTATCCAGCTGAGCTACGGGCGCGCGGGTGCCGGAAACGGCAGGGGCGCGACATAGGGGCAGGAATTGGCGGGCGCAACCCTTTGGCCGAGTACGACCGAGAGCTTTGGTTTCGTTGGTGAGCGGCGCCCCGTGCAGGTGCCAAAATTTGCGGCTCGCCTGGACCAAGATCGGACGAGCGGACATGCCCCGTTCAGGCGCCCTCGAGCCGTTTGCGCTGTAAAACTTTTGTTTACTTGCGAGGGATTGTCGGTGCGCGGTATCATGCCAGAGCCGACGGCGGCTGACCGCCGCGCCGGCAAACGGGGGTCCGCCCTCTCTGGCGCGGGGGCGGGCCTTCTCAGTTCAAGGACACCAAGCTTGCAATTGCGCCGGCAAGCAACAATCCGGCCACGGCAGCCCGATCGTAAGATTGGCGAGTGAGCGGCGCCGGTGGCTGCGCTCGCGTTCGAAGCGGCGGCGGCTCTTCTCAACGAAAAACTGTTCCCAATCTTCCATGGCCGCGCGCCGTGGGATGAGATTAGGACAGGGGCAAGATCAGGTGGCGACCGCGCCTTGAGTGCAGATCGATGTCGCGGTTGCCGCAGAGGTTGAGGCGCTGGCCCGCTCCGCAAAGTCTTCGGCAAGCTTGGCGTGCCATGCGCGCGCCGTATCAGTCATTGCCCTTTGAGCAGCCATTCGTTCCTCGACTGCCCTGCGCCGATAATAACGCTCGTTCGACTCCACTGGTCCCCCCTCCGCTAGAGAACTGGTGGACCATCTACTAAGAATGCCTAAGAGATGGTTAATATCCACAGCCGATCGGCTCCGAAGAGAGCGAGGGCCTCGTTTGGGCCAGGAATGTCCCAGCCTGGAACAGCACTGTTGCTCTGGAATGACAGTTCGGGCGAGGAAGCAGATCATCCTTGAAACCTAACGACTCGCCGCTCGTTGGAGCGTTCAAATGGTTTCGAAGGAAAGCACCATGCTCAGTTCGATCGAGTCCCGCCGCAATTTCTTCAATCCCAGCGCGCGCGGATATCACGCCGTCTATCACGACGGTGAAGTCAATCACTGCCCCGGCTGCGGCCGGACCCATTGGCTCATCGGCCGAATGTCGGCCGAATGCGCCTTCTGCTCGACCGCTCTTCCCTTGAAGGAGGCAGGCACTCACGGGCCCGCACCGACCCCGGTGTTCTGGAGCGGGCGCCGTCCGAGCTACGCCGAGCTCAACGCCGCCTAACGACAAGAAAAAGTCAGTCATTCCTCACTGAGCGCCACCGATGTATGGTGGCGCTCATGTTGAAGAAGCTCGCACTTTTCGTGGGGCTCATCGTCCCCACCTCGGCCGCGCTCGCAGGCGCCTCCAATTTCACGTTGATCAACGGGACGGGCGAAGGGCTTTCGAACCTCTCCATTCGCCGGGCCGGAACTGCGGACTGGAAGCCGCTCGGGACCGCGCCTGCTGCGGGAGCGCGCGGCCCAATCAGCTTTTCCGACAAGGATTGCGCGTTCGACATTCGTGCCGAGGTCAGCGGGAAGGGTCCGGTGACCTGGACCGACGTCAATCTATGCGATGTGAAATCGGTGAAGCTGAACCACGACGGATCGGCAGGTGCGTGGGTCGATTACGACCAGTAACCGAACGTCGGCGTAGGGCAGCGCGGTAAGGAGCTGGTGCACTCGAGGGCTCGGCCGGCCTGACCGCGTCGAGCAGCTTTGCCCCGGCGATGAAGACGACCCCGGTGCAGGCTATCGCCAGCATCCAGCCGCCCCAGCCGGGATAAGTCTCGAGATAGTGGCGGCCCCGTTCGACCGCGCCGAGGGCGATTGCGTAGATCACGAGCCACGCTTCAAAGCGCGTCTTGATCGTGAACAGCCGGCCGATTTTCCTGAGCTTTGCCATCGTTAACGCATCAACGCCTCAGCGGCGGTTTTGCGCCCTTCGGATGCTAAAGAACAGGGTTAAAGTCGCGGTAAGACTTGGCGGCGCGTCCCAAATCGGGATTTACGCGAGCGCGAGCTCGGAAAGACCGAGGGTCTCGAGAAGCGCGCCGCGGGCGCGTTCCACGTCGGCGATGAGCGCCGGGCTCTGCAACTCGTCATGAGCAATGCGCTCGGGCCAGCTGCTTCTGATGACGTCCGCGATCCGGTCGAGCTTTGCATCGTCGACCAGGAACCTTTGATCGACCGTGGCGGGATCGGCGACGACTCGAAGCCTGAGGCAGGCAGGTCCGCCCCCGTTCGCCATCGACTGGCGGACGTCGACGATTTCAACGCGGCGGATCGGACCGTTCCCCGCCAAATGGCGCTCGATCCATCCCCAGACCGAAGCTGTCTCGCGCGCTTCAGCGGGGACGATCAGGGTCATCACGCCGTCGGGCGGGGTCACCAGCTGAGCGTTGAAGAGATAGGATTTGACGGCGTCGCCGAGGGGTACCTCGGAGGCCGGCACCTCGACATATTCGAAGTTCGAAAGCCGGGCCCGGCAGGCATCGATCAGAACCTGCTTGTGGGCAAAGGCCTGTTCGTGGGCGAACAGGACATTTTCGTTCGCGACGGCAACAACGTCATTGTGGAATGCGCCCGCGGCGATCGCTTCTTCGGACTGCTGAGCGAAAATCGTCTGCTCGGGATCGAGCAGGTGAAGTCTCGCGATCGCCTTCGATGCTTCGACGTGCTGGCGGGCAGGGAATGCCCCTCCCGAGACCCCATAGACGAAGATCTCGACCCCGGGCTCGCCATGGCTCGATGTGAGCCGCATGTGGTTTGCGGCTCCTTCGTCCCCGAATGCCGGTGGGATCGATGGATGGACCTGGAAATAGCCGCCGTCGCGGAAGGCGACGAGCAGCTGCGAAAGCGTCGAGCGCCATTCGAGGCTGCGGTGCGGCATTGTCCTTAAGTTCGCGACCGTGAGGTGGCATTTGCGATCGCGAGTATCGGGCGCCGGCGATACGGTCGCCGCGTTCGCTGCCCACATCGGCGATGCCGACATCGCATTTGCTGCAAGCGCCGGTTCGGCATCCTCGATCGTCGTCCCGAGCCGCGCAAGCCAGCCCCGGTGGGGCCGGGGGTGCGGCAGGAAAATGCCCTGGACGAGTCCAAGAGCGAGGTTGGAGCGCATCTTCTCGACGCCCTGGAGCGCTGCCGAGCGAGGCTCCGATACCTGTCCCGCATGGCCCATCGACGCGACGTTCCCGAAGCTGAGGCCGGCATAATTGTGGCTCGGTCCGACGATCCCGTCGAAGTTGATTTCGCGAAGCATCACTTGGGCACCGTGAGTATGGTGTCGCCGATCTCGACCTCGAGCAGCTGCGCTGCCTCGGGATCGATCTGCAGGCCTTTCTTGGGAAGCCTCTTCACCGACGCGCAGCACGCCCTGAAGTCCTGGAGCCGGCCCGTCGCTGCAATCACCTTTTGGGTTCCACCCTCGGCGATCTCGGCGATCTTGTCCTCGCGCGATTCCCGCACCGTTCGAATATCGTCGGTCCGTGCAGTGACGGTCGGCCCGCCATCGAAGATGTCGATGTAGCGGTCGAAGACGAACCCCTCTTGCTCGAGCATCCTCAAGGCGGCGCGGCCGCTCGGGTGCGGCTGGCCGATCACGGACTTGGCCTCCTCGGTGAGGAGCGCGACATAGACCGGAGAGCGGGGCATGAGGTCGGCGATGAACTTGGTCCCGTGAACGGCATTGAACTCGTCGGCCTCCGGGAAGCTCATTCCGAAGAACTTGCCCGCGAGCGCATCCCAGAAGGGGGCGTGTCCGGCCTCGTCCATCACTCCGCGAAGCTCGGCAAGGGTTCGGTCGCCGAACCGTCCGCGGTGCAGTTTCATGAAGAGGTAACGGCTGCGCGCGAGGAGGGCGCCAAGCCCCGTCGCCCGCATTTCGGGATGAAGGAAGAGCCCTCCGACCTCGGACGAGCCTTCAAGGTCGGTCGTGAGCGACAGGCGCTGGTTGCGAAAGGTCTTGCCGAGCTCGGGGCTCGTCTGGGTGAGCGTGCTAAGGTGGTAGGAATAGAAGGGCTGGGTCACTCCGACCTGTCCGAACACCTGGCATGTGCCCCGGATCTTTCCCGCCTTGGGGTCTTCGAGGACGAACATGTAGAGGTCGCCCGTCTGCGTATCCTCCTTGCGGTCGAAGCTCTTTTGCGAGCGGTCGAGCTTCGCAACGAGCGTCTGGCGGTCGGGTGGCAGGTTGGTGAAGCCGCCGCCCGTCAGCTTTGCCATCTGGTAGATGGCCCTGAAATCGTCGGCGGTTGCAGGTCGAACGCGGTACCCCATCAAGCCTGTCCTATCAGCCTTAGGATGGTGAGCGCCGACAAGGCGGCCCGTTCAGCGAGACTCTCGGTGATCAGAAATTCCTCCATGCTGTGGATCTTGCCGCCGCGAACTCCCATCGTATCGACGACCGGCACGCCGCAAGCGGCAATGTTGTTGCCATCGCACACTCCGCCAGAAGGCTTCCAGGCGATGGTCTGGCCAAGGTCGGAGCCGGCCTTCTGCACCAGCTTGAACAAGGCTTCAGCGTCGCTCGTGAGCGGCTTGGGCGGACGTCCGAACCCACCGCTGAGCTTGATCTCGACGTCGCGTTCCCTGGCGACCGCAGCGATCGCTTCCTCGATTTCCCGGCTCGCGGCCGCTTCGATCTCGCTCGTGCGCGGCCTCAGGTTCACTCGAAGGATTGCAAGGTCGGGGACGACATTGCTCGGACTTCCGCCCTCGATCCGCGACGGGTTCACGCTGAGGCCGTCGCGCTTCATCCGGTCGAGCCGAAGGGCAAGGTCGGCGGCGGCGAGAAGCGCGTTGCGTCCGTCTTCGGGATTTCGCCCGGCGTGGGCCGAGCGGCCACGAACGACGATCGAGAAGTTGCCGCTTCCCGGCCGGGCTCCCGCCAGAGTCCCGTCGGGAAGCGCTGCCGGTTCATAGGTCAGTGCGGCGCGCTTTCCATGCGCGGCTCTCGCCAGAAGCGCAGCGGACGAAAGCGAACCCACTTCCTCGTCGCTGTTGATCACGACCTCGTAGCCCAAGCGGTCGGAGAACGGGCTGCGTTCGACCGCCTTCAAAGCGGCGAGCATGACCGAGAGGCCGCCTTTCATGTCGGCAACGCCGGGGCCGTTGAGGACGCTGTCGTCGAGCCAGCGAATTTGCTGGAAGGCGTGGTCTGCTCCGAAGACCGTATCCATGTGACCCGTGAAGAGGAGCTGAAGGCGGGCGGTCGGCCGGACCGTCAGGTGAAGGTGGCGGCCGTGCTTCAGCTTCGTCGTCCGCCCGTCGGCTTCGATCGCTTCGACGGGCTCGGGATTTTCGAAACGGAGGACGCCGGGAAGCGAAGCGAAGGAGTCGGCGAGAAGGTCGGCCATCCGTTCGAGGCCAGCAAGGTTGCGCGAGCCGCTGTTGATGGCGGCCCATGCGAGCACCTGGTCGAGCATGGGTTCCGCCGATGCCCGCTCGACCGTCTCGACTTCTTTGGACGATAATCCCCGCATTCCCTGGCGCTCCTAGCCGCGCCATTTGCTTAAGGCCACACTCCCTAGAGCAGTCGCTCAAGCTCGGTTGCGCATTGCCGTAGCGGTTCGCCCTGTTGCTCGACCTTGGCGATCGCCATTGCTCCTGAATAGGACGCGACCACCATCGTTGCGAGGCGATCCGCGTCCGCGGGGGCTTCCTCGCGGATCTTGGTCGCGAGCGTCCTTCGCCAATGATCGAAGATCGAGCGCAATTCCGCCCGGAAATCCGGATCAACGAAGGCGAGCTCGAGAGTGAGATTATTGACCGGGCATCCCCGCACCGATCCATTGCGGTCGAGCTCGGCGGCGAGAGCGCAAAAGACCTCCCTGATTGCACTTCGCGCCGAGTGAGCGCTCCGGACCGGCTCGAGCCAGGTCTCCTCGACTGCTGCTCCGACCCTCTCCCTTATGACGGCGAGGCCCAGCGCCTTCTTCGACGGAAAATGGTGATGGAGCGCGCCGCCGGTAACTCCGGCCGATGCCGCGATCTCCTGGACGCCGGTCGCATTATAGCCCTGCTCCTGGAACAGACAGAATGCGGCGTCGAGGACGCGCGAGCGAAGGCCGGCCGGGTCGTTCTTGCGCCTTGGTCTCTCGGGGCGGGGTGTCATCATCTCTTCATACATGGTGCCCTTCCCAGGACTACAACGTTGACAAAAACAGGACAACCTGTTTGTTTTAGTGGGACTCAGCGAAAGGAGAGGGGATTTGAATCGAGGCACGATATTGAAGGCCGCGTCGATCCTTGCGGGCGCAGCCTTATCGGTTGAGGAGGCACGCGCCGCTCCCGCCTATCCGGTCGTGGAGCTCAGGCAATACACGCTCCACGAGGGCAAGCGTGACGTTCTGATCGACCTTTTCGAGCGCAATTTCATCGAGCCCCAGGAAGCGGAAGGGATGAAGATCATCGGGACCTTCCGCGACCTCGACCACCCGAACCGGTTCGTCTGGCTGCGTGGCTTCACCGACATGAAGAAGCGCGTCTCAGGCCTCACCAACTTCTACGGCGGTCCCGTGTGGAAGGGGCATCGCGAAGCTGCGAACGCGACCATGATCGACAGTGACAACGTCCTCCTTCTTCATGCGCCGAGCGATGCGGCCGGGTTCGAGCCCATGGCGAGGCGCCCCGAACTCCGCGAGGCGAGATCTAAAGGACTGATTATCGCGACGATCTATCCCCTGCGCTCATCGCCCGAAGAAGCGCGCGAGCTGTTCGAGGACAAAGTGAAGCCCCGGCTTTCGACTGCCGGCGTCCACGTCCTTGCCTGGTTCATTCCCGAAACCGCCGCGAACAATTTTCCACGCCTTCCCGTGCGCGAAGGGGAGAGGGTGCTGGTGTGGTTCGCAAGGTTCGAGGACGAAGCCGATCGCCTCGCGCATCTGAATGTCGTGTCGAGCGCCACGAAGGCGCTTGATCCGCTCGTCGAGGGCGAGCCCCAGGTCCTCCGGCTTCAGCCGACCGAGCGCTCGGAGTTGCGATGAGCGAACGTGACTTCGATTTCCTCATGGGCCGCTGGTCCGTCGTGCATCGCCGGCTCCGCCACCGCGGGGAAGGCTGCGAAGACTGGGACGAGTTTCCAGGAACCGCGGAGACCCGCCCGCTTCTTGGCGGGCTATGCAATATCGAAGAGCATTCCGTTGGCGGCCCTGGCGTCTCCGGCATCGCCCTTCGAACATTCGAGCGGGCAGCGAGGCGCTGGTCGATCTACTGGGCAAGCGAGCGCCTCGGCCAACTCGAGCCGCCCGTCACTGGAGAATTCTCGGGCGTCCTTGGAAGGTTCGAAGGTCAAGACACCGACAATGGAAGGCCCGTCCTGGTGAGGTTCATCTGGGACCGCTCGGACCCGAAGGCGCCTCGCTGGCAGCAGTCCTTTTCCTATGACGAGGGCGCATCATGGGAACTCAACTGGCAGATGGATTTCCGCCGCGAAGGCTAGAGATTCATTCCGCCGCTTCCGTCATTCCGAGACGCTGCTTCGCGTCTGAGAGCATGGCGACGAAGCGCGGATCGCTCCGGATCGAATCGAGGTCCGGATCGACCTCGAGATGACGAATCTCGGTCGTGCTGCTCGTGTTCTGAAAATAGGGTCCGAGGGCAACCAGCGCACCTTCGGGATCGTCGAGGTCGTGGGCGAGTGCGCAGGCGATGTTGTACCGGCCAAGGAGATTGTCAGGATCGAGGAGGAGAGCGCGCCTCGACCATTCGCGCGCACGCTCGAGCTCGCCGAGCGCCGCCAGCGCTCCCGTTCCCATGGCAAGGGCCGAGCAGTTCGTGGGATCCCGGGCGATGACCGCTTCCAATCGCGTGACCGCCATCTTGGCTGCGCGCCGGGCCTTCTGCTTGTCGCCGATTGAATCATAGCAGGTGATGAGCATCGCGGCATTTCGCCAGTCCGTCTCCATCGAGGACGCCGCCTTTTCGAAGAAGGGGATCGACTCCTCGACATGACCTGAGCGGAACAGGATCCGAGCCGCTTCGCGGTTGGCCTCCCACGACTCCGGATCGAGCTTGAGAGCGCCGCGCACGTGCTTCTCGGCTTCGTCCGCCTTTCCAGCCTCCTCCAGGTACCTTGCCTTGATGCAATGCGCTTCGGGGAGGTTGGGGTTGATCTCGAGCGCGCGTTCGGCGGCCGGCAGCCCGTTCTCCTCGAGGCCGTGGACGAACCGTAGCTCAAGCTGGGCCAGCCCCATGAGCGCCCAGGCTTCGGCGTAGTCCTGGTCGAGCTCTACCGCCTGCTGGCAGAAGCGAACGATGGCCTTGTCGCGGGCAAGATCCCCATAGGAACCCTGGATCCATTGCTGGCGGGCCATGAGGTAGAGGTTGTACGCCTCGACATTCGACGTCCCGCGGCTTTCGATCGCTTTCTTCTCCGCCGGGAGGAGTGTGACTCTCAAGGCATCGACGATCGCCTTGGAGATCTCGTCCTGGATCTCGAAGATGTCGGTGAGATCCCGGTCGAAACGGTCCGCCCAGAGATGCTTGCCGGTCGATCCGTCGATGAGCTGGGCGTTGATCCGCACCCGGCTTCCCGCCTTGCGCACGCTCCCCTCGAGCACGTGGCTCACTCCGAGCTTCTCGGCGACGTCCTTCACGTCGGGGCTCTGGCCCTTGAAGCTGAACGCCGTGTTGCGCGCGACCACCTCGAGCGCGGAGATCTTCGAGAGGTCGGTCGTGATATCTTCGCTGATGCCGTCGCTGAAATATTCCTGTTCGGGCTCTCCGCTCATGTTGACGAACGGAAGGACGCAGACCGAGGCGCGAACCGCCTGCGCTCGAGACGCGGCCGGTTGGACCGCCTCAGGCTCGTCGTCGGATCCGCGAACAAGCGCCGCGACACTGCTTTGCAGCTTGTGCCAGCCGGGCGAGCTGGTCTCGCCGTTCCAGCCATTGAGATCGGCACACTGGATCTGGTTGAACGGCATCGGCGGGAGAGCGCTATCGAGGGTGGCCTGGACGAGAGTCCCGGCTTCGCGGGCGGTGTCGGCCTCGGCTCGGACCCAGTGCGACTTGGCGGATTCGGCCGACCACAGGACGACCACCGCCTTTGCCGAATTCAGGCGCTCCTCGATGACGTCCGAATAGGCCCGGTGCGCTGGCAATTCATCGTCGCGCCAGACGCTGAAACCGTCGTTCCTGAGCTGTTCGGCAATGCGATGCGCGAGCTCCTCGCTCGGTCGGGCGTAGGAGATGAAGACATCTCGACTATCAGGCATCGCTGACGGCTTCAGCCGGCATCCCGAGGCGTTGCTTGGCCGAAGCCAGCATCTTTGCGAAGCGCGGATCCTCGCGAATGGGGTCGAGATCGGGATCGGCGTCGACGTGGCGCATCCAGATCGTGCTGTTGATCTTGGCGAAGAAGGGCTCGAGCGCCTCGATCGCCTTTTCCTCGTCGCTGAAATCCACGACCAGCGTGCAGGCGATATTGTAGCGCATGTTGAGATTGTCGGGATCGAGCAAGAGCGCCCGGTGAACCCAGTCGCGGGCTCTCGCCTCGTCGCCGAGCCGGATGAGCGCTCCGGAACCTGCCGCGAGCGCCGAGACATTGGTGGGATCGCGGGCAACGACCTTTTCGCAGCGCTCGAGCGTCGTCCTTGCAGCCTCGAGGAGCTTCTCCTTGTCGCCGAGCGACTGGTAGCAGGTCATGAGCATCATCGGGCTTCGCCAGTCATTGTCCATGAGCGAAGACGATTTCTCGAAGAAAGGAATGCATTCGCGGGTCCGCCCATGCCGGAACAGGAGCCGCGAGGCTTCGTGGTTCACCTCCCACGAATTGGGGTCGAGCTCGAGCGCCTTGCGCATGAGCTCCTCTGCCTCCTCGTTGCGGCCCTCGCCGTCGAGGTAATTGGCCTTGATGCAATAAGGGACGGCAAGGTTGCGGTTGATCGCCATCGCCCGTTCGGCGGCGGGAAGAGGGTCCTCGTCCTGCGCATGCCACAGGCGAAGCCTCAGCTGGGCAAGCGCCATCAGCGCCCATGCCTCGGCATAATTGGGGTCGAGCAGGGTTGCCTGCCGGCAGAGGCGCACGGCGGTTTCCGCAAGATGCGGGTCGCCAAAGTCCCCGCTCACGAGCTGCTGACGCGCCATCAGATAGGTGTTGTAGGCTTCGACACTCGAGGTTCCGCGGCTCTCGATCGCCTTCTTTTCAGCGGGGAGCAGTTTCACCTTGAGCGCATCGACGATCGCCTTTGAGATTTCATCCTGGATCTCGAAAATGTCCGTAAGGTCGCGATCGAAACGTGCCGCCCAGACGTGATCGCCCTTGGCGCCGTCGATCAGCTGGGCCGTGATCCGGACCCGGTTGCCCGCCTTGCGCACGCTTCCCTCGAGGACATGGGTCACTCCGAGCCTTTGAGCGACGTCCTTCACGTCGATGGACTCGCCCTTGAACGTGAACGAGGTGTTCCTCGCGACGACCGAGAGCGCCGACACGTTCGAGAGATCCGTGATGATGTCCTCGCTGATGCCGTCGCTGAAATATTCCTGCTCGGGCTCCCCGCTCATGTTGACGAAGGGAAGGACGCAGATCGAGAGGCGGTCCGCCGCTGCGGGCGAGCTCGCCGAAGCCTCGCTCTTGGGTTCCTCGACTGCGGAGTTGATGAGCGTTGTGACGCTGCTTTCGAGCTTCTGCCAGCCAGGTGAACTGGTCTCCCCGTTCCACCCCTTGAGGTCTGCGCACTGGATCTGGTTGAAGGGCATGGGCGGGAAGGTTCCGTCGAGCATCGCCTGGACGAGCGTTCCGCCTTCAAGCGCCGTATTGGCTTCCGCCCGCACCCAATGCGATTTCGCGGACTCGGCGCACCAGAGGACAACGACGGCTTTTGCCGACTTCAGCCTCTCCTCGATGACATCGGAATAAGAGCGATGCGCCGGGAGCTCGTCGTCCCTCCAGACACTATATCCCTGCTGCCTCAGCGACTGCGCGATTCGGTGGGCATCCTCTTCGCTGCGCCTCGCATAAGAGATGAAGACGTCTCGCGTATCAGCCATTGGCGGCAACTTCCGTGATTCCCAGTCGCTGCTTGGCCTCTGCGAGCAATTCCTTGAAGCGGGGATGTTCGCGCAGCGGATCAAGGTCGGGATCGGCTTCGAGGTGACGGATATTCTGGGCTGTCATCGCCCCTTTGAGGAACGGCTGGAGCGCATCGATCGCGTCTTCCTGCGGCGCTCCGGTCTGGGCAAAGGTGCAGGCAAGATTGTAGGACATGATGAGATTTTCCGGGTCGAGGAGGCGTGCGCGCCTGCTCCAGTCGCGGCCCCGATCCATGTCGCCGAGGATCATCAGCGCATTCGCTCCCGCCGCGAGGGCCTGCCCATTGGTCGCCTCCTTTGAAACCGCCCTTTCGGCCCGTTCCAGTGTCATCTTCGCCGCCTTGCGCAACTCGGCCGTCTCCCCCGTGCAGGTGTAGCAGGTCGTCAGCATCAGCGGATTGTGCCAGTCGCTGTCGAGGAGCGTCGCCGCTTTCTGAAAGAACGGAATCGCTTCCTTGCTCCGACCGCGCCGGAAAAGCATTCGTGCCGCCTCGCGGTTGACCTCCCAGGAATCGGGATCGCGCTTGAGGGCCGCTCGGATCTGCTGGTCCGCCTCCTCGGCTTTCCCTTCCTCTTCGAGGTAGCGGGCCTTGATGCACTGGGCTTCGGGAAGCGCCGCATCGAGCTCGAGGGCCCTGTCGGCGGCGGGGAGGGCATTTTCGTCCTTGCCGTGAACGAACCGAAGCTCCGCCTGAGCAAGCGCCATGAGAGCCCAGGCCTGGGCGTAATTCGGGTCGAGTTCGGTCGCCTGCATGCAGACGCGAACGATCGCCTCGTCGCGGCGCGGGTCGCCAAAGTTCCCGCTCACCCACTGCTGCCGGGCCATGAGGTAGAGGTTGTAGGCTTCGACGTTGTTCGTCCCGCGATGCTCGATCGCCTTCTTCTCCTCAGGCAGGAGCTTGATCCTCAGGGCATCGACGATCGCTTTCGAGATCTCGTCCTGGATCTCGAAAATATCGTCGAGATCGCGATCGAAGCGATCCGCCCAGACATGGTCTCCCTCGGCTCCATCGATCAGCTGAGCCGTGATCCGGACCCGGTTCCCGGCTTTTCGGACGCTCCCCTCGAGCACAT